>JAFQGY010000226.1 GCA_017415325.1 Clostridia bacterium
CCAATAATTTCATCAGGGAGCTTTCTGGCGGTCAGCAGAGTATAGTATTGTGATTGAGAGTGCATTGGTTGGTAATACAATGCTTTTGATATTGCTTTTCATGCAAAACGTGCAGTAAAAATAATATAGGTGCATTAGTGTGATAAAAATATTCCTCATCCGAGAAAAAGATGGGGAGTATTTTTGTTTACAATATATAAAGAAAAACAAATAATTTGATTAAAATCATGAAAAAAATAAGGTCATCATATCATCTGTTGACTATAAGATATTTATAAATTATAATCAGATTGTCAAATTGTTCTTATAGTGACGTGGAAAATAAGGATGCTTAAAAAGGGTACCCTTTTTAATACGTATGCATCGGCCGGTGCTTCGATGTGCAGCAGAGCAGCGATGGTAGCGCAGGTGGACTGCATGGGAATGGCATTATACATAAGAAACTCCTTTTCACTTTATGAATCGGTTTCGGGGTATCCGTCCACGGGGAGATACACTTTGATATAGTCTACTGACATTCCTTTCACGGGAGTGGCATTGGGATCCAGCACACCGGCCCATCCGCCGACGGCTACAGTCAGCTTGGCATAACAGGGCACATGACACATCCAGCTTCCTGTGACTGTCCAGGTCTCTTCCCCATCAATATAGAAATAATATTTGTCCGGTGTCCAGACCATGGAAAAGGTGTGCCATTCGTCGTCGTAGATGCCCGGAATGTCTATAGGTTTGTTTATGGACTTGTGCCGGGATTCGTATCCGTCCATGTGCAGGGCATGCTGTACCTGCTGCCAGTCGTGGTGAGGGGCTTCTATAATGTCAATCTCCGCACCGTCGGCAGCACCCGGAACCTCTGCATGGCCTGCCCCGTCACACATGAGCCAGAATGCGGCATTGATCCCCTCCGCCTGGGGCAGTTTCGCCCGGACTTCCCAGTACCCGTATGTCTGCTCAAAGAGACCGCGGGTTCGGATAGCGCCTGCGTCATAGGGAATTTTATCTCCCGTCACAGCCAGAACCAGCGCTCCGTCTTCCAGATACGCCGCTTCCTCTGTCCAGACACAGTCATCCCGGGTCCAGTTGGGACAGTATGCCCATTTGTCTGTATCCAGATAATGGCCGTTGAAAGAATCCATGAAGGTCAGCTCGTACTCCACTCCCTGAAAGGTGGTATATCGGTTTTCCTCAAAATCCTGTACGGCCATGGATTTGTCTTCTGCAAGCTGGGCTTCCTTCAGAGCTTTGGCCTCTTCCTCTGCTTTTTTCTTCGCTTCGGCTTCCGCTTTTCTGGCTTCCTGTTCCAGCCGCAGAGATTCGGATTCCGCTGCCGCACGGGATTCTTCCATCAGCCGATAGGATTCCGCCCGTTCTTCCGGAGTCATGGTTTCGGTCTTGATGCCGCCGTTTCCGCAGGAGGCCAGTACGGTTGCCAGCAGGGTTAAAATGCAGATCTGTTTCTTCATCCCAGCAGCTCCACTCCGTCTGGAACGGTGATCACAGGCGCTTTTCCCTGTTCCTGCCGTACCGTAATCATGCCATACGGCGTAGGAATTTCCACATCGGCTTTTTCCAGTCCCAGCAGAGATGGATGCAGACGGATCTTCCGGAAAGTAGGTTCTGCCAGTTCCAGTCCCGTCAGAGCCAGCGGGAGAGCATATGCGGGAGTGCCGCCCCAGGCATGGCTGTGGTCGAAGCTGTAGGTGGGTTCCGGCTTGATGAATCCCTCTGCAAGACCATAAGGACATTCTTTCACAGGTACTTTCCATGCTTCCAGAATCTGCAGTGTGTACTTCTCCCGCAGGTCGTTGCGGTATATGGCTTCCAGCAGGAAATGGGCGAAATAGGGCTGTACTTCTCCCAGGCTTTCGTCGGTCATGACCTTTTCCAGGATCGCCTGACATGCTTCCCGATCCAGAATACCGAAATAGGCGGCCAGAATATTGGCGTGCTTTCTGTAATACCGTTTTTCGACATTCTGCGGCATATAGGTATACAGCAGGTGCTCCGGTGTGGGGGTATTGAGCCCTTCAAAGAACAGGCCCTTTTCGCTGTCATACAGGAACTCAATGATCTTCGGGCGGATATCGTCAGCTGCCGCTGTCATTTTGGAAGCCATGGCAGGTTCACGCAGCAAATCATATATGCCGGCGGCTGTCCGCAGTGCCCCGTAATAGAATAGATTCAGGCAGGTCTGCCCCAGCGCTTTCGGGGGATGATGGGTGGAGATTTCGTCCGGGAACAGCCAGTCGATGAACATATAGTCCGGCGGGGTTTCGATGATGCCGTTTTCTCCCAGATAGGTTTCAAAGCGTTCCAGCAGCATGGTCAGTGCTTCTTCACAGTCTGCCAGCAGTTCCCTCTCCCCGGTGAGCATATATACATCCCACAGCATCTGTACCCAGATCAGTGAGTATGTAGTATGGAACATTCTGCCGTCGTTATACCGAAGCAGCTGAGCGGTACGGCGTACGTCAAAGGCGGCAAGGCGCATATCCCCGAATGTGAAAGCAGTCATGAGGGATTCGATATAATAGTCCCCGGTACATGCCATGGGCTCGCAGTGACGGCCGCTGTCCAGATGGAGGGTCTGCCGGCAGTATCTGAGCGTATGGGCACATACATCCAGGATCAGATTCAGATCCGGATCACTGGTTTTTGTCACGGCCTGCACATCCACCGGATAATGGGAGGCATGGAAGGTGACCGTAATCACTGCGGGAGAATCGCTTTTGTTTACAGCATGGATCCGGAGCTTTCCGGCGCTGTGGAGGGTAAATCCCAGATAGCTGTCCGGTTTCTGAAATACATACTGTTCTCCGGAACCACCTTCGTCTGTTTCGATACAGCGCAGTTCCACTTCCACCCGTCCCGACGCCCGGACATCGACAGCCGGGTATCCCGTATAGATCCTGTCCATGGGCATGAACACATCCATCGTTTCACCGGCAGAGATTGTGAGGACATTGTTTTCCGGTGTAATCACTGTCTCTGTGGCAGGCGGCAGAGGGGAGGTAAGACAGTGCCATATATTGGGAATCCGCTGTGCCTGTACCGGTGCAGATTCCGGTATGGTACCATCGTACCGGCCGGATGCGGTGTGACCGGACAGAAGCATGCATTCCCATTTTTCATCGGTTACCAGAGTGGTTTTTGTTCCGTCGGCAAAGCGCACATGGGCTGTCAGAAAGAAGCCGCCGTGTCCCATGGAATACTCAAACATCCGGATGGACTGCATACGCACAACGGCTTCCAGACAGAGCTGGCCTGCAGACAATCCTGGGAATTCCCCATCCAGTGTCACTTCCGTGGCATAATACTGGGGACGCACTCTGTCATTGGACAAAAAATCACCGCCTACGGATGCAGGCCCTGTGACGATGCGGGACTTGTTGGCATACAGCCGGAAG
>JAFQGY010000227.1 GCA_017415325.1 Clostridia bacterium
AGTGTATCCATCAGGATCGAAGAAGAAATGCTGGAGAAACTGGGATTCGTTTCGGATTATGAAGGACGTTCGGTGAACAGCCACATTCTGGTGCTGATCCGTGAGAATATCAGGAAATTCGAGGAAGAACACGGCAAGATCGAAGGCGATATCAAGCCGGACGTGAATGTGAAACCGACAAGAAAGAACTGAACGGGAACGAGGGGACGGTTAAGCTGTTTCCTCGTTTTCTTTTGCGATTTCGGTATAGGTGTAAGTCAGCCCATCGCGCTGAACTGTTACACCGGAGGAACTGCCCACCTGTTCGATATACCTCTTCACGATCACATCACAGAACTTTTCGTCCAACTCAATCGTGCAGCAGATCCGCTCCGTCTGCTCACAGGCGATCAGCGTAGAACCGGAACCGCCGAATGGATCAAGCACCACGGTATTGCTCATGGACGAATTCATGATCGGGTACGCCAGAAGAAGGATCGGTTTCATGGTCGGATGATCGCCGTTCTTCTTCGGCTTGTCAAACTCCCAGATGGTCGATTCCTTCCGTCCGGTGTACCACAGGTGCTTCCCGCGCTTTTTCCATCCAAACAGTACCGGTTCGTGCTGCCACTGGTATGGCGAACGACCGAGAACGAGGGACTGCTTCTTCCAGATGCACGTTCCGGAGAGGTAGAACCCCGCATCGGAGAATGCCTTGCGGAAGTTGAGGCCTTCGGTATCTGCATGAAAAACGTAGATGGACGCATTGTCTGCCATGAAGTGTTCCATATTCACGAACGCATTGAACAGGAATCCGTAGAACGCATCGTTCTCCATGTTGTCGTTCTTGATCTTACCCGCAGAGCCTTCGTAATTCACGTTGTACGGCGGGTCGGTAATGACGAGATTCGCTTTTGTATCGCCCATCAGCATTTCGTATGTATGCGGCAGGGTACTGTCCCCGCAGATCAGCCGGTGTCTGCCGAGCGTCCAGATGTCCCCCGGCTTCGTGATGGTCGGTTTCTTCAGTTCGGATTCCACATCGAATTCGTCATCCTTGATTCCATCCTTCACACTGTCCTTGAACAGGTCATCAAGTTCGGCAGGTTCAAAGCCGGTGAGGGATACATCGAAATCCTCCCCCTGCAGATCGGTGATGAGCAGAGCCAGCTTTTCCTTGTCCCATTCGCCGGAGATTTTGTTGAGGGCGATGTTGAGAGCCTTTTCCTTCTCTTCGGAAAGTTCGACCACAACACAGTCAACCTCAGTGATACCCATGTCCTGCAGAACCTTGAGTCTCTGATGACCGCCAACCACACGACCGGTGGTCTTGTTCCAGATGACCGGTTCGACATACCCGAACTGTTCAATAGAGCGTTTAAGCTTTTCGTATTCGGCATCACCCGGTTTCAGGTCTTTTCGCGGGTTATATTCAGCGGGAATTAGCCGCTCAACCACGAGTTTCTGTATTTCCATTTCGTCTGTACCTCCGGAGTAATTTATGGTATCCCTTGACAGCACCGTCGAAATCTCCGCTAGCCGCCAGTCCGCGGAGCGTCCGATACTGCTGTTCGGTCAGAATTGTTCTGTGCTTTTCCAATGATTCGTTGAATTTTACGATATTCATCCTTTTCCTTTCCTTGCTTCAAGAAGTCTTTCCATCACATCATCTTCGGGAGACGCACCGTCGTATTCGCCGGAGCAGTTTTCCTTGACAATCTGGAATATCTCCGACCACAGACGGTTCGCCTGGGTCATGTAGGTGTTCGCAATCGCCACATACGGTGACTGGATTGCCGCGCCCGTGGTCGGATGCTTGGCGAGAAAACCGAGTTCACTGGTGATCGTCTCACATTGAATCCATCGCGCACTTGCCATCGCATATCGTTCGATCAGCTGCGGTGAGACAATGGCGGCACATTTCCGTTCGGCAAGCCATCGCCACACGTTTTCATAAATTTCGGCGGCACAGAGTGTCGAGCCGTCCTTCTGCTTGGCGGATAGGTAATCGGAAGGCTTCGGCATGACCTGACCTTCCAGATCGACCGCGCTGTCTTTGAACTCAATGACTGTCAGCGGTCGTTTGCCTGGGTTACCGTCCAGAATCTTGTCGGACAGTGCCTTTTTCGGTCTGCCGCCGGAGCCGGGTTTCGGACCCCTTTGTCCCATTTTACACATTCCTCCTTCCACCGGGGCCTATTCCCCCGAAAACTTTTGCGAATTTGCACACGCGACCCCACGCCCGTTGCACTTCATGAAAGGCTCCAAGATAAATAGGGCCCTGGCGGTCATGTTCCAATCAACTGTTGATACTGTTCATACTTTATACGCCAGTGATTATTCTCTTGAGACTTTTTCTGCCAGTCTACAGTGAATAACTCTGTCTGTTGACATTTAAGAGAATTACATATCCTGTGCGCCAATTGACAATTAGCGACACAGATACTGGGGAAAAGCCAGATGTGTTTGCAGCTCTGAAACAGACTGTGTCGTTAGTGAAGGGCATTTGCAGTCTATGTGTTAATAATCATAGATTCGTATAGAATGTTGAAGAACAGATGATATTGGTTAACCCCGGTATCATCTGTTTTGTCTATTTGCAACCGTTGCAAATCAACCGACGAAAAACCGACGAACCAATCACGTCTAAATCCGTCTAAAAGGGAATACCCCCGTCTAAACCGGAAACCCCAAAAAGCAAGAAAAAACCTAGTGAATCATGCGAATAATGTCACTAAGATAACAGAACCACAAACATAAAGCAATAAACCAAAAGCCCAGTTGCAACTCTCCCCAAAGGAGTGACAGTTGTGTTTTGTCTGTAAAAAAGCATGACAAAAAAGCAGATCGGAAAATCTGCCCACACGATTGCAACGATAACCCATAATTTCTACGATAACAAAATAGTAATCGAATATAGGATAGAGGGCAAAATAACGATACACGACCTGAAAAACAGTCTGATCGGGTTATTTTTATGCGTGAAATGGGCTAAAAAGCCCTAAAAACAGTGTTTTGACGCAAAAAAAGGACTATAACCTCGATACAAATTGTATCAAAACTATAGTCCTTATTTGGTTGCGGGAGTGGGATTTGAACCTCACGACCTCCGGGTTATGAGCTACATAGTAGGAGGGTCGAATTGCTAGGAAACACCTAGCTGTTTTTTTATTTGGATATGAAAAAACCGACATTTAACCGACGAACCGACGAGTTTCGGTTTAGCAAGCTTTGCAAGGGGTAGATACGTCGGTTTCATGGAGATTGTAGTGATAAAAGTTGTTTGGTGCAGCCGACCAACTGCTCACAAGAACACCGGACTTGTCAACAGCACAGCAGTTCCAGATACTAGCAAAAAACAATGCCGCCACTCCTGAAATGCCAAATCACCATATATTTCCTTACGAATTGGCATGTGGTGAGTGGAGGCATTTTTACTGAAACTTTATTTCTTACGGTTTTATTGAAGTTATCGGTGCCAGATTCAAGGAAATGCTTGGGAGAACCGCGTGTAAACATGAAGTGGAACACAAATCTTGAAAGAATGCCACCACTGGGGAAATAGAGAATCACCTGATGATTCCTAGAGAAATGGTATTTTGAGTGTGGAGGCATCTTTTTGAAACTTTGTTTTTTGCAGAACCGGAGAGGGTAGGGTGAAAATATCGAGCAAAACCATTACGGTAACAACCGGAACATAGAAAAAGTTATCGTTGCAATACTGAGTTTTGCAATAGTTAGCTGGAGGGATTCAATCTTTGAAGCTGCCAGTGTAATACTTGGAAGATCGAATGACCGACGGATCGGACGGCGACCCGAATTCACCAGAGCCTCCAGAAAGCCTTAAAATACGCCCTACACTTAATTCAAATAATAGAATGTGGGATCCTACATGCAATCCTAGAAGGGCCTGTTATGTGCCAGTGATCATAGCATATATTCTAAACACGACTTAATAATGCTTTCTCTATTTTGTGACTCCCGGGCCAATTCGGTAACAATTCAACAAGAACTAAACTCATTCTTTATGGTATTCCATCCTCAGTTCTTCAGCCAGATACTGATCACTCCGGCAGTGCATATCTGATATGCCTTCTCTGAGCAGGGTATATACTTCAGACTTGTAGAAAAACTGGAGAGCAGTATCCAATGAGATATGCTCTTCATCTGCAAAGAGCTTTACAATCCTTGCGTATTTCTTTTGCAGTAAGATGGGATTGGCAGTCATACTATTTCACTCCCTGAAAAATGAAGATAGCTGATCGCTTTTTCTGTACGGAAACAAATCTGCAGATTCGGTTTCTCGTACTTCAGCCGATTAATTGCTTCTTTCTTATCGATCAAGTTATCAAAATACAATTCAATGGTGTTGAAAACCTTATCATTGGCAACACCACCGATGACAATGTCATATGCAGAAGTATCTTCTTCATTACTATCTCCCATTACCTCATCCCAGAAAAGCCATGGCAGACCATAATATATCAGAACACCTGCCACTACAATACCCAGAATCCTTCGAACTGTTTTCTTCTTTTTGGTTTTAGCATTTCCTATAGTTTGGACAGCAGCACCGGAAGAAGAGGGAACTGCTTTATCATATGTTGTCTGTGTCTGTGAAGTCGTTTTATATGGCTGCTTCAGTGCTTTCAGCAGAGCTTCCTTCATATCTGCCGCAGAAGCATACCGATCTTTAGGTTCATATGCGCAGGCTTTCAGAATCACTTCCACCAGAGCAGGACTGGCATCAATGGGCGGCGGGATCGGTTCATTCCCATGGACACGCTTCCACTTGGCACGGGACACGGATGTATCATCAACCACATGACCAAGATATTCAAAGGGCAGTCTTTCCCGATTCCGAAGAAAATACAACAGCAGTCCCAGTGAGTACAGGTCTGCCCGATGGTCATAGACAGATTCCACTTCCACTTCCGGTGCAATGAATCTGGCAGTCCCAATCCCACGAGTCAGTGTATTGGTGGTATCAAAGCGTTCTCTGGCAATCCCAAAATCCCCCAGTTTGTACGAATCAGAAAGCTCATGGTACAGGATATTGTCCGGCTTGATATCTCTATGGATGATCTGCAGTTTGCTGGCAGTTTTCCAGAGCAGAACAGATATCACAGCCGATCTTCACCACAGCTTCATCCGTAAGGGGAACGATTTCAGTAATATGGTTTTTCAGCGGTGTAAGGTATTCCATACGGATGTAGATGTCATAGCCGATGAAATCCTCTTTTTTTCGCATAGCTGAGTCTTCGATGCTGACAATATTGGTACTCCCCTTGAGCTTTTGCATCACTTTGATCTCTTCCATCATGTGTTCGGCTTCTTCATGACACATAGCGAGGATTTCATCGTCACTTCTGCCGCTGTAACGCAGGTCTTCAATGGTGTCAGGATTATCAGGGATAGATATAACCTTGACAGCAGCTACTGCATCTGTTTCGGCATAGGTGGCTTTGTATACATGACCGAATCCACCGTGGCCTAGCCGTTCGGTGATGGTCCAGCTAGGCCAGATTTTTGAGATGTTGATGTTCATAAGAGGGCCTCTTTTCTGGTGTATATACAGGAGTTCCTGAACTTTTAAAGATATCACCAGCACCCGTAAAGAACGCTGGTGATATCTTTATATAGGAGTTCACGAAAAATGCTTTTACATAATATGGGGTTGCTGGAGTTCCTTATCTCATCTTGTAGAGAGCATAGTTGGCAGTGGAACATACATAATCTGCGTCACCGGTGTTGACTGCGCAGCCAACCTCTACATCAGATCCGACAATGTTGGTATACTGCATTCTGTGCGTAAGTTCTCTGCTCACAACATTTCAATCCAGATATTCCGGAAAGAAACTTGATTACCATGATCCTGCAGCATCAGGGGCCCTTCGGCAACAACCTTGTTATATATCCCACCGGAGTATTGCTGTGAAGAATCAAATTATTATGTATCACCTGACCGTTCGGCATAATTGTCACAATAGCAGGTTCTGAAACTCTCTCTCCCTCCATTCGGGCTGCCCGGAGATATATGTCATAAGTCTGCCATTCCAACGGAGGCTTACAGGCATTTACCCGTGGAGCTTGGATACTGTAAATACCGCCGCAATCGTTATCAAGAGGTGATTCGATTCCATAAGAATCCAGTATCTGCAGTTCATAGCAGCCCTGTATATATACACCGCTGTTTCCCTTCCACTGTCCGGTGGCTTCCGGCATATCCGGCTCCATCCATTCCACATGGATATGTGCATCCCCATAAACAACCTTGGATACAATGTCATGCTGTGTTACAGTCATCACACCATCTTTTACAGTCCATTCGGCAGGGCTTCCATCACGCTTGGTAAAGGCGGACAGATCTGTGCCATCGAACAATACAATTTTTGCCATACTCTTTCTCCTGTTTTATCTTAAATTAACACAAAATCCTATCCCTTGTTGAATAGATAATTTAAATCAAGCCTCAATTGATGACGGTAGCAATATCTGCATCAATAGCAGCCTTCAGTGCTTTTTCAATGGAAGTTATTGCGGAAATAATATTGGGAGAAGATGATTTCAGCGCGTCATTCAACATGTTCCAGACTCCCTCCCAATTCCAGTAATCAAAGTATGTGGGAGAGCTGTATACCAACCGGATCATTTCGAGAGAATCTTCATCACGGATAAGCTTTCTCTCTGCCATGTCGTTGATGTACACTTCGTCTGCATACAATTTTGTCAGAGCACAGAGATTTTCCAGGATCACGCCGGCTCTCTCGGGATCGGAAACAGTTTTAGGTATCGTCATAGGTTCACAGTCGTTATACAGAAAAGAAATATAATCATCCTCCTCTGTATATTTGGGATTGGGGAGAATACCGTAATCCGATTCCATATCACGAAGATTTTCAGCCTCCATCATATGCATCTGGGCAAACAGTAAATTATTCGACATCAGAGCGTGGTACTGAGCGACTCCGCTAACGGACCATGAAGCGTAATACTTATTGGAATCAGAAGCGATCGCAGCAATTCTATTAATAATATCAACTGTTTTTTCGCTTATTCCATTATATTCTTTAACACCGCTGTCGTTCTTTGAATAAATTTCAGCACCTGCACTGTACATCGTCCAGGTCAGCATTCCGGTAGAATAGCCGAGAATATCATCCTTGATGCTCATTTTTCCGTCGCCGTTTACATCCTGTTTCACTATTTCTATCATTTCATCCATCTTGTCCAGTGTCCATTCACCGTCGCGGACGATCTGGTACAGATCCGGCAGATCGGCATTTTCAGCCAATGTTTTATTGAAAAAAGTAGGAACATAGAATGCATATTGGGTGGTGCTTAGGGAACCGTAGGCCAGATAAACATCCTCTGTAAGATTGGCAGAATCCATAACCCCCTGATTCCACCAGGGATTATCAAAATTGAAGCTGCTGATATCCGAGAGATTCATCAGAGAACCTGATCTCAGAAAATTTGCTGCAGAGTGTGAAAAAAACGCATCATAGATATCATCACCTGCATTGATGCAAGTGGTAAGATCTTTGGTCATGTCATCGTTATTGTCATAAGCAACTGTAGAAAGAGATACATTCAGACGCTCTTCTACCATTGCCGTAACCTGATGCATGGCATCATTAACGCTCTCCCCTGTCTGTTCATCCACCGTAACCTGATATTTTGTCATATCGGGCAGATGCTTGAACAGAAACTGAATATATGATGCAGAATAACCTTTGTAATCTTTTTCAGGGAGAGACTGCAAGATCTGTTCCTCTTTGCTGAGCGGTGCTTCAGTTTCTTCCTCCATTATTTGTGTTTCAGGGAGAATTTCAGTCTGCCCACCTGTACATGAGGACATAAGAAGAACTGCCAGTAAACAAACAAAGATTCGTTTCATTTTTACTTTTCCTTTCATTTTTATAAGATTTAACGTATACCAAAGAAGCTTCTACAGTATTCGTCTCAGTTTTTTGGATACTGCATCTTTTTCAGTTTCGTAACGCTCGTAGTCCACAACAGGCTCGCTATTCCATAACCGTTCCGCACTGACCGCCATATTCTTCTCAACAATATCGCCGTCACTCACAAAGTCCCGACCTTCCCATAGGCAAACTTCACCGCCCATAACAAGTTCCGTTTTGTCCGCAATAATCGCACCGCTGTCATCGACAGCATCCTCATAAAGCCATTTGTTATATTTCCATTTATAGATTTCATTGGGCTGCCAGTATTTCGGTCTAGACGGAACAATGTAAAGCGGCTGCCATGATGTATTAATTACTCTGAAGCCAGCCTCTGTCAGTTCCTTTGCGTTCTGATACGTCGATTGGAATACCATAACGATTACATCTCTGGATATATTTTCTGTTCCTTCTTTCGGAAAACCTTCCCACACAATAGGTGTACGTCCTCTGCCGAGCACCATTCGTGTGCAGCGATCGACCATGTAACTATACAACTGTGAAACATAAGAAAAACCGTTTTCCCCCATAATCCTGCGGCACAGCTCACATTTTTTCCAGTTTACTGCAGGTACTTCATCACAGCCAATATGGATATAGGGAGCATCGGGGAACATTTCGCATACTTCATCAATCATCATCTCCAGGGCATTGAAAACCTTTGGCATCCCAGGACATACCTGCCCGATGTGGCTGCCGCCGAAGAACTCGGGATATGTAACTGTCAGCGGCCTTGCATGTCCCGGCATTTCGATCTCGGGAACCAATGTAATTCCTCTATCAGCCAGATACTTTCTGATATACGCAATATCCTGAGTGGTATATCTTTCTGAATTGTTCAACTTGCCAAAATATTTGGAGGGTAGAAAATACCCTGAATCATCGGCGAAATGCAGATGGAGAACATTCAACCGATAATAATAACATATATCCGCATATCTCAATATATCATCAAGCGGATATCGTCCTCTCGCAATATCGACCATGAAGCCGCGCCATTCTGTATCCGGTTTGTCAAAAACAGAGTACTCCGGTGTAAATAGTGTATTCCCACGTAAATCTACCAACTGCAGGACAATCGCACCACCGTGAGAAAAACCTGCTGTAGATGATGCTGTAATTTCTACAAGACCGTCAGCAGCTTCTACCTTATAACATTCCTTCTCCAGGGACGGATCATATACCATACGAATTCCCTGTTCGGTCTCTGTATTGCCGATTTCAGTACAGAAACCGTACATCCGCTTGAGATAATCCCGCAGAACTTCCGCACAAGAACTGAATTCTTCCGAAACGGTAATCATAGGAGCAAGCGAAAACGATGTTTTTCTCAGTGTATAGTTTTTGGGGACAGGTATCGCAATATGTTCTGCTGTAGCAATGTTTGATTTTGAAATCTGGTTCATTTCAAACCTCGTTTTTGTCTTATTGGTATGATGAAACGGTCGAAATTGATCTGGATGGGTACCGAAATATTTAGTAAAAGATTTTATAAAACCCGATACGGAATAATACCCTACGGCTTCACTGATTTTACTGATGGAATCATTCGTTGTTTTCAATAGACTGACCGCATAATTCATCCGCAGTCCGGTAATATATTGTGTATAAGAGATCCCCTGATGCTTATGAAAATACCTGCTGAAATACGATTCAGACATCCCAACCAAGCCTGCCAGAGAAGCCAGTGATATTTGATCGCGAAAATTGTTCTGTATATAAGATTTTACCAAGCTGATTTTTTCATCAATATCCTGGTACGAAATATCCTTATGATTGGAGTACAACTCATATACAAGGGTAATCAGCTTACTGACCTCAGCCTTTAAATAAAACTCATCTAAAGTACCCGAAACATCGTTATAGCAGAGATGCAGTATTTCCTGGAATATCTGTTTCAATTTCATACATATATTACTGTCGACCTGCAGAGCTATTGGACATTGCACAGACAACAGCAGATTGCGAAATTCTAAAGGGACAAAGCCTTCTGTAAAGCCCACACGTCTGATATTTGCTTCTCTGCCGGGATCAGAAAAATAATAATGACGTGTGTATGGCATATACAAAAAAACCATATCCCCTTTGATCATATGATCCACTCCATCTATTACATTATGAAACTGCGCAGAATGTATCCATTCGATTTCATAACATTCATGCGCATGAAGCGGATAAGAAGATATGGTACAGGATTCAGCATAACAAGATAGTTTATTGCGATATGTCATTCGATATTGTGCCATACAGTTTCACCATCAGCCAGCATTTATATGTAAAAACAGTATAGCATATCCTGCATAACACTACAAGTATATGTACAAAAAGAAAAAAGAAATGTAAAAAATGGATACCTTACTCCCGTTTTGCCAAAGTGAACTCAGTTGCGTCTGTTTCACATCGCATTCGTGGGCGGTGATGTATTCTCCCTGTACAGTTTTCTCTTTATTTGAGGAATGGTCGATCCTTTCTCCCAGATACTACAGGATGGGCTGGAATATGTCCGCCTGTTAACCGGTTTATTACGAAAATATGCAGTTGCCAACAATATCCCTTTGACCGAATTCAGGCCAGAATATAATCGATACGGGAGAGGGACACCGTTGAAACGAAATATACACTTAAATTAAATAATAGAATGTGGGATCCTATATGCAATCCTAGAATGTCCTGTTAAGTGCCAACGATCATATCTTATATTTCAAATTGGATTAAATAAGACTTTCTCTATTTTATGACTCCCGGGTCAATACATTTTCGAATATAAAGATTACCGTATCAGGTGAACACGAAACTCGTTGCGAATAAAGTTAAAATCTTATCTATTGACTATCACCGGTAAAACCTGTATAATAATATGTAATAATTTTGATACAAGAATTGCAGGAGGCAATATGCATCATATCAGAATTCAGAATCTCGGGCCAATCCAGTCCTGTGAGATGGATATTGACCAATTTACAATACTGACCGGGCCTCAGGCAAGTGGGAAGAGTACAGTAGCCAAGGCTGTGTATTTTTTCCGGACGATTAAGGATGAAATTTTTGATGAATGTATCGACAGATCTCTGCAGCATAGTGATACTATGAACGGGCTGATCGATGCGATATATCTCAGATTAAAGAATAAATTCAGCCATATCTTCGGGACTGCCTGGACATTAGCTGAAGATATGATGGTTGAATATGAGTATGCTCCTCATGTAAGCATAAGATTACAGATGCTTGATGATGGAATTCATTTTCAGAACGATAACAATCAACTTTCCTATTGGTATGGAGCTGTAAATTGTGTATTCTCTGATGCATTAATGAATTCATTATTGTCTTTGTTTGGAAATTTACCTGTCAGTGAATACAACAGCAGACTTAGAAATGCGTTATCGGAAATCTTCCATGACGAATACGAAACCATCTTCATCCCTGCAGGCAGAAGCATGATTACGCTGCTTACGGACCAGCTTAGTTATATCTTTACAAAACTGAACGATGCCCAGCGAAGAACGATCGATTACTGCACACAGAAGTATGTGGAAAAGATTCTTTCGCTTAAACCTATGTTCAGCGGTGGGATGGAACGGTGCTATTTTGATCATGTCAATATGGGCATCACTGACATCAGAGAAGAAGAAGTATTCAAATTCATAGATCTGGTGCAGAAAATTCTGAAAGGCCGATATGTATATTCCGGTAATGAAGAACGGCTGATGCTGAATGATGAAAAATTCGTGAAGATCAATTATGCTTCTTCGGGACAACAGGAAACGGTCTGGCTTTTCAACATTCTGTTCTGGTATCTGGTGGAAGGTTCTCCTGTGAATGTAATTCTGGAAGAACCGGAAGCACATCTGTATCCGGATTCTCAGAAGTACATTGCAGATATTCTTGCGCTGTTCATCGGTACCGGAAATCATATCGTTGTAACCACACACAGCCCGTATGTACTGGCAGAATTCAATAACCTTCTGTATGCCAATGAAGTACCTGAAGCGAAAAAAGAAAAAGTGAATGATATTATTGATTCTGATATGCTTCTGCCGTATCAGAATACCAGAGCCTACTATGTGAACGATGGCAGCATTCACGATGGCATGGAAGCACATCCCGGACTGATACGGAATGAACTGATTGACGGTGCTTCTCTTGTGATCAATGAAAATACAGACCGGATCATGGATCTGATCTGGAACGAGGATAGTGAACTATGACAGTGGATTTAGCGAAATACAAGTCATATTGTCAGCCTGATCAGAAGATTATTATTTCCAGAGATGTTAAAAGTGACTGTCATCATAGAGCTGAGAATCCAGGCAAGCATTTGGTCAGACAGTATCATATTGATGGAGAAGTTATCCCGGATCAAAATACTGAAAAATGTGACTGGATGGTATTGAATGATACGGAGAAGGATGCTTACCTGATTGAACTGAAAGGTTCGGATATCCATAAGGCTGAACGGCAGATAGATAGTACATATGGAATTATGAAATCAGAACTGCCGGATTACCAGTTCTTCTTCCGGATCGTGTATCGGACAGGTACCCAGCGTTTGAACGATCAGGCAACGATCCGATGGAAAGAAAAATGTAAGCGGCAGAAATGTGATGTGATTATTGGACAGAAAGAAATCAAGGATATTATATCATGAAAGAATTCCTTCCGGATGCAGATTTGGATTTGTTATCTGCTTCTGGAAGGAATTTTTTTCCGCTGTGAGTAAAAAGTCTATATGGATGTTTAGATGAATAGCTAAACAACTGCTTACCATATATACAATTCTAGAATGTCCTGAAATGGTTGTACGACTGTTTCTGATATACTAAATTTAGTTTAATAATGTTTTATCGATTTTGTGACTTCCGGGTCAATTCAGATAACATTTGCCCGATACAACACCACCTACTTCCTGCACTATGTGTCAAACATAAGCGAAATGGAAGTAGGTGGGAAGAGAGCATTCAATGACGGATTTCAGTTTTGTAATCAAAACCAAGACTGCAAACTGAGCTATATAGTTTTTACCATAACATTTGTAAGAAAAAACTGTGTTAAAATTCTGGTTGTGGGAGTTTGATCACAGGTGTTCTTTCGATAAACCTTCGTTTCTGAATGATAATTCTAGTTTACTGATAGATTCTTCACTTCAGGATTCTTTCAATGCATCAATCAGTTTCTGAATATCTGTTTCCACCTTTTGCTGATAGGATGCAGAAAGAGAAGCAATATCCAAAGTATAACGATCGCATACCATAAGCAGTTCCCGATGGAATCCGCCGAAATTGAAAGTACCTCCCATATCCTGAATCAGAGAATCGAAAATCAAATCCAGCATCCGAACAGATTCTTCATCACGGACAATTTTTCCGGTCAGCAGAACATCATAAAAAGCGGGCAGAATCATAGAGTGCCCCAACCAGGCATAATACTCCAGAAAGATTCCTGTTTCCTCCAGAGAGGAATTGGATACCGGAATACAGGTCAAAGTCATAAAACCGGGATCCATGGTTGACGTGTAGGTGTTCTGGTTTTCATCATATTTTGGGAAGGGTAGAATGCCGAATTCACAGTCCATAACCCGCATAGAAGGTGCGTAGTAGATACCCCCCATACAGAACAGTATCTGTTCTTCCACAAACATGGTCTGTTCTGTTTCGGCTCCCAGTCTTTGGTGGTAATTATAACAGATATCCTGTTCAAAGAGCTTGGAGAAAATATCCAGATATCGGGTGATATTCTGTTCCGTTGGAAATGCGTAATACGGCAGGTCATTTTCATCCTTTTGTGCAATCATAATTTCGGCACTGGCCAGAATACCGCTGACACTATCCCGGATGTGACTGATCCCATATTGATCTTCATGGGTATATTTGCCGTCACCGTTCAGGTCGGCAGCAGCAAGTTCCGCCATTTCAAACATACGGGAGTATGTCCAATCCCCATCATTTACCAGCGTATACAGATTGGGCAAACTGTAGTCGGATGCCATTTCCTTGTTGAAATACATACAACAAACCGATTTTTCGTCATTGACAGTAACGCCGCTGGGAGCCCCATACTGTTTTCCGACGATAGACATGATATTCATAACAGTCTGATTCCAGTAAGGCTGGGAATAATCGACACCGGGCAGATCAGCCATATCCAACAGGTAACCGCTGGTAACAGAGGTAAGAAAATTAAATCCTCTTATCAGACAAAAATCATATGCGTTGTCTCCTGCCGCTATACTGTTGGCAAGTTCGTTCAAATGGTTTGTGTCCGGAAAACTCGCATGAACCACCTTACAGTTCAGATCTGTCTCAATAAGCATATTCCGGTCATATACAGCATCATTCAATGAATCCCCTGTAAGTTCTTCCACAACAATATCGTCAATGGCAAGGGGAGCATAATCATACCAGCCCTCTGTATAGGCAGTAAAGTTTCGTCCATTCATATCTGCCTTTGTAACACCACGGAAAGCAGGTTCTGTCTCCTGCACTTCTTCTGCTGCCTGTGTGGAAACCGTTTCATCCGGGACTGTAGTATCGGCACCGCAGGAAATTGTTTGCAGTGCTAAAATCATGCAAAGTATGAATGTAATATTCCGCTTCATATATACCTCCTCAATACATATTGGTTTCCATCATTTCCCAGACTTCCACAGTACCGAAATCTACCGAACCGTTTGTTACAGCATACACATGAACCGCATCTGCAGGATCTGTCGGATATCCTCTGCGGCAGATTGCCTGTCGGTTGTTTGCGTATACTTCGATAACAGACCTGTCCACAAACAGATCCAGTACCAGTTCTTCTCCATCTTTCAAGACAAAAGGTGCTTCTTCACGGCAGGGACAGCCTTCTTTGCCGCTATTGGTGGTATCCATGATCAGCTTACCGTTATGTTTGTCAACCAAAATATCTGTGAATTCTGTTCCGGCAGTATTGGCACGTACACGGAACCCAACAATATTGTCATTCTGTGTACGGATAACGGCTTGCAGACGGAAGGAAGCGCCGTTCTTCACAGATATAGGAGTATTTTCTGCGATTACACCAAGAGTAAAGGTTTGACCATTATACTGTAGTTTATCAAGTTCTTTTGCAGGAGCCATTTTCAGACCGTTGTCATACCAGAATACCCGTGGGAAACTGTATACACCGCTCCATTCACGATCCTGATATTCATTTTGAATATTATCCCGGAGCCAGAACCAACAGATATGTCTGTTCTGATTATCCAGCATAGCTTCCGGAGCAAAACAGGTATTATCCTTCCAACTGAAACGTCCGTGTTCGGTGGGTATATAAGTTTCATTTTCAATGGTGCCTATGTAATACTGACCACCTTTATTATGGGCAATGAAGGTCTGAAGCCATTTGTCAGTGAGCTTTCCGCCTGAGGGCATATCAGGCAGAGGCAGAATTGTGGGACACATATCATCTTCTGTAGCATCCGGGTAATCTATGGCCAGATGGGGATTTTTATAGAAACGATGTACATATTCCCAGTGGAGAAGGTCTCTGGAACGGAACAGATCTGTCCAGTCGCCGCGGTATTTTTCCTCAGAATTTTCTTCTCTGCCGAAGTTATTCAGTACCACCAGATTCCCGGTCTGCATATAGTACCAACCGTCTGTTTTCCAGATATTGCTTGGATCCGCACAGGAAATATGCTCGATCTGACCACCGATTTCCAGATCCATTGTTCCCCAGCGTTCTTTGCTGCCTTCGATGGCAATGGGTTCCATCCGTTCCCAGACATCATAAGGCGGGGGGGATTTTGCTATTGCAATGCCGCCGTTGTCTTTTCCGTTTACAGAAGCAAATTTCCAGAAAGTCAGATATGCTGTACCATCTTCATCCACAAAAGCCCCGCCGCTGAAACAGCCTCTGTCTCCTTCCCGGTCTGTCAGGGCATCTGGATGGTGACGCCAGTGCAGAAGATCCAGAGAGGACATATGTCCCCAGTGATAACTGTCGGTTTCATCATGATAGTACAGATACATCAGGTGGTACCGACCATCGGCAAAAAACGCACCATTCGGATCTCCCGGGTGAGCATTTCCGTCAGGAGCAGTAAAATGATACCCCGGTCGATATGAATCTGCAAGCATTTTCTCACGGTATTTCCGGGTATAGTTAGCTTGGATTGACATGGTGATTTCCTCCTCTACATAATAGTGTTATGGTATTATTCTGCGGTTACAATATCGACATATAAACTGTATTCTGCGAGAATAGATTCCGGGAGTCCTTTATCGGTAATGATCCGGTCTATTTCCGACAAGTCAGCAGCTTTTTCCATAGCCTTTTTCCCAAATTTGGAATGATCGGCAAGGAGGAGACGAACTGTAGAAGACTCAATAATTTTTCTTTGCAGTGCGGTATGCATAGGATAAGGATTGGTAATACCGGCATGAATATCAATCCCACTTGCACCAATGATACAAATATCTGCATGAATTCCGTCTACAAATGCTTCTGCCTGACTGCCTACAAAACCTTTGGAATCAGCGAAATAGTAGCCGCCGCTGCAGTACAGGATAGTATTCGGATATCCAGCCAGAATCGCTGCCGCCTCCAAATTGGTTGTATAAAAGGTCAGATTGGGAATTCCGTTAAGACAACGTGCTGCTTCCAATGCAGTGGTGCTGTTATCAAATAAAATACTCTGACCTTGCTTGATGAATGATGCTGCACATTTTCCGATGATTCTTTTTTCATCGGCATAAAACTTTTCTTTCCTGCGATCCGGAGCATTGATAAATACAGCAGCTCCCCGTTTTTTATACAGATAGTGCTGTTCTTCCAGATAATCCAGATCCCGGTGTATGGTCATGGCTGAAACATTCAGGGTTTCTGACATTGCTTTGATCGTCATTTCCCCATTATGTTCCAGCAAATTTATAATATCCTGCTGACGTGTGTTCATAGTACCTCCTGTTGGTGTATATGTATTATATCACGAAAAAATAACAAAGTCAACATATAATGTTATAAAAAGATCGAAACTAAATAATCTGTACTGAAACCCCACTTCAAAGAAAAACTAAAACATAAGATGATAAACAAGATATATGAAATACACCATCTGTATTAACAACAGATGGTGTTATAAGTTATAGAGGTATATTATTGAAAAGAATTTCTGGAAAAGAATTTTTTGAAAGTATGTTACAACCAATACGGGAGTGGGATACAGCTGAGGGAAATATTACTCTCATTCTGGATGGTAGGTCGAGAGGAACGAAATATGTAATCGATACCTGGGAAGTATGATAGGTCACGGTGAATGTTTATATTATGGAAGAGAACATCATAAAAAACATAGGAACATTTCTAATAGAAATTCTGTGAGTAGAAATACCTTCTGTGGATCGATGTTTCGAGACCGCCGAAAATCTTGTGTAAACTACTGAATAAATACTTCCAATCAGCCAAAACTGCAAGAGAAAGCAGAAACTGAAAGGAAGTATTTTTCATGGAAAAAGCAAGCAAAGAATTACTGAGAGATTTCGTCAACAGCCA
>JAFQGY010000228.1 GCA_017415325.1 Clostridia bacterium
GGGAGCGGTTCCCTCCCAGTGCATCAGGAGTACCATCAGGCGGCTTTCGGTGGCATCCCGCAGTTCGTCTATCAGAGGCAGTGCGTTTGTATAGGGGAAAAGCCGGTTCGGGGTCATGGTGTCCATATCGTGAATCCCTCTCACCGGATATGATATGATCAGCGGAGCATCCTCATACCACCGGGGCAGATTGGGATCTTCGGTAATCTTTACAGCACGGGGCGGCAGATTTTCGGCAAACCACATTCTGTACCGTTCTGCAGCAGATTCCCAGCTTCCGTTCACGGCTGCCCAGATGATGGGATACTTCTGTACAAAGGGTTCCCCGTAGTGCACACCGCAGAACAGACGCATCTGCATGGTAACGCCGCCGTTTTCAGCCAGGAAGAAATCGATTCCCTTTACACTGCGATCTGTGTCATGGGCGCCCAGATACAGACCGGCGTCCGGCCAGATATACCCCAGCATCTGGGAGCAGACCATATTGGGGAACACGGCAAAGGAACCTTCCGAAGGATATACAGGATCCACATGCCGCAGATGGGAGCGTTCTCTTTTTTCCAGATCGGATACCAGCGCTCCTTCATTATAAGGAAACAGAATGGTTCCGCCGGTACCTTCCGGGTTGTTATCTTCCGGAGCAGGCAGTGTAAGCAGAGGAAAATCAATCCATTCCAGCAGCAAGGCTTCGCTGCCGGGAACAGCTTCGATACACCACGCGGCTTCTCCGTTCTCGTCTGTGAGGTGTATCTGTACGGAGAGACCGGGAATTGATGGAAAGCCGGTATATACGGCCCCGTCTTCCGTTTCGCGGCAATCGGCAGCGTCGTATGCGGTGCAGTATATGGACTGACCGCTGGTATCCCGCAGATTGATACGGAACAGCGGACAGGATGCGGCCAGTCTTTCTTTTCCGCCGATCACCAGAGAAGAAACAGTTCTTCCGGCAAAATCAACGGAGAGATTCATATTGTTCAGTGACAGCTGCAGCATAGGATAAGTACCTCCTGTACCTGGAATTCATGCAGTATGCATCGGCTGCCAACGGGACTGACAGCCTGTTTGTTCAAGTATACCATATCTGCATATAAAATACAATCCCTGCGGACGGGAAAATCCTGTAATACTCTGCAGCTTTTCTTCCCATACCGTAAAATACAGTACTCTCTTGTCAAAAACACCGGAATGTGCTATACTATACCATATTGTTCCTTTTGTGTACAGGAGAGTTTTTATGGATACACAAAAACAGATGCTTTTTTCACGGCGGGATCTGATGCGGATTGTTATCCCTCTGGCACTGCAGGGAATTCTTTCGGTAGCCATCGGTATGGTGGACTCCATGATGGTTTCCAACAAAGGCGAGGATGCCTTTGCCGGAGTTTCGCTGGTGGGATCTCTGGACATTGTCCTCATTACATTGTTCGGAGCCCTCACAAGCGGCGGTTCCGTCGTTCTGGCACAGTCCATGGGGAGAGGGGATCAGAAACATGCCTGCAATGCAGCCAAGCAGCTGATTTATGCCTCTGCAATTGTTGCTGCTGTTATCACCATATCCGTGCTGATTTTACGGGTTCCTCTGCTGTATCTGCTGTTCGGGGATGTGGAAAAAGGGGTCATGCGCAATGCCCTGTCTTACTTTACGATTGTTTCCGTTTCTTATCCTCTGCTGGCAATAGAAAACAGTGTGGCTGCTGCTTTCCGTGCCCAGGGAGACAGCATTATTACACTGAAAACTTCCCTGTTTATGAATGTACTGAACATTGCCGGGAATGCGATTCTGATTTACGGTGCGGATCTTGGAGCAGCCGGTGCGGCACTGGCTACGCTGTTTTCCCGGTTTATCGGTGCATCTATTCTCTTATGGATTGCACATAACCCCAAACGGTACATCCATGTGGAACATATGCTGCAGTACCGCCCGGATTTTTCAATCATCAAATCCATCCTGCATATAGGTGTACCGAACGGGATAGAAAACAGCATGTTTCAGCTGGGCCGACTGATGACCACCAGTCTGGTTTCCTCACTTGGTACCATTGCAATTGCTGCCAATGCCGCCACCCTTTCTCTGGCAAATTTTCAGTACACGGTCGGAGCATCCATACAGAATACAATGGTTGCCGTAGTGGGACGCTGTGTGGGCGCACGGGAAGAACGGCAGGCAAAATATTATGTCCGTACCCTTCTGGGAAGCAGTTATCTGATGGTGGCGGTGACAGATATTCTTCTCTGTGTTTTCTCCGGGCCGCTTTTGGGACTGTTCGGACTCACCCCGGAATCTTCCGATCTGGCACAAATTCTTTTGCTGTATCACAGTGTGGTTTCGGTGATTCTCTGGCCCACCGCTTTCTGTCTGCCGCCTGCATTCCGTGCTGCCAATGATGTGCTGTTTACGATGGTTGTTTCCACATTCTCCATGTGGTTCTTCCGGGTGGCCGCAGCATATCTTCTGGCACTGGACGCGGTATCCGTATTCGGACTTTTCACAATTCCCGGCATGGGACTGGGGCTTATGGGTGTCTGGTATGCCATGACGGCAGACTGGATTTTCCGGGTGGTACTGTTTCTTTGGCGGCTTATCAGCGGGCGCTGGCTCCGGAAAGCGGAATTCTGAATCCGTTTACAGAATCTGGAACTGCAGGAAACCGCGGGAAGCAGATGATTCTGCCGCATAATTTCCCGGAAAGTGCAGACAATATCTCCTGCAGAGATTTCTGTTATACAAAGGAGATATTGTTATGAAAGCAACCGGTATTGTACGCCGTATTGATGATCTGGGACGGGTGGTGATTCCCAAGGAAATCCGCAGAACCATGCGTATCCGGGAAGGCGACCCGCTGGAAATTTTCACAGACCGGGAAGGTGAAGTCATCTTCAAGAAGTATTCCCCCATCGGTGAACTGGCGCAGTTTGCAGCACAGTATGCCGAAACCCTCTATAAGACCTGCGGGCTGGCCTGTGTGATCTGTGACCGGGATGCGGTGATTGCCTGTGCAGGAATTCCCAAGAAGGAATACACAGACCGCAAACTCACAGCGGAAGTGGAAGCTTTGATGGAAACGAGACAGCTTTACACCTGTGACGGCAAGGAACCGATGCCGGTTGTCGATGGTGCAGCAGGTGTTGTTTCCTGCCTGATGCCTATTTCCAGCGAAGGGGATATTACCGGATGTGTGGCTTCTGTATTTGCCAAGGATGGGCAGCCCCACACAGGCACAACCGACCTGGAAACCAAGCTGATCCAGACGGCTGCCGGTTTCCTTGGAAGACAGCTGGAATCCTGACGGAAACCGTTGACAAAACCCTCCTGATATGGTATGATAGCAGCAAAGCTTACCATATCACGGAGGGTTATTTTTATGGAAAGAATGAAGAAACGTCTGGCATATGACTGGCGGTTCAAACTGTATCCGGAAGGAGAAGCCCCTGCGGAAGTTTTTGCTCCGGAATATGATGATACCGATTGGGAAACAGTCAGAGTTCCCCATGACTGGGCGATTTCCGCTGAATTTGACATGTACAACGACAGCAGCCATTCCCCCATTGTACAGGACGGTATTGAAATTCCCGTACAGCATAGCGGACGTACCGGTGGGCTGCCGATTATCGGTCTGGGGGTTTATCGTCTTGCTCTGGACATTCCGGCTGAGGCCTGCGGACAGAAGCTCTTTCTGGAATTTGACGGGGTCATGTGGGACTCTGATGTTTATGTAAACGGAAAGCATGCATTCTTCAACCATTTCGGATACAAGTCCTTCTGTGTGGACATCACTGATCTTGCGGAATGCGGTAAAACAAACACTGTTGCAGTAGCGGCAAGAGTATATCATGACTGTTCCCGCTGGTATCCGGGTGCCGGGATTTACCGGAATGTGTATCTGGTACAGAAAGCACCGGTACATATTGCCTATGACGGTATATGGATGCGGCAGGTAGAAATCGCCGATGGTTCTGCCACGTTCCTTCTGACACTGGAGTATACCGGACCGGAAACCGTATCCTTCCATGCGGATATTCTGGATCCTGATGGTAAAACAGTGGTGCAGGTGGATCACGGTACCTATCTGGGTGAGCTTTCCGATATTTTTGAAATTCCGGATGTCAGACTCTGGGATCTGGATACACCGAATCTGTATACTGCCAACATTTCCCTGCTGGATGAAACCGGTACTGTTCAGGATACTGCATCTGTACGTTTCGGTGCCAGAAAAATCAGATTTACAGCCGACGGCGGTTTCTATTTAAACGACAGACCGGTCAAGATGAACGGTGTCTGCAACCATCATGACCTTGGTTCTCTGGGTGCCGCTTTCAATACGGCTGCTCTGCGCAGACAGCTCAGGATCATGCGGGAAATGGGTGTCAATGCCATCCGGACGAGCCACAATCCGCCGGCAAGAGAACTGTTGGATCTCTGTGATGAAATGGGCTTCCTGGTAATGGATGAGTTCTTTGATGAATGGTATATTCCGAAGATTTCCAGCGGATACTCCAGGTATTACAGAGAACATGCGGCACAGGATGCTGTTGACATCATCCGCAGGGAC
>JAFQGY010000229.1 GCA_017415325.1 Clostridia bacterium
GCCCACTCTTCCGGCTGTAATCGTATCGTTTGTTGAAATTTTCACCCGACCGCTGATATTTCCGTCGATCACATCAACAGCACCCAGACGGCCGGTCAGATTGATCGCTTCCGTCAGAGAAAACAGCAGATCATTATTCAGAGTAAACTGCGGCGGAACATACTCCGTATACCGAATCTTTCTGGTAGCGGTGGTAACGTGATGATTGCTGTCCACTACGGCATATGTGACATTGCTGATTCCCGGTTCCAAAAAATTGGAAATGGATTCCACCATTACAGAATCTGTCAGATTCCCGTCCTTTTCGTCATAAGCCTGTACTCCGGCCAGCAGTTCCTCTTCTTCCGGATGCAGACTCACATCCAGTATTTCATCCGGAAATGTAATCACCGGATATGTATCATCTTTTTCCGCCTGCACACCCGTCCATACCATTACAAATAAAACGGTTACAATACAAAACAGTACTGCAGTTCCCAACCGTATAATATGCATCATTTCTGTTTATTTCTCCTGTTCCTTTCTGGTTTATCCACTGATTTCGCTTCCGCACAGGATCCGGTACGGATTTTCATACAATACTGTATCGGCGTATGCTTCTGTATACATTTCCTCAAGCATTTCCTGTACTTCCATCAGATTTGTTGTCCGGATATATGCACTGTGGCCGTCACTGGCTACAAGATCCGCAAAACGTCTCCTGCACATATAATGTGCTGTTTTTTGTGCTGCTGCACCGAAAGACCCCAGCAGACTTCCCTGATTTACCTGCAGCAGACAGCCGATTTTTTTCAGAGCTGCAATCGTCTCCGGTTCTTCCATGATAAATGCATACCGCTCCGGGTGGGCCAGGATCGGTATGTATCCGGCACTGCGCAGATTCTTCAGCAGATGCATGGCAGCAGCCGCATGGATCTGAAAGTCCAGTTCCGTCAGAACATACTGTGTCCGGTTCACCGTCAGCAGTTTCCCTTCCGCCAGAAGTTTCGGAACCGCTTCCGTCAGAAAAATTTCCTGTCCGGTATATATCTGCAAAGGAATGGCATTTTCATCCAGAATCTTCTGCAGCATATTCACCATATCAAGCATGGCAGGGTCCCAGAATCTGTTTACAGATCCGGGCAGATTGGCATGCGGGGTAGCCACAATCCCGCGGGTTCCGCCGGATGCAGCCATTACAGCCATCTCAACCGCTTCTTCCATATCTTCAGCACCATCATCCACACCTGGAAGAATATGACAGTGCAGATCAAACATCACCCAACCTCCTCCGGAAACATCAGGCAAAAGGCCATACAAACTCTATTTTAATGATTATGTATATTATACTATATTTCAAAATATTTATCAAGAAGCAATGACATATATTTTATATTATTTTTTGATTCCTTTGTCCCTCAATTTTATATACATTTCTATTTCTTTACCATTTTCTCTTGACTCTTTTCCATTTGTTGTGTATACTTACTGTATCCAGGAACCGGTTATCGTACTGAAAGGATGTATCATGTTATCCGACCAAAATATATTTTTTATAGATTGTCTGCGTTCTGCTGTCCACAACACACCACTGCAGAAATGCAATCCTCCCTCCGAAGAACTGAATACCATCATGCATTGTGCTGAACAACATGCGGTTCTGCCTATGATATATGACCGTCTTGTTCCGGCACTGCCCTCACCGTCACCGCTACTTCCCTGGAAACAACAGGCACTCATGACTGTATACCACCAGACTGTCCGCACGCAGGAATTTCTCCGTCTGAACCGTTTACTGGCAGAAGCAGATCTGAAGATTCCGGTTGTCAAGGGAATTCTGTGCCGTCATCTGTATCCACAGCCGGATCAGCGGATTTCCGGTGATGAAGATCTGCTGGTACCCGATTCTGCCTGGAATCAGATGCATGCCGTTCTCACAGAAGCCGGATATATCGCACAGGGGGATCATGACACGCAGGTTGCAACCTATATCCATGCCGGTACCGGTCTTCGGCTGGAGGCGCACCACCATCTGTTTTCGGATTCCTCCACTGCTTTCCGGCCCCTGAACCGGATATTTGCGGATGTTTTTTCCAGAATGCAGCCGTATGAAATAGACGGAACAACCGTTTACGGTATGTGCCCCACCGACCATATGCTGTATCTGCTGTTTCATGCCTACAAGCATTTTCTGCATGCCGGTTTCGGGATCCGGCAGGTATGCGATATCAACCTGTATGGCTGCCGATATAAAGAACAGATTGACTGGCAGTATGTACAGAACATTCTGCACAGCCATTATGCCGATGTGTTTTCTGCTGCAGTATTCACCATCGGTTCTGTTTATCTTGCTTTTCCGGAAGCGGAGTATCTTTCTGTTTCCTCCCCCGATCCGGAACCTCTGCTGAATGATATCCTCAATGGCGGCTTATATGGAGCCAGTTCAGAAGACCGTCAGCACAGCAGCATGATTACACTGCATGCTTTCGAATCAGAAAAGCAAAGCACGGTTTCCCATATTCTGCACACTGCATTTCCACCATTGGATGCAATGCAGGGAAAATATCCATATCTGCTGAAAGCACCTGCTCTTCTTCCGGCTGCATGGATACAGAGGATTGGAACCTATCTGTTTTCCGGCAGAAAAGCTTCCGCTGGAGAGAGCATTCGGATCGGTACAGAACGGATCGCCCTTCTTCGGAAATATAATATGTTACCATAATCACAAAAGCTCTGGCTTATCCTGACGGATCGGCACAGAGCTTTCTTACTTATTTTCGGAATTATTTACGGGTTATGGCTTCCACCATGCGGATGTCGTGTACTTGATTCTCAGCATCTGTGATTTTTGAAAATCCTCTGTAACTCCATACGGCACGGCCAATTCCGTATTCCAGACACAGATCCGCCACATCGTTATACCAGCGTACCGCAGAATCATCATCAGCGTTTGCAATGGCACCATATTCCCCCAGATACAGGGGACGGTTGTTCTTCCGGATAAATTCTGCTGCAGGAGCAAATACATGGCGCAGATACTCCTTATCCACCATGACACCGGGACCCATATGGGCAGGTGCACCGCCGCTGTAGTATTCCGCGTGATCGTCATACAGATACGGGTAGGTCACGGGCTTTTTATAGCTGACATGATTGGGAATCCAGCTGGCCCTCTGATGAGAGAACAGGAATGGCTCATACATATGGAATGTGTAGACAATATTGGGGTTGTCTGTCACATACAGATTCTTCAGCTCATATACCGAGTTCCATTTATTCCCCCCTACAATCACTTTCCGGTCCGGCGTGATCGCATGGATGGCAGCGGCAGTTTCCTGCCAGAGTGCATTCCAGGGATCGGAATTGTCCCAGACCAGCTCATTCAGCAGTTCAAAGCGAAGACTGTCTCCTTCTCCCGTATACCGGTGTGCAAAATTCTCCCAGATACGGATATATCTGTCCTTGCTTTCCGGGTTTGTGAACAGATCGTTTCTTGCTCCGTTTCCGAAGAAGAAGCCGGGTGCATGATGCAGATCCAGAATGACGTTGATACCGTATTTTTTCGCCCATCTGATGGTATTGTCGATATACTGCAGGCCGGATTCCAGATATACACCGGGATTTTCATCCTTTTCAAAGATGAAGTAATCCACGGGCAGACGCACATGATCTGCCCCCCACTGTGCCATTCGGGTAAAATCCGGTTCTGTGATATAGCTGTCCCAGTGTTCAGCGCCTTTGCTGCCGTACTGGGAAATCCAGTGTCCCAGATTGCAGCCGGCCATATAGCCTTTCATGGTATCCATATGTTTCCCTCCAATATGATTGAGATATAGGCGTCACTCAGAGTATTCCGGGGAATATGCGGTGATCCGGCCGTTCATA
>JAFQGY010000230.1 GCA_017415325.1 Clostridia bacterium
AGCATTTTCTGCAGACGGGTACCCATCGGGATGGATCTGTCCTGCAGCATGGAATATACCTGACTGCGGAGGGTAATAAAGTCGGTTTCTGCCGGGTCGGCTGTATCCGGTTCCCCGTCCTCTCCAACCGTCAGCCAGCCTGCAGGTTCCTGTCGGAATAACACCAGTTCTGCAGCGGCTTCACAGCACAGACCCAGTCCGGTTTCGGTGCGGTCGGAAAAAAAGTTCCGGAAGCGGGGATGGTCGGCGCAGATCTGGCACAGGTTTTCCTCCCCCATGGTCAGGATGATCTCACACAGTCCGTTATTTGTCAGGAAGGGACAGCGTTCCTCTCTGTCCAGACAGAAATGCGGGGTGTCCGTACGGTCGATCTGTTTCTGAAATTTCTCAAACAGAGGGACGGAGGGAGTGTCGTATGTCTGCAGTGTATCTTCGTCAATGTCAATCTCCCAGCCGATACAGCAGCTGTGCCGGCACCGGTCTGCTATACAGCGGAATTGCGGGTAATAATCGGGAACAATTTCTTTCATGGATTCCTCCGGATGCAATGATGGATATAGAGTACCATAAATCACATGGAAAGTCAAGAGAAAGGAACTACAGGTATGCGCGAACGATATCTTCGCATTATGGAACGGGCACTGGAAGCCTATACACCGGAGCACATCCGGGAGTATCTGGATTCTGTCCGGGAAAAGGGACTGACGGAACACGGTTTCCCCAGACTGACGGCCAATATCGGTATTCTGATGGCCCATGGGAAACGGACGGAACTGCTGCCGGTATTTCTGGAAATGATGGATCTGTGCTGTTTTCAGATGCCGGGCAGACATGCGGCAAACGATTTTTCTGTAAAGGAAATCTGTTTTGCGCTGCTGGAACTGGAGCAAACATCGCTGATTCCGCTGGAACGGATGCAGGCATGGAAAGAGGATCTTCGCAGACTGGATGCCTGGCAGGATTATGACTGTATTGCACCAACCCCGGATACCCGGGTGGGCAACTGGGCGGCGTACGGGGCTGCCAGTGAGTATCTCCGGGAGGTGACAGGGCAGAGTGATGCGTCTGCTTTTCTGGACAGGCAGATTCCCTCTCAACTTTTGTCTGTGGAGGAAAACGGTATGTACCGGGATCCCAATGATCCGATTCTGTATGATCTGGCCACAAGATGCCAGTTTGCGGTACTGCTGCACTTCGGATACTCCGGACAATACCGGGACGCACTGGACGATTGTCTGAAAAAAAGCGGAATGCTGACACTGCAGATGCAGTCTGTGACCGGGGAGATGGCGTTCGGCGGACGGAGCAACCAGTATCTGTTCAACGAAGCGTATCTGGCGTCAGCCTGTGCCTATGAAGCGGCACGGTATGCCGGAGAAGGAGACATGACGCTGGCGGGACAGTTTCAGGATGCGGCAGCCATGGCGGCAGATTCCATTCTGCTGTGGCTGGACAGACTGGAAGGAAAACGGCACATTAAAAACCGGTATCCCATGGACAGCAGCTACGGCTGTGAAGGATACGGGTATTTCGACAAGTATATGATTTCGCTGGCATCGTTTATCTATCTGGCGTATCTGTTTACTGCCGTGACTGTGCTGCCTGTTCCCTGTCCGGCCCGCTGCGGCGGATACACAGCACGCACCAGTGTACATTTCCACAAGTTCGCGGCAAACTGCGGCGGGTATTTTCTGGAATGGGATACTGCGGCAGATCCTCATTATGATGCCACCGGGCTTGGGCGGATCCATAAAGCAGGTGCACCTTCCGAGCTGATGCTGTCGGTTCCCTTTGCCGAAAAGCCGGTATACCGGATCCGGGACGGGAAACCTGCCGACCACTTCTGCGGTCAGACTTTTGCCGATCCGGACAGAAACCCGGGACAGCTTGCCATGTGCGGCGGCGTCCTGCAGGAGGAGAAATGGCATTTTGCCTGTGAAGAGGGAGACATCCGGGACATCCGCAGTATTTCAGAATCGGATACACAGGTAACGGTGGAACTGGTAAACAGTCTTGGACAGACAGAACGGTATGACATTACAGCGGATGGGATCGAGATTATCGTTACCGGAAAAGGCAGGATCGCCTATGCCCTGCCGCTGTTTGCCCATAACGGACAGGACGGTTCGTTCCTCGAATATATGGATGAACTCTGTGAAACGGTGGTATGTTATGACGGCTGGTTGTACAGGATTACTACTACGGATACATTGAAAGATACAAAACAGGACTACCGGAACCGGAACGGCACGTATACACTGTTTCTGGCGGAAGGGACAGATACGCTGAAGATCCGGCTGTGCTGTGAAAAGGATACCGGAATCAGGGAGGCTGAATATGCAGAACATTTTACTGGTCATTGATATGCAGACGGATTTTGTGGACGGGGTTCTTGGAACCAGAGAAGCCTGCGCCATCGTTCCGGCGGTACGGGAGAAAATTCTCGGACACACCGGGAAAGTGTATTACACAAGAGATACCCATACACCGGCGTATATGGAAACCCGGGAAGGCAAACGGCTGCCGGTTCCCCACTGTATCCGGGATACGGAAGGCTGGCAGATCATTCCGGCTCTTCGGGAACTGCCCTGTGACGGAGTGATTGATAAACCCACCTTCGGGTCTGTGGAACTGATGGAACGGCTTTTGGCAGAAAATGATAAGGATCCCATCGGGCAGATCACACTG
>JAFQGY010000231.1 GCA_017415325.1 Clostridia bacterium
AGAAGAACAGACAGGCGATCATCAGATACAGAAAATCCATATGTTTTGTCCAGTAAGTATTTCAGTGATCTCTGCCCGCCGATTTATCTCTTAACCCGGGCATTGCCGCCCCATACGGACCAGATCATTTCTTCGTCCGCAGGCTGTGCATAGTCGGTCAGGAAGGTGGTTGCCAGAGCGCCGGAAGCCCAGCCGAACTGTACCCACTTTTCTGCTTCCCAGCCCTTCAGGATGGCATACAGCATATCGCCTACAAAGCCGTCGCCGCCGCCGATTCTGTCCAGTACATGGATGGGTCTGGGTTCGGCAATGTGCCAGCCGTCTTCCGCCAGAATGATGGCACCCCAGATATGTTCGTTTACGTTTACAACCTGACGCAGGGTGGTGCCGAATACGGATGCATTGGGATACGCCTTCTTGACTTCCCCGATCATTTCCTGGAAGGAAGCAATCTTGGAGGACAGATCCTTACCGCCTGCTTCGGGGCCCTTCATGCCCAGAGCCAGCTGGAAGTCTTCTTCATTGCCTACCAGAATGTCGGCGAGGGAAGCGATTTCGGTGAAAATTTCTCTGAGTTCTTCTTCTCTGTTCTTCCAGAAGGAGGCACGGTAGTTCAGGTCGAAGGAAATCAGGGTGCCGTACTTCTTGGCGGCTCTTGCCAGTTCCTGACAGAACTTACTGGTTTCCGGAGACAGTGCGCCGATCAGCCCGGACAGGTGCAGAATCTGTACGCCTTCTTCGCCGAAAATGCGGTTGGTATCGAAATCCTTGATGTTCAGAGTACGGCCAACTTCACCGGCTCTGTCGTTGCACACACGGGGGCCTCTGGAGCCGTAGCCGCTGTCTGCGATGTTGAACTGGTGACGGTAACCCCAGGGGCCGCCCTGTTCCACTTCCGCACCTTCATAATCGATGCCGCGGGAACGGAGGTTGCGCTTGATGAAATCAGCAATGGGGCTGTCCTTCACGAAAGTGGTCAGAACCTTGGTCTTCATGCCCAGGTAGGAAGCGATGGACAGAACATTGGATTCGGCACTGGTGGCCTGCATGAAGAAATTATCACTGGAAGCAACGGGCTGGCCGTGCATGGGGCAGATACGTACGCCCATGGAGGTGGGCACTACGATGGCATATTTGCAGTTTTCACGGATTTTCATAGTTTATTCTCCTTATACAATAGGCGGACAGGGGAACGATTTGCTCCCCGTATCCGCAATGTGTGTTCGGGTGTTACTGAAAAATCAAACCACGTACTGGGTAGCCGCGGTGTCTCCGCCGTGACCGGTCCAGTTGGTATGGAAGAATTCGCCTCTGGGAGCGTCAACCCGTTCGTAGGTGTGTGCGCCGAAGTAGTCGCGCTGTGCCTGCAGCAGGTTGGCGGGCAGACGATCGCAGCGGTAGCCGTCATAGTAGGACAGAGCGGAAGAGAAAGCGGGAACGGGCATACCGCACATGGCAGCCTGTGCCACAACCTTACGCCAGCCGGGCAGCAGAGAGGTGATCTTTTCGGTGAAATAGGGATCCAGCAGCAGGTTGGTCAGTTCGGGGTTCTTATCGAAAGCGTCCTTGATCTTGCCCAGGAATACGGAACGGATGATGCATCCCCCTCTCCACATGAGAGCAATGCCGCCGTAGTTCAGGTTCCAGCCGTAGGTCTTGGCGGCAGCCTTCATCAGGGTATAGCCCTGTGCATAGGAAACGATCTTGGAAGCCAGCAGTGCGCAGCGGATATTTTCGATCCAGGCAGCTTTTTCTTCGGCACTCAGGCAGGGAGCAGCAGCAGCTTCGCCGTTCAGAACAGCAGAGGCGGCAACTCTTTCTTCCTTCATGGCAGACAGGCAGCGTGCAAATACAGCTTCGCCGATCAGGGTCAGCGGTACACCTTCGTCCAGTGCAGCGATGCCGGTCCACTTACCGGTACCCTTCTGCCCTGCGGTATCCAGAATCTTTTCCACGATGGGTTCACCGTCTTCATCCTTGTATGCCAGAATGTCCCGGGTGATTTCCACCAGATAGGAGTCCAGGTCGCCCTTCATCCATTCTGCGAATACTTCGTGCATTTCGTCGTCGGACATACCCAGCATGTTCTTCATCAGGTGGTATGCTTCGCAGATCAGCTGCATATCGCCGTATTCGATACCGTTGTGCACCATCTTTACAAAGTGGCCCGCACCATTTTCGCCCACCCAGTCACAGCAGGGGGAGCCGTCTTCCACCTTGGCGCAGATGGCCTGCAGAATTTCCTTCACTTGGGGCCATGCAGCGGGAGAACCGCCGGGCATCAGGGAAGGACCGTTCAGTGCGCCTTCTTCACCGCCGGAAACACCGGTACCGATGTACAGCTTGCCCTTGGATTCCACGTATGCGGTTCTGCGGGCGGTATCCGGGAAATGGGAGTTGCCGCCGTCGATGATGATGTCGCCGTCATCCAGCAGGGGCAGCAGCGTGTCGATCATGGCGTCCACAGCGGAACCGGCCTTGATCATCAGCATGATCTTTCTGGGCTTTTCCACGTTTTCTACCAGTTCTTCCAGACTGTAGGTGCCGATGATGTTCTTGCCGGCGCCTCTGCCGTTTACAAAGTTGGTAACCTTTTCGGTCGTGCGGTTGAACACAGCTACAGTGAAGCCCTTGGATTCCATATTCAGAACCAGGTTTTCACCCATTACGGCCAGACCTACCAGTCCGATATTTGCTTTTTTCATGTCTTTTCTCCTTTATGTTGGGGTTTGTAATTTTTGTTTTTATCTGTTTTTCATGTTTTCCAGTACACTGTACGGAATCCGCATTTCTCCGAGCCCTCTCCCGATGGAGATATGGGGCTTGAAGCTGCCGTGGAAGTCGGTACCGCCGGAGATTTTCAGATTGTATTTCTTGGCAAGATTCCGATAAGTTTCTGCCATTTCGGGGGTATAGTCGGTATAATACCCTTCGATACCGGTCAGGCCTGCGTCTGCCAGATGCTTTACAAATGCATCCAGATCGTCACCGGCCTTTTTGGTCAGGTGCAGATGCGCCAGGTATGCATCCCCGCCGGCTTTGCGGATCAGTTCCACGGCTTCCGTATCGGTCAGCGCCTGGGATTCGCTGTAGCAGGGACAGCCTACGTTCAGCCATTCGTTGAAAGCGGCCTTTGGGGAGGTACTGTATCCTTTTTCGGTCATCAGCTTGGCAATGTGGGCCCTGCAGAGGATCCCGCCGCCGGCTTTGGCTTTTACTTCATCCAGCGTTACATGGATATTGTACTTTTCCAGCATTTCGCAGGTTTCCCCGATCCGCTGGGTACGGATGGCACGGATATTGTCCACAGCGGCCACCAGTGCTTCGGAATCCGGATCAATGAAATATCCCAGAATATGGGTTTCGGTATCGGAAATGGCAGACAATTCGATGGCGGGTACCACTTCGATGCCCACTTCCCGTCCCACTGCCATGGCCTCCTTCACCCCGTCTGCGGTATCATGGTCGGATACGGCAACGGCAGCAAGACCGGACTCCCTGGCATGGCGCACCAGTTCAGCCGGGGTCATGGAACCATCGGAACAGACTGTGTGGGTATGGAGGTCGATGTATTTTTCTTCCATCGTTATGCCTCTTCCTTGTCGTATGTCCACAGACCCAGAGCGGGATTGCTGATGTAGAAGATCTCTTCCCCGTCGATGGTGTGGTATCCGTCGGTCAGCACAGCGGGATCGTACTTCTTTGCGGCTTCTTCATAGGGCATCCAGCCGAACGCAACGCCTTCCACTTCTTCTCTGGTGACCTTTTCGGTGGCGTATGTAATGCTGAAACGACCGTCGGAGGAACCGTGGATCAGGTGGGCTGCCACGGACAGGTTGGCGTTCAGGTCAGCATTGGCGGGATCCTTTACCAGATCCAGAACGGTTTCTCTGCCCACATAGCCGTACTTGCGGATCAGTCTGTCGTTTTCGTCATCTTCCCCGAATCTTGCCACGCCAGGAGCCAGAACGATCAGTTCGCCGCCGTCTGCAATGGCCATACGGGTACGGTATACGGCCTTATTGCCCAGCCATGTGCTCTTGAATTCTCTGGGATCCAGATACACAACCACTTTTTGGAAGGGCTTGTCCACATGGATCAGGTTGATCTGCTGGCTGTGGGCAACGGCTTTTTCAAAATTTGCTCTGTCGCGGCCGGTGTAAATCCCGTGGATATTGGTCTGGTCGCCGGTATTGGTGGTGCAGGTCAGCACAAACAGCAGGGGCATATCCTTGCAGAAGTTTTCCTGTGCGTAGTCGAACACCTTGCGAACGGGGGAGAAGTCCTTCCCCATAATCCGTTCCATCCCGTAGAAGGCACCCAGCATGTGGGAGGAGTTGATCATGGAAGAACCGCCGCAGCCTACGAACAGGTTCTTGGAATAGTTGGCCATACCCACCACTTCATGGGGCACCACCTGACCGATGGAGATGATCAGGTCATAGGAGGGATCCAGCAGACGCTTGTTTACTTCCACGTCGATGGGGGTATTCACAAGTCCTTCGGATACTTCGGAAACGTATTCGCCGGGAACTTCGCCGATTTTTACCACGTCGTCTCTCCAGCGGTGTACGATGATGTTTTCAAAAGGTACATTTTCCCCGAAAAAGGCTTTGCATTCTTCTTCGGTCATGGGAGCATGGGTACCCAGTGCGGGCATGATGTCGATCTGGCAGGTTTCGTGCAGCAGTTCCCAGTACATGGCAACGATCTTACCTGCTCCGCTGTACATTCTGGTATAGTCCGGGGGCAGCAGGAGGATCTTTTTCAGATTTTTACCCTTGATGGTGTCTTTCAGGACAAACAGAATGCTGTCGTCGGAAAGGCCGGAGGCGCATTGATATTGCATGGTATATCTTCCTTTCAGAGATGTAGTCATAATACTCCAATTTATAGATATTGTAGCACCATACCGGAAGAAAGTCAAGATTTTTCAGACGTTTTGTATTTGTACAAGCACCCATTAGAGATAATCCACAAGAAAAAAATCGAACCTGACGGAATTTTGTCCCCTGTCCCTCTTGACGATGGGAAAGAATTCCGGTATAATATCAGAGTAAGGCTTTCTGTGACTGACGGAAATGCGCACGGACGCAGCGGAATCAACCGCATGAAGCAGATATTGCCTTGGCTGACAAGCCTGCCGACCGTCTGGGCATTCCGCATCGTGTACATTTCGTCACGGGGGAGCGGTATGCCCTTTTTATATTCTATACGAAACTTTTATACAGCGAGGTATCATCATGGCTAAAAAAGTTGCCATTCTCATGGGCAGTGATTCTGACCTGCCTGTCGTGGAAAAAGCGTTTGCCGTACTGGACTGCTTTGGTGTGGAATACACCGCAAGAGTGCTTTCTGCCCACAGAACACCTGTGGAAACTGCCGCATTTGTTTCCGCCGCAGAAGAAAACGGATATGGCGTTGTGCTTGCTGCTGCCGGGATGGCTGCCCATCTGGCCGGTGCCTGTGCTGCCAACACCACCCTTCCCGTTATCGGGATCCCTGTGAAGGGAGGCGCCATGGACGGTATGGACGCTCTGCTGGCTACCGTACAGATGCCCAGCGGGATTCCGGTTGCCACGGTTGCCCTGAACGGTGCTGCCAATGCGGCTCACCTGGCCTGTCAGATTCTGGCGCTGTCCGATGCGGATCTGGCCGCCAAGATCAGGGAATCCAGAAAGAAAGCTGCCGATGCGGTTCTGGCCAAGGATGCCGCTCTGCAGGAAAAGCTGGCCCGGTAAGCATTTCATTTCACATACACAATCTGTGTTACGGGAGGATCTGACATGCGTTATCCGTTTCTGCGTTACCCCGGTTTCCGTTCCAAAGCCGTTACCCTCAGTTATGACGACGGTGTGGTGTATGACCGGAAGCTGATTGAGATTATGTCCGACAACGGACTGAAAGGTACTTTCAACATCAACAGCGGTCTGTTTGCTGCCCGATCCGGCGGCAGAAGACTCACGGCAGAAGAAGCCATTGCACTGTACACCTCCACCGGCAACGAAGCGGCTGTTCATGGATACAGGCATCTGTCTCTGGCGGAGGTGGATCCTGCCATGGCGGCAAATGATGTGCTGTTTGACCGGATTCAGCTGGAAAAGATGCTGGGGGGGCCCGTCAGGGGGATGGCCTACGCCAACGGCAGCTACAGCGATTCTGTGGTGGAGATTCTGCGTACCTGCGGGATAGTATATTCCAGAACCACCGTTTCCACGGAAAAGTTTGACATTCCGAGCGACTGGCTCCGGCTTCCCGCCACCTGTCACCACAACAATCCCCGTCTGATGGAACTGGCAAGGCAGTTTATCGAAGAACCTGACGGACGGTATTTCTGGTCTCAGGTTCCCCGGCTGTTCTATCTGTGGGGCCACAGCTATGAATTCAACGACAATGACAACTGGCATATCATCGAAGAATTTGCTTCCTACATCGGAAACCGTGACGATGTTTGGTATGCCACCAATATGGAAATCTACGACTATGTAAAGGCTTACGAAGCCCTCCAGTTTGCCGCCGACGGTTCCTTTGTCTACAATCCCGGTATTCAGGATCTGTATATCTGCTACATGGGAAAAGAGCATATCATTCCGTCAGGCAGAGTGGTGTCTTTGCAGTAAATAAACCGAAAACTAATTTCCGGAGGTAACATATAACATGAAGAGTTTCAGCGAAGCGTATAAGGAAGCCGGTGTGGACATCACTGCGGGCTACACTGCTGTAGAACTGATGAAAGCTCATATCGCACGTACCATGACTGCCGGTGTCTGTGACAAGATCGGCGGGTTCGGCGGTCTGTTCGATCTGGGCGTGATGATGAAAAAGTACAATATCACCGATCCCATTCTGGTTTCCGGCACCGACGGTGTTGGCACCAAAATCCGTCTCTCCATGCTGATGGACAAGCACGACACCGTGGGGATCGACTGTGTTGCCATGTGCGTGAACGATATTATCTGCTGCGGCGCCCGTCCCCTGTTCTTCCTGGACTACATTGCCTGCGGTAAAAACGTTCCGGAAAAGATCGCTGCTCTGGTATCCGGCGTAGCGGAAGGCTGTGTGCAGTCCGACTGTGCCCTGATCGGCGGTGAAACGGCGGAACATCCTGGGCTGATGCCGGAAGACGATTACGACCTGGCCGGATTTGCTGTAGGGATCGCTGACAGAAGCCGGATTCTGGACAACACCACAACGGCCGCCGGAGATATTCTGATCGGCCTGCCCTCCAGTGGATTCCACTCCAATGGTTTCTCTCTGGTACGCAAGGTATTCGATATTGAAAACGCCGACCTGCATGCTCCGGTTGCAGAACTGGACGGCAAGAGCCTGGGCGAAGTACTGCTGACTCCCACCTGCATCTATGTAAAGCCTGTTCTGGC
>JAFQGY010000232.1 GCA_017415325.1 Clostridia bacterium
ATCTCTCCCGGCAGCACCAGTTTGGCAAAGGTTTTGAGACAGACGACAACGCCGCCCTCCCGGTACTGATCCGGTATGTAGGGGAGAAAATAATACTGGCAGATCACATACAGCGGTACCAGAAACACAATCCACAGGCAGATTCCATGGCGCAGGGGCAGATTGGACAGGTAAGAGGGGCCGAACAGGACGATCATCAGTACGGAAAGGATCAGATGGGTCAGCAGGGTCAGTACGGCATACTGCACCGGCTTCGGCGGTTTGCAGTGGGATGCAAGCTGTTCGTTCATGGGATACCTCTCATTTCAGCAGGGGCTTCCTGCACCAGTGACACTTTTTCCTGGACGCATTGGTGAACCGTCCGCAGTTCGGGCAGAAAATATCCTCCGTCCGTTCCGCTTCATCGGTCATGTTGATGGGGTATTTCAGGCATTTCAGCTTCCATACCTCATCCCCCATGTGGTAATACCCGTTGGCGATCTTGTATTCCGGGCCTTCGTGGAAGACGATCTTTTCACTGCCTTCGGAGGTGCGGAAGGTGATGTGCAGATGGGTGAACAGCTTTTTGGCACCACGGCCGGTGATCCGGATTTCTTCCACATCCTTCATCTGCACCACAGTGCCTTTCCAGTTCTTTTCCGCCCAGCGTTCGTGGATCTTGGGCCAGACAAAGGGAACCACCAACGGGATGGTGAAGGCAATGGCAGAGGGATGGGTCAGAGGACGCTGCCAGAGATGGCTGTAGCCAAGCCACAGGGCAACTACCAGCAGCCAGTACAGGACAGTTTTGACAATGGAAGCGATCAGGGCATTCTGTCCCATCTGCTCCGCCATTTTTTCCACTTGCTTTTTCATGATGTCTGTCTCCTTATATAATATTGAAAGAAACGCTCAGTGCAGTCTGCCGAAGGTACGCAGGATTTCCATAAGGCTGACCTTTTCCGATCCGCTGGTGATCCGCAGCATGGATTCCTTCTGTACCCACCATGACCCCAGTGTGAACACGGCCATCACCACAATCCAGCTGACAATGGCAGAAAGAATGGGGATTTTCACAAGATGCATGGGCGGCAGAACGAATACCGGGATGAAATTGGCCGTCCGGCTGTCGATCATGGGAAGGAGCCGCATCAAATCTCCCGCAAGGGCTACGACGCCGTACAGGATGGCCGCCAGCAGTCCGTCTTCCCGGAAGAACCGTTTCAGAAAGACCTTTGCATCATAGGCGTCCATGTGTGCATCTTCCAGAAAGGCACTGTTGGCCCGACGGATCACGGTGGCAGGCATGGCAATCAGATAACAAAGGGTGATCCACAGGGAAAAATACCATTGGTCCGGCAGGTTTTCAGCTGTTTCCAGCGGAAGGACAGCGACGAAGAGAATGTTGGTGACAAAATAGATCCCCAGATACAGTAAAGTACAGAGAAAGCCGCCAAGCAGCAGATTCGTGATGCGGGATGACAGATTTTTCACACGCAATTCCTCCGTTTTTTGTTTTATTATAGCATATTTGGGTGTTCCTGTAAAGGGCTTTATTCCGCTTTTGTCCCGTCCGTCAGCACCGTCCGGCACCATTTGCACCGGTTCCACCCGGCCCCCGTCATCTGTCCGCAGGTGGGACACACAATTCCGTTGGTCAGTACCAGAGGCACCTTTACCGGAAAGTTGAATCCGCCCGCCAGAAAGACCGAGTCTCCCTCGTTGTAGTAAGGCCCGCCGGATTCTCCCGTAATGTTGGGATGCACCAGCGTCAGCTTCATAAAGTCCGTGCTGTTTTCCGGCCGCAGAGTCAGGGTCATCACATCCGCCACATTGCTGTCCGCCAGACTGTTTTTCACCCGCTTCTTTGCGGGAAAATCATACCATTTCAGCGGCACATCCACCGCCACAAATACCTTTTCCACCACGGCATATCCGGTGTAGCCGAACAGATACCGGTGCAGCTTCCAGGGAATGAAGGGCAGTACCATCAGGAGAGCGAAAATAAAGGCGCCCGGATCGGTGAAAGGCCGGTGAAAGAAGTACACATATGCCGCCCAGAGTCCTGCTAAAAATCCCCACCACAGCAGGGAATACACCAGTGCCCGGATGCTTTTGCCTTTGGCAGATCGGCGCAGTCTTGCTTCTTCGGCAGGCTGCAGTTTGGTCAGGATATATCGTTCCATACTTTGCTCCCTTCTGACAGACATCCGGCTTGCAGTGGGTGTCTTTGGTTCTGTTGAAAGTTTCTATTTAGCGCACAAAACAGTCAAGTGAACTTGAAGTAAAACCATTATACCGTAATGACACCGTCCTGTCAATACCTTTTTTCCGGAAAACAAACAAAGCAGACAATTTTGTACCATTCGTACAGAATCATCTGCTTCTTTTGTGTATTTTGCAGGTTCAGAACCGGCTTTCCGGCACCGATGCGGCGGCTTTAAGAAATCCTTTCGGACACTGGGCAAACCGGAGAGCGGCATAGGCGTCCGGCGTCATGACACGGGAGAGCACCGGCAGAACATCCGTCAGATGGTTTTCTCTTGTACCCACCACAGGATCTGTCAGCAGTGCAAAACCGAAATCCGTGTACAGTTTGACGGCACGGAAGCTGGCCGGCTGGGTGTGGAGAAATACCTCTCCGCGGTGCTGTTCCAGGGTTTTCGTCAGAATTGCTCTGCCCAGTCCCCGACCTTCGTACAGGGGATGCACCTTGAGCCAGTGGATTGTTTCATATCCCGGATAAGCTTCCCACAGACTGCAGCCGGCCACAGGAATTTCGCCATCGTACAGCAGGTGCCACCGTTCCCGGAAGCGATCGGCAAAAGGTTCGTATATGCGGTGATAATAGTCCAGCAGATACTCCCGTTTTTCCGCCGAACCGCGCATCTGCAGGGAAATCCAGTCCTCCAGAAGGGCAGGGGAAAAGGGGCGGTACACCAGTCCATCCGGCAGGGGGACAAAAGCATCTGCCGCCGGGGCAGGGCACCACATAAACAGATTTCCCTCAGGTATTTTTTCCATACAGTTCCTTTCGGGACGGGATCATTCGTGGGTTTCCCCATCCATATCCTCGCCGTTTTCGCCCATATATTCCCTGACGCCCACATACCGGATGCTGCGTTCTTCTTCCACCTGATCGGACAGCAGGGTACGGATTTCCTTGCTGTCCCGGATCCGTTTGATGTCAAATTCCGGGGCGGTCTTGTCGGCGGTGCAGCAGTGGATGGTGCCCAGTCCGAAGAGGCGTTCCTCAAAGGTGCGTTTCAGCGTGATGTCCAGAATCCGGTACAGGCGCACTTCTTCCTCCCGGATGTTGAAAAGCCCCGTTTTGATGAACAGTTTGGTGTCGGTCAGGGTGTATACCGTAAAGGAAAGGGGAAGGCCAAAGATTGTGCGTTTTCTGGCAGTCCACAGAATGTTGTCCATGTGCATTCCTCCTCAGGATACCAGCACCGCACCGATCCGGATGGCAGTCCCTTCGGATTCCTCGGCTCTGGTGTCGGCAACGGTGACGGTTACGGTATGTTTTCCATAGGGCAGATTCCGGGCAAAGAAGGCAGCCCCCGCCCGGTTGAAGCTCTTGCAGTAGTGATCCCAGCTGCGCATGGTGCGGATTTCCCCGTCGTCCACCTGTACGGTCACGTCCCCGGAATCCTTCGCCAGCATCCAGTAGAACCCGGCATTTTCACCTACAAAGGTAAAGGTGAGCTTTGCACCGGGAGCGGTGGCTTCCAGATAGTGAGGATACCGTCCGCAGAGAGAGGCTTCCGTTAGGGAAAAACCTTCTGTCCTGCAGTCTGCAAGGGCGGCACAGTCTTCCAGCCGGGCGTCGTCATGTACTTTGGTACAGAACAGAGCGGGCAGGGGATGTTTTGTCAGGGAGTCCCCGGGCGTCAGGTTCTGTTCCAGCCATGCGGTGATGCAGTCGGTGTAAATGGCGTATCCTTCGTCGGTGGGGTGTACGGTGTCTTTGGCAAACCGGGTGAAATCCCCGCCTTCCAGCAGGGTGCGGATCCGCAGTACTTCCCCCACATCGATGGACGGAATTCCGTAGTGATGGGCAACGGCAGACTGAGCGGCACGAGATCTGTATTCCCCGCCAGATGCCATGGTATTGTGGATCGCACCGGTGATGGTGTAGAGCACGATGATGTCGGCGGCAGGATTGGCCCGGAGGATCTTGCGGAAAATGGTTTCGGTCTGGGCAGCTACGGATTCATAGGCCATGCCGCTGTCGTTTACTGCAAATTCAAAGAATACCAGATCCGGTTTTCGGGACAGCAGATCCCGGTCACAGCGGTACATGCCAAGGTCTGTGCCGGTTCCGCCGATGGCCGCCTGAATTTCGGTGATGTCCGCATCGGGATACCGTTCTTTCATCCATGCGGTCACTCTGTCCCGGTAACAGAAGCCGGGTTTCGACTGGCCTGCCCCTTCGGTAATGGAGCCGCCGAAGTAGCCGATGGTCAGTTTTTTGTCATGGGCCAGCTTGTAGCCGGTGTTGGAAAGCATGGTGTACCTCCCGTCAGATGCCGGCCAGACGGCGGATTACCTGTACGGTCATGTCCACTGCTCTGGCGGTCGCTTTGTCCAGCATGGCTTTGGTCTTGTCGGCTTTGGGGGCTTTCAGCGTCTTGATCGGTTTGATGGGCTTGATTTCAGCGGTCGCTGCGACAGGTGTCTGAACGGCCTGTACAGGTACGGTCTGCACAGTCACTTCTGTCTTTTCCACTACGGTTTTTTCCGCTGCAGTGGTTTCCGGCAGAGCGGCGATGGGCTGCATGGGAGCAAGCGTCACCTGGCTGGATTTTTTATTTTTTTTTACAATCGTTCCTGCGATCACAGCAGCGGCAACGGCGGCCACACCGATACCACCGGCAACGGCAGCGGCTTTCTTCTGCTTGGCCCGCTTTTCCGCCTGGATCCGTCTTTCATACCGGGACTGGGCGAACATCCACTGTACCATTTCCCGGTCGCTGTAGGCGTTGTCCCAGATGCCGTGGTTCATGCCGCTGTATTCGGTATAGCGTACCTTGTCCCCGCCCATGCTGCGGATTTTGGCATACATGAGCCGGCTGCCCACAGGAGGAACGGTGGTATCCGCACTGCCGTGGAACATCCACAGGGGGATTCTCCTGTTGGCTTTGGCGTCGGTTTCCGGGTCACATCCGCCGCATACGGGAACCCCTGCCGCAAACCAGGAACCGTGTCTGGCCAGCGCATCAAAGGTACCGTAGCCGCCCATGGAGATCCCGGTGACGTAGACTCTGTCTCTGTCCACATTGCAGAATTCCATCACTTCCTTCAGAATGGTCATGGCGGTCTGCAGTTCTCTGGTTTCCTTTACCTGTTTCCGGTTGAACACGCCGTAGTCCCAGTCGATATCCACCCAGCGCTTGTCGCAGGCACACTGGGGCGCCACGATGATGGAGTTGTACGCCGGGCTGCCTTCCCAGAACATATGCCGGATACCGATGGCCAGCTGTTTTTCGTTGTCGTCCCCCCGCTCTCCCGCGCCGTGCAGGAAGAACACCAGCGGATATTCCTCGCCGCAGTCGTAATCGTCCGGGATATACAGCCGGTAGGGCATGGTGTACCCATCTTCCGCTACATAGGTTTCCTTCCGGAATTTTTCAAAAATACCGTTATCCATTGTGTCAGTTTCCTTTCTGAATGCTCCTGTATGTATGATGTATTTCTTATGTAAATGATGATTAACTAACCTGTTGATGCAGGGGACGCGGGTCGCTTTCTTGAAAGAAAGCTCGGCAAAGAACTTTAAACAGGAGTTCCACTGGATATAGTTTCAGCAATTCCATCTGCCACTGGATATTGTGTATTCAA
>JAFQGY010000233.1 GCA_017415325.1 Clostridia bacterium
AGCGGCCTTCTCCTTCGGGATAGCAGATGAATCCTTCGTAATTTTCCACTGCCAGAATGGGCTGACCGGCGGTAACTTTCCCGATGATCGGCACACGGCCGTTCCCGGCAGCGGCAGCACCTTCATCCATGGTATCTTCGATCCGCAGGGTACGGCTCTTGCCGTTTTCCTTGTGGATATATCCTTTCCGTTCCAGCCGTTCCAGATAGGTATGTACAGTAGAGGTACTCTTGATATCCAGTGCGGTACGGATGTCCCGGATGGAGGGGGAGTAACCGTTCTTTTTCAGATTTTCTTTTATATAGTCGAAGATCAGCTGTTCCTTCGGCGTTAATGGAGTCATGATATTCCTACCTTTCTGTTTGTCGTGAATGTTGGGCATATGGATCTGAGTGTATTATATCATATCTTTTCCGGTTTGTAAACACTTGTTCTTGAACTTTTTCAACTTTTTTTGTCAGAATATTGCGTTTTGTTCCTTTTATCGGTATAATATTTGTACAGTATCGGAAGGAGCAATTGTATATGACACACGTAAGACTGATATCCGACACACACAGCTGTCACCAGATCTTCCACGGCACGGACAACGACCGGCGGCTGGACACCATGGTTTCTCTGCTGCAGGCGGCGGAAGCGGAAAAGCCCTCCCAGGGGACGCTGGTGCTGGGGGACGTTTCGCTGGATCACTGGGGCTGGAACGAAGGCGGTTCCCGGTTATGGGATCCTCCCGTTTCCCGCACATCGGAATTCATGGAACGGTGGTTCCCCGCCCTGCCTGCCCCGGCGTATATCCTCCCCGGCAACCACGAGCAATATGGGGAAGCAGAATGGCGCACACGTACCGGACAGCCCAGAGCCCAGGCCGTGGTTCTCGGAGAGCTGCTGTTCATTCTCTGTGACAGCTTCAGCGGGAATCTGGATCCTGTGGAAAACAGCGACGGAACCTATCTGCCGCTGGACTGCACCATGATCCGGGAAGCCCTGGAAGCCCATCCGGAGCTGCCGGCCATTCTGTGCGCACACTATTTTGATTTCGCCAATGAATCGGAAGAGTTCCTCCGTCTGGTACGGGAGGAAAAGCGGATTCTGGCACTGGCGGCCGGGCACACCCATCTTTCCTCCGTCCTGCCCGCTGGCGACACAGGAAAAGTGATTCTGCAGACCGGCAACTTCAGCTACAGCGGCATGAAGGACCCAAAAGATTCCTACAGAGGCTGGCGGGAGCTGTGGTGGGACGGGGACACACTGACTTCCTGGTATCATGTGGCGCCCGGCGATGGGGTGCACGGAGGAGATGCCTTTACAGTAGAGGAACATGACCAGGATCACTGGGAAGGTATATTTGCACAGAATTGATTCTTTCTGCACGGCGGCATAAAAATGCATAAATTCACGTTTTCCTACCATTTCTGTATTCTTTTGCCGACTTTTGGATGTTTTACCCATTTCCGGCTGCAGGAAAAGAGAAGCATTTCCGGATTTCAACGGAACAATGCACAAAAAATGCATGGGAAGAAGCTGAAAAATTCATATTCCCTCTCTTGCATTTTGCATTCGTTTCCGGTATAATGTATCATAGAAAAAATTTTGATTATATATACAAGGAGAGTATTCCAAATGACACAGAACAAACACGTCCTGTCCTGGATCGACGAAATGGCCGCCATGACCCAGCCCGATAAAATCGTATGGATCGACGGCGGCGAAGAACAGACAGAAGCTCTGCGTGCCGAAGCATGCTCCACTGGCGAAATGATCAAGCTGAACCAGGAAAAGCTGCCCGGATGCTACCTCCACCGCACCGCTGTAAACGACGTAGCCCGCGTGGAAGGCAGAACCTTTATCTGCACCTCCAAGAAGGAAGACGCCGGCAACATCAACAACTGGATGGATCCCCAGGAATGTTATGCAAAGCTGTCCAAGCTGTACAAGGGTTCCATGAAGGGCCAGACCATGTACGTAATTCCCTACTCCATGGGCGTTGTTGGCTCTGACTTTGCCAAGTACGGTATCGAACTGACCGACTCCATCTACGTGGTTCTGAACATGCTGATCATGACCCGCGTGGGCCCCAATGTTCTGGAAGCTCTGGGCGACGATGCCGGCTTCATCAAGGGGCTGCATGCAAGAGCAGATCTGGACGAAGAAAACCGCTACATCGTTCACTTCCCGGAAGACAACACCATCTGGTCTGTAAACTCCGGTTACGGCGGAAACGTTCTGCTGGGTAAGAAGTGCTTCGCGCTGCGTATCGCTTCCTTCCTGGGCCGTCTGGAAGGCTGGATGGCTGAACACATGCTGATTCTGGGCGTGGAATATCCTAACGGCGAAGTGAAGTATATCTCCGCTGCAGTCCCCTCCGCATGCGGCAAGACCAACTTGGCTATGCTGATTCCTCCGGAAATCTACCAGAAGCAGGGTTACAAGGTATGGTGCGTAGGTGACGATATTGCATGGCTGCGGATCGGCAAGGACGGCAGACTGTGGGCTGTGAACCCCGAAAACGGCTTCTTCGGCGTAGCTCCCGGTACCAACGAAAAGTCCAACCCCAACGCACTGCACACCACCATGAAGGACACCATCTTCACCAACGTGGTGCACAACACTGCCGACAACACCGTTTGGTGGGAAGGCCTGGACAACAATCCGCCCCAGCCCGGCAATGCCATCGACTGGAAGGGCAATCCCTGGGACTGCACCAAGTACGACAAGAAAGACAAGTCCACCTGCGGCGCACATCCCAACTCCCGTTTCACCGCAAAGGCCATCAACTGCCCCTGCCTGTCCAGCGAATTCGACTCTCTGGCAGGTGTGCCGATCTCTGCTATCGTATTCGGCGGCAGACGGGCTAAGACCGCTCCCCTGGTATACCAGTCCACCGGCTGGCAGCATGGTACCTTCGTTGGTTCCATCATGGCTTCCGAAACCACTGCTGCTGCTGCAGGCGCAGTCGGCGTAGTACGTCGTGACCCCATGGCTATGCGTCCCTTCGTAGGCTACAACATGGGTGACTACTTCAAGCACTGGCTCGACATGGGCAAGAAGATTCCCAACGCTCCCAAGATCTTCCACGTGAACTGGTTCCGTACCGATGACGAAGGCAACTTCATCTGGCCCGGCTTCGGTGACAACATGAGAGTTCTGCTGTGGATCCTGGATCGCTGCGAAGGCAAGGTTGACGCTGTGGAAACCGCTATCGGCTTCGTTCCCAAGGCTGAAGACATCAACATCGAAGGTCTGGACGACGTGACTCTGGACACCATCCGTGAACTGGTTTCCGTTGACCACGACTCCTGGAAGGCTGACATCGACAACATCAAGGAATTCTACAACCTGATCGGTGACAGAGTTCCCGCTGAAATGTGGGATGAACTGGCCGCTCTGGAAAAGAGACTGGGCTGAGTCTGCCGGATCTGATAAAACCGTATAATAACAAAACTGCTGCTTCCCGAAAAGGTGGCGGCAGTTTTTTGCGTTTTGATAATCCATTTACCGGAACAACGCTTTATCCTCAACCCTGCACATATCGCTGCATATTCCACAGTTCCATGTTATCCGCAATATCACGCAGAGAATTCAGATGTTCCTGTACCTGTTTTTCCATATTCGGATAAATCAACAGATTCAAACAGCATTCTGTCATATCCAGCAATTCTCTGCAATACATATGGATGCCTTCCAGCTGCTGTTTTCCCGGCATGGAATGATGCAGCAGAGCCGGCCTTGTCTGGTATATTTCCGGCATTTTTTCAGCCAGTTCACGTATACGATCATACTTTTCCAATGCTCGGTACACATAACACAGCTTTTCTGTGATCTGATATTTTTGCCTGATGTCTTCTGTATACACTGCGGCATATTCCCATATACTTATGGATTTCATCAAGTAATTCTTTTCTGTGTACTCCGGATATTCTCCTCCTTTGCTGTAACTGTCAGCCAGTGCAAGCATCAGCCGGACGGAGTGAGGATACTTTACCAATGCATTTTCAAGCAGTTCAATCCGCTGCATATATTGCGCGTGATCCTCGATTTGCAGCGCAGAAGCTTCCTGTATCAACGCATCAATCTCACTGTTTGCCAGGCAATACGTATCCGACAGCAATGCATCACAAGTCGTATGCAGAACTTCTGCCAGGCGAGCCACCAGAGTTACATCCGGCAGAGATTCGTTCCGTTCCCATTTGGAAACCGCCTGAAATGATATATTAAGCTCCTTTGCAAGCTCCTCCTGTGTCATCTGCTTCTGTACACGATAAAATTTAATTCGTTCTCCTAAACGCATTATCATTCACCTCCATTATGAATACAGTATATCATATCCTCTGCACTTCTTCAATAACGAAACCGGAGAACTATTTTTCAATTTCATATTAAAACAGTATTACTGTTATGTTTGCCCCTCTGTTCCAATCAAAAAAACAGAAGCAGATCCGAAAATCCGCTCCTGTCTCAGAACTGCCGCAGAAATACGACAGTCCCTTTTTATGGTATATGAGAATTACTGTTCCTCTGTCAGAGCCGTAACAACCGTTTCCAGCTTGGTTTCCAGAGTCTTCTTCTTGCTCTGGAAGGTGGACATCCAGTCGGTGCTGCCCTTGTTCACGGAATCCCGGAACATACTGAAGGTCAGGCTGTCCAGATTGGTGCAGAAGATCCGGCCGAAGTCGAAGGTGGCGCTGCTGCGGATGATGTCATACATTTCGGAGGATTCCGCATCCTGGGAGAACTTCACCTTCAGAGCCACTTCAAACAGGGCGGGAGACACCGTCCGGAAGCTTTCGGAAGCCAGACATTCCAGTACGGCGGCGGACATATCGGGATCCTTTGCATCCACCGGCACACCGTACAGGGTGTAGGGGAAGGACATGATGGTGGAATATTCCTTCTGAGCTTCGTCATACTTGGGAATGGGCAGGATCCCGTAGGAAGCCTCAGACTGCCGCAGATAGTTGGTGGCATAGGAAATTTCCGTATCAAAGAA
>JAFQGY010000234.1 GCA_017415325.1 Clostridia bacterium
ATACAAGCCTTTCTCCCTCAAACACCTTGAAATCATTCCCGTCAACAGTCATACGCCCTTTCTCTGTCTTGATTGCAAGCATAGGTGCCTTGTTGAAGGGGGAGTCGGGATGCTTTTCGCACCAGAAGGAGGGCATCACGTAGTCCAGATTCAGCTGCACTTCTTCCGTGAAGCCGTAGAAGGGCCGCCACTGTTCATTGTGCCAGTCCTCAATAACCCAGCCGTAGAAGTCCTTCTTCACTACATGGTAGGTTTCCCCATTGATGGTGGCTTCTGCTCCTTCCGCAAAAGGCAGAGGACGACGGAATGCCGCCTGCCCGATCCCCGCATCCACAATCCAGCGGGACGAGTCTGCACAGGTTACCACCAGCACCCGGTGCCGCCGCATGGGAATATCGGTTTCGCCCCGGAGATACCGTGCCATGTATTCCACCACGTCATACCCCATGGAGCGGAGCAGACCGGTCAGAAACCCGTTGACTTCAAAGCAGTATCCGCCCCGGTGCCGGGTGACGATTTTATCGTACAGGTCGGCTTCTTCCAGCGACAGGGGGATCCCCGCCAGAATATCCAGATTTTCATAGGGAACCGTGGCCGCAAAGTTGTACTGGATGTCGGAAAGCAGCTCTGCCGTGGGAAGGATGGGAAACGCCGGTGCGTCCATGCCGATTCTGGTGAGTGCAGCAGTAATCTGGTCTATGGTAAACATATGGTATGTCCTTTCGGTTGAATGTAGTATACAATATTATGATGAAATATGCCAGAAGAACGGGATTTGAATTCCATGAGAATCCGAAAAATACTTCTTAATCTCTTATATCTGATTTCTTATTTCTTATTTCTCCAATATTTCCCCGTCACGGTATGCCTGCATCAGTTCTCTCAGATCGGCAATCCGCAGGGCCAGCTCTTCTCCGTAGTCCGTGTCGGCAATGCTCACCCGGCGTTCCATCTTTTCCACCACCCGTACCGTGGGCGTGTCCCCTTCTCCGGCATGGTGTTCCGCCAGACGGAGGCTGTGGGAGTCGTAGATCAGGGTGTAACCGGCAATGCCCGTCTTGCTGCGGTAGGCTTTGGAGATGCCCCCGTCGATGACGTAGAGACGCCCCCCACCCCGGATGGGACTTTCTCCGTCTTTCAGCAGTACGGGAACATGGCCGTAGATGATATGCCCGTTTTCCGGATCCAGCCCGAATTCCTCCAGAATCTGTCCGCAGATTTCCCAGCTCCGGTTCAGGTGGTAGTAGGGCGCATATTTTTCTTTGGCTTCCGGGATGTGCTTGTCGATAAAGGTGCGCTCAAAGAAGGCCATCTTGCTCTTGCCGTACAGGGGAGAGTCGGGGCCGCACCACAGGTACCACAGGAAGTCCCGGGCTTCGATCTGTTCGGGAGAATCAAAGGGCGCAAAGTAGGCACGGTTCACAATTTTTCCGATCCGGTCCAGCAGTTCCCGGCCATGATACGTATCCGTCCCCGCATCTTCTCCGATATGGGGCAGCCGGACTTCCCGGAAGGAACCGTCCTCGTTCAGGGGAATGCAGCCGTGGTACAGCAGATTGCCGTTGCAGGTTTTGTACATGGAGCCCTTGGCGTACAGGAATTTGATGTGGCTGTTTAAGATGGGACTGTGGTGGAAGGAGGCAGCCATGATCCGCATCAGCTCTGCTTCGTCTTCCGTCAGTGTCAGGGGATCGTCCGGGTCTACCGTGGGAAAGCGGGTGTCGGACAGGGGATAGGTGTGTTCCCCGATGGTGACTGTCCCGTTCCGGAAGTCGGTTTTTTCAAAGAGTTGCCGGTCGTCCATGCCGTATTCCGGGTGTCTGGCCAGCAGCTGTCCTTCCAGCTTGCACTGGATCACCGCAATGGCCTTGTGCATTTTGGCGGTCAGCTCGGCGTCCACCGAATCGTATACCACGTCGTCCAGCGTGTGGGGCATGAAGCCGGTGCAGGGGTCGTCCCCGTAGACTTCCGCCGCAAAGATGGACAGGGGACGCAGATTCAGACCGTACCCGTCTTCCAGCACATCATAGCTGTTGTAGGACAGGGCAATGCGGATGACGTTGGCGATGAGAGCCGTGTTGCCGGAGGCTGCCCCCATCCAGGAGATGTCGTGGTTGCCCCACTGGATGTCGATGTGGGTGAATCCCATCAGTTCATTTATGATCTTGTCTGCCCGGGGGCCTCTGTCGAATATGTCCCCGATGATGTGAAGCCGGTCGATGGTCAGGGTACGGATCAGGGAGCAGGTGGAGATGATGAACTCCTCCGCAATGCCGGTGTCCAGAATGGAAGCGATGATTTCGTCGTAGTAGAAGTCCTTGTCCACGTCGTCGGTGACGTTCAGCAGCTCGTCCAGAATGTAGGCAAAGCCGGAGGGCATTTTGGCACGGACTTCACTGCGGGTGTACTTGGCGGAAACGGAGTCGCACACCATAATCAGCCGGTACACGGTGATCCTGCGCCATTCGTCCGTCAGCTCCCCCATCCCCCGGAGCCGTTTGATTTCTTCCTCCGGCCGGTAGATCAGCACAGCCAGAGCTTCTCTGTCGTCGGCGGGAATGCTTTTATCGAAAATCAGATCGATTTTGGAACGGATCATCCCGGAAGCGGAACGGATCAGTTTCAAAAAGGCGTCGTACTCCCCATGCAGATCGCTGAAAAAATATTCCGTCCCCTTGGGCAGCGAACGCAGGGCAGAAAGGTTTATGATTTCACTGGCTGCCGCACCTGCCGTAGGG
>JAFQGY010000235.1 GCA_017415325.1 Clostridia bacterium
CAGAAAAATTAATTGCTAAAACAGTACCAAAAATACTTATTTCATCGTCTGTAATTATTGACACCCGGCTGAAAACGGCCTACGGACTGATTGCCGCCATGCCCGGGGTACCCTGTGTATTCTACGGGGACGAGGTAGGGATGGAAGGATACAGGGATCCCTTCTGCCGCAGAACCTTCCCGTGGCATAACATGGACAAAGACCTCCTGACATATTACCGCACCATCGGCAATATACGCAGAGAAGAACCGGTGCTGAAAACCGGGGTCCTGCAGATTCTGGCGGCAGAAAAGGACTATGCTTTCTTTGCCCGGACTCCCTGGAACGGAGAAGACCACCAGATTCTTGTGGCTGTGAACCGGAGTGAAAAGGCGCTGACCCTTACGACTCCCGCAGATGTATGGGAACTGGTGACGGATACTCCGTGGCAGAGCGGCGAAAACCGGCTGGCGGCAGGACAGGTTGTCTATCTGCGATGCCGGGCGGACATTTCACCGGAAACCTTTGTGATAACCAAATAATCAAACCGGAGCATGCTTTGCCGTTTGGTGGGGCATGCTTTTGTTATGGGAAAATCAGCTTCTTCCCATTGACGGGATAGGGCAGGATATGGTATACTACTGGTATAAATACTTGGACAGGAGGTTCACGATATGCATATCTCTCTGAACGGCACATGGCAGCTGTACTGTATCGAAGAAAAAGACGGAAGAAATCCCCGGTACGGGTGGCCGCCGGATACGGAACACTGTCTGCATGCACTGGAAGGACGGGTCCCCGGCAATGCTCAGCTGGATCTGTACCGTGCCGGAATTGCACCGGATCCCTTCTTTTCGGACAACCATTATCAGTACATGCAGTACGAACACTGTAGCTTTGCGTACTGCCGCATGTTTACAGTAGACGAAATTCCGGAAGGGGAAGAGATGATCCTGCGGTTTGACGGAATTGACACGGTGGCGGATGTGTTCTGCAACGGAGAATGGATCGGACACCCGGAAGATATGTTTGTGGAACACGAATGGAATGTGACCGGTGTTCTGCGGCAGGGGGAAAACAGCCTCTGTGTCTGCATTTACTCCGCCATGAACTATGTCCGGCAGAAGGACTATCCCGTGGGCATGATCGGCACCGCTGACCGGAATCAGATTTCCTATATCCGCAAGGCGCCCCACTGTTTCGGCTGGGACATCGCGCCCCGGCTGGTAACGGCGGGTATCTGGCGGGACGTGACTCTGTACAGCCGGAAGAAGAACCGCCTGACCCAGACTTATTTTGCCGTTTCCGCTGCCAGTGAGTCCGCCGTAACCCTTCGCTGGGCAGTCCGGTTCCACAGTACGGCGAAAAATCTGCTGGACTACCGGATCACCATGGATGCTGTCTGCGGGGAGCACAGCTTTTCCATCCACTGCCGCCCCAGCCATGTGAGCATGAACGGGGAATACACCGTCAGAAACCCGAAGCTGTGGTGGCCGAAGGGATACGGGGATGCCAACCTGTATACCATCACCACCCGTCTGTGGTGCGGCGAAGAACTGCTGGACGAAAAAACAGAAACCATAGGCCTCCGGCACATCCGTCTGGAACGGGACTTCACGCCGGGACAGCAGAAGTTCTGTTTCCATGTGAACGGCACACCCATCTTCTGCCGGGGCACCAACTGGGTTCCCATGGACGCTTTCCACAGCAGAGCAAAGGAACGGATTCCCAAGGCCGTGGAGCTGATTGCCGGATGCGGCTGCAACATCATTCGCTGCTGGGGCGGCGGGGTGTACGAGGATTCCCTTCTGTACGATCTGTGTGACCGGGAAGGGATCATGATCTGGCAGGACTTCGCCATGGGCAACACCACCTATCCCCAGGACGGTTCCATCGACGCCCTGCTGTCCGACGAAATCGAAAAGCTGCTGTGCCGGATCCGGAATCATCCCTGTGTCTGCCTGTATTCCTCCGACAACGAGATCGACCAGAAAAACATGGCCTTCGGATATCCGGAATACCGTGTCCGCTATAACCGGATTGCCTTCGAGCTGCTGCCGAAGCTGCTGCAGGCACACGATCCCTACCGGTATTATGTCCGTTCCTCCCCGGAAGTGCCGGATGGATTCACGCTGGACAACGTGCCGGAACAGCATACATGGGGGGCGAGAGCCTGGTACAAGGATCCCTACTACCGGGACTGCACCGCCTCCTTTATCGGAGAAGCCGGGTATCATGGCTGTCCCGCGCCGGAAAGCATCCGGAAGTTTATGCCTGCCGAAGACGTATGGCCCACCCGGAACCGTTCCTGGGCGGCGCACAGTACGGAAAACCTGCTGTACTCGGAGGGGCACGGACGGAATGAGCTGATGAAGAACCAGGTTCGTCTGCTGTTCGGAACCATGCCGGAGGATCTGGAAACCTTTGCGTTCCTGTCCCAGGTATCCCAGGCGGAAGCGCTGAAGTTCTTCATCGAACGGGCAAGGGCCATCAAGTGGAACCGTACAGGGATCATCTGGTGGAACATGATTGACTGCTGGCCCCAGATTTCCGATGCCGTGGTGGACTATTATTACACAAAAAAGCTGGCGTATGACTATATCACCAATTCCCAGAAGCCGGTACTGGTCTTTGTGGGAGAGGCGTCCGGCTGGCAGTATCCGCTGTATGTGACCAACGATACCAGAGAAACGGCAGAGGTTTCCTATACCATCACAGACGCCGATACGGATGCTGTGGTGGCCAGTGGGCAGTGCAGTGCTGCCGCAGGGGAAAAACGGCAGATCGGCGGACTGTCCATCATGGTCAGCGAAAAGCGCTGTCTGCTGATTGATTTCACCGTGAATGGCGTGTCCCATAAAAATCACTATCTCACCGGACTGCCGCCCTATGATGCGGACACCATGCGTCGGTGGGTGGATCGGATTCTCTGAAAACTACATTTATTATATAAGAACGAAAAGGAAACCATATGGATATACAGAAGACCCTTGCCGCCGAGCTTTCCCTGCCCGTCAACCAGGTGCAGGCTGCTGTGGAACTGCTGGACGGCGGAAATACCGTACCCTTTATTGCCAGGTACCGGAAGGAAGTCACCGGCGGACTGGACGACACCTGTCTGCGGAACCTGCTGGAACGGCTGACCTATCTGCGGAATCTGGAAGCCAGAAAAGAAGAAGTCCGGGGGCTGATTGCCGGTATGGAAAAAATGACAGACCAGATTGCCGCTGCCATTGATGCCGCTGTGACCATGACGGAGGTGGAGGACATTTACCGTCCTTTCCGCCCCAAACGCCGTACCAGAGCGTCCATAGCCAGAGAACGGGGGCTGGAGCCGCTGGCCGATGCCATTCTGGCGCAGAAAAAGGTGTACAAACCGGATCTGGAGGCTTTGGCGGAAACTTTTGTGAACCCGGAAAAAGAAGTGAACTCCGTGGAGGAAGCTTTTGCGGGAGCGGCGGATATCATTGCGGAAAATGTGTCCGATGATCCTGCCTGCCGTGGGGATGTGCGGGAACTGACGGTGAAATACGGAAAAATTGTCTGCAGACAGGATAAGGATATTCCCGTGTATGCCCAGTATTACGACTACAGCGAAGCACTGCGCACCATGCCGCCGCATCGGGTACTGGCCGTAAACCGTGGGGAGAAGGAAGAAGCCCTGAAAGTTTCCATCGAAATCGACCGGGATATTGTGATGAATGCGCTGTTTGCCAGAGTGATTACCAATCCGAAAAGCCCGGCATATCCGGTTCTGTCCGCTGCGGTATGTGACGGATACGACCGTCTGATGGCGCCTTCTGTGGAACGGGAAATCCGCAGTGATCTGACCGACACAGCCAGTGAAGCCGCCATAAAGAATTTTTCCATGAACCTGCGGAATCTGCTGCTGCAGCCGCCGCTGAAAGGGAAGACCGTGATTGGCTATGACCCCGGCTACCGTACCGGATGCAAACTGGCTGTGGTGACTCCCACGGGAGCGGTGGCGGAAACGGCGGTGATTTATCCCACCAAGCCCCACGAAAAGATTGCCCAGGCCCGGGAAAAGGTGCTGTATCTGCTGAACAAGTACAAGGTGGACGTCATCGCTATCGGCAACGGCACGGCATCCGGGGAAAGCGAGATGTTCATTGCGGAAACACTGCAGCAGATGAAGGGGAATGTCCGGTACAGCATCGTTTCGGAAGCGGGGGCGTCGGTGTATTCCGCATCGGAACTGGGTGCGGAGGAATTCCCGGATTTCGATGTAACCGAACGCAGTGCCGTGTCCATTGCAAGACGCCTGCAGGATCCGCTGGCGGAGCTGGTGAAGATCGACCCGAAGTCCATCGGCGTAGGACAGTATCAGCATGACATGAAGCCTGCACGGCTGGATGAAGCCCTGTCCGGGGTGGTGGAAGACTGTGTGAATGCCGTTGGAGTGGATCTGAACACCGCCTCTCCCTCCCTGCTGTCCTATATCGCGGGGATCAATAAGACTTCTGCGAAGAATATCGTGAAATACCGGGAGGAAAACGGTGCGTTTGCCAGGCGGGCGGATGTCCTGAAGGTGCCCCGTTTCGGTGCGAAAGCCTATGAACAGGCGGCGGGATTCCTTCGGGTGCCCGGTTCTGCGGTGATTCTGGACAATACGGGGGTACATCCGGAATCCTATAAAATTGCAAAAGATCTTTGCGCAAAATTCGGGTATACCGATGCGGACATTGCTGCCGGCGGTCTGCGGAACCTGCGTGGAAAGGCAGAAAAGGCAGGGCTGGAAACGCTTGCGGCGGAACTGGGCTGCGGTGTGCCTACTCTGACGGATATCATCGGGGAACTGGAAAAGCCGGGACGGGATATCCGTGACGCACTGCCCATGCCCGTGCTGCGGGAAAAGGTTCTGACCATGGAAGAGCTGACGGAAGGGCAGATTCTCACCGGAACCGTGCGCAATGTGGTGGATTTCGGCGCATTTGTGGACATCGGCGTGCATGAGGATGGACTGGTGCATATTTCCGAGATCACAGACCGGTATATAAAGCATCCGTCACAGGTGCTGTCCGTGGGGGATGTTGTGCAGGTTGCCGTAAAAAGTGTGGATCTGCGGCGGAAACGGATCGGTCTGACCATGAAAGGGGTTCCCGGGAATTCCTTGCGAACTTAATAAAATTAAGAAAAGGTTGGCTGTGAAAAATGGCGCACCGGGAAATAACAGAGGCTTTGTATACAGTTTGCACAAAGTTATAAAATAAATTTCGGTAAAAAAAACGCTTTAAAAAGCGGTCGGGATTTGGTACAATATAGCACAGGAAATAGAGGGACATCTCTATGCAGGTGCCCTGAAACTCTATCAAAAACAAACGTGTAAATTATCCAAGGAGGATTTTTTGAATGGCTAGCTTATCCCTGAAACACATCTACAAGAAATACCCCGGCGGCGTTACTGCCGTATCCGACTTCTGCCTGGAAATCAAGGACAAGGAATTCCTGATTCTGGTAGGTCCCTCCGGTTGTGGTAAGTCCACCACCCTGCGTATGATCGCCGGTCTGGAAGAAATCTCTGAAGGCGAACTGTTCATCGGCGATAAGCTGGTTAACGACGTAGCTCCCAAGGACAGAGACATCGCGATGGTATTCCAGAACTACGCTCTGTATCCTCACATGTCCGTGTTTGACAACATGGCATTCGGTCTGAAGCTGCGCAAGACTCCTAAGGAAGAAATCAAGCGCCGCGTTGAAGAAGCTGCCCGCGTTCTGGACATCACCCACCTGCTCGACAGAAAGCCGAAGGCTCTGTCCGGTGGTCAGAAGCAGCGTGTTGCTCTGGGTCGTGCAATCGTTCGTAACCCCAAGGTATTCCTGCTGGACGAACCTCTGTCCAACCTGGACGCTAAGCTCCGTGCAGCCATGAGAACTGAGCTGACCAAGATCCACCAGAGAGTTGGTACCACCTTCGTATACGTAACTCACGACCAGGTAGAAGCTATGACCATGGCTACCCGTATCGTAGTTATGAAGGACGGTTTGATTCAGCAGGTAGATACTCCTCAGAACCTGTACGATTCTCCCGTAAACCTGTTCGTTGCAGGCTTCATCGGCACTCCTCAGATGAACTTCATCAACTGTGTTCTGGACAAGAAGGGCGAAGATTACTACATCACCTTCGGTACCAACACTCTGAAGCTGCCTGCTGAAAAGGCTGCTGATCCCGCTCTGAAGGATTACGTAGGCAAGGAAATCGTTGCCGGTGTACGTCCCGAATGTATCCACGACGACGCAGCTTCCCTGAAGGCTATGTCTGACTCCGTAATCGAATGCGACGTAGAAGTTACCGAACTTATGGGTGCTGAAATCTATCTGTACCTGGTTGCCGAAGAAACTTCCATGACCGCCCGTGTATCCGCTCGTTCCACCACTCGTGCCGGCGACATCGTAAACGTTGCTCTGGACATGACCCGTGTTCACCTGTTCGACAAAGATACCGAACGTTACATCATTCACTAATTCTCCCATGCACATACAGCCCTGGTTTCACCACCGGGGCTTTTTTGTTTTTCACAGACGCATGGATATGCACATATACTGTATACGGGAAAACATCTGCCCGCAGAGGAATATAAGTGAGAAAAATAATGAAAAAATAGAAAAAAGTGTGAAAATACCCTTGACGAAACGGGATGAAAATCATATAATATACATGTATAATTTTTGAATAGCGCTGCGGGAACAGGAGGACTGTAATGGGATTTTTACGAAAACGGATACCATATATACTGTTCCTTTTGCTGTTTCTGACCATAACAGCGATGCCGTGCCTGGCGGAGGCTGCTGTCGGTGAGGTGCTGTACCATCAGAGTTTTTCGGATGTTTCTACCGCCTCCATTGCCGGAATCCGGAAGGGAACGGTCAGCTCGGAGAACATGTCGGTATTGGTTACACAGGATGCACTGGGGCTGTATTCTGCCGATGATCTGCGGGGATATGCGCTTCTGCCGGAAATCCAGTGGACGGAATCCCATACCATTGAGTTCTCTTTCCGGTTTACCGAGGCCCTGACAACCAAAGGGTATCTTTCCTTCCTGCTGACCAGTTGGGGAGAAGAACCGACAAATATTTCGGCTGCTGTATTCCGTGTCAACGGTACCATTGATGAATTCAGTGATCCCTGCACTGCCATGCAGAAAAAGATCCGGGAGGGGGAGCTGATCCATGTGGAAATCCCGGTAGAAAACGGCGTGGTGCATTCCATTGAACTGACATCCGGGAAAACCACCTGTACCGTGCAGCGGGAATCCCTGATGCGCATTGCGGAAGGAAACCGCGGGTTCGGGATCCGGAATGCTTCTGCGGAAATTACGGAAGTATTCATTGTCAGCGGCACAGGGTACACTGCTAAAACCGGTACATATGCAGAATCGTGCTGGGCGGATGATTCCTGCGGCAGCGGTGACGGTACGGGCGCTCCTCCCACAGGGGATGTGATGGGTCTTGTGTGGGCTGCCGGACTGTCCGGGAGTGTGGCTGTATGGGCAAAACGCCGGAAAAACCGGATATAAAATCAGTAAAACCAAACAAACAGGCGGGATGCTTCCGGTGGAGTGTCCCGCTTTTTCAGCGTTCACAGTTAATTAACAAACCGTATTTATATTCCTGTTGAATTGAAAGCCGCAAAATGGTACTCTTTATACAGAATTTAGCACTCGAACATGAACAGTGCTAAATTGCCGGACGATGTATACGATCAACCTCCGGAGCAAATCCGTATACGGGAGGTGAAGAGGTTGAATGAAGAGAAAAAAGATCTCAGTGAACGAAAAAAGCTGATATTAAAAGCCATCATTGACGCCCATATTGAAAATGGGGAACCGGTGGGGAGTAAATTTCTGACACAGAATAAGCAGATCGCCTATTCGTCTGCTACCATACGGAACGAAATGGCAGAGCTGGAAGAAATGGGTTTTCTGGAACAGCCCCATACATCCGCCGGACGGATTCCATCGGAACTGGGGTATCGGTTTTATGTGGATTCTCTTGTGGATCGGTATAATCTGACACAGAATGAACTGGCGGAACTGAAGCGTCTGGTACTGAACAAGCAGACAGAGCTGGACACCATCCTCCAGAACGCCATGCGTCTTGCCGCCAAGCTGACCAACTACACCGCCATGGCTCTGCGCCCCAGAATGCTGCGGATAACAGTGGACCGGTACGAACTCATGCGGCTGGACGAATACACATTGGTGCTGATCATGGTAATCGGGCAGACCATCCAGACCCGGCATGTACGCAGCCAGATTCCGGTGCCTGCAGAAGTCGGCATGCAGCTGGCGAAGGTACTGAACGAGTGTGCAGCGGAAAAGACGGCGGAAGAAATTACCATGCCTCTGCTGATGCATATGGAACGGCAGATGGGGGAATACGAATTTCTGGTGTCTCCCGTGATCAAGAGCATCTGCGAGACCATCACCGGCTATGACGGCGGAGAGATCCGATTCGAAGGAATCAACCGGCTGCTGTCCTATCCGGAATATTACGATATGGACCGGCTGAAGGAAATGCTGGCGCTGTTTGAACGGAAAGAAGACCTTGTGAAAATCCTTTCGGAAGAAGCAGGACAGATCGGCCCGGGCAGCGAACAGGTACAGATCTTCATCGGCCGGGAAAACCTTGTGAAAATCATGGACAATTCCACACTAGTATTCAAGACCATCAAACGGCAGGGAACGCCGGTAGGTGCCATCGGTATCATCGGTCCCACCCGGATGGATTACAAGCGGGTCATTGCCATGATCGATACACTGACTAGCGGGGTTACCAATGTGCTGGACGACGGAACGCCCCCTGCATTCACAAACGACCAAGACCCTGTCACAGGGAAGGAATAAACAGGAGTACAGAATGACAGAAGAAAAGGAAACCATGGTTCCGGAAACAGAAATGCCTGCGGAGCACTCTGCTGAGCCGGAAGAAACCGCAGAAACCGCCGAAGTACAGGAAGAACCGGCGGAAGCGGACAAGGGCAAGAAGGATAAGAAAGCCGATGTCAAGAAGCTGAAAGCGGAACTGGAAGAACTGAAGAAAGCCCTGGAAGAAGAAAAACAGAAAGCCGCCGAAGCCAACGACAAATACCTGCGTGTGTGTGCCGAATACGACAACTTCCGCAAGCGCACCCAGAAGGAAAAGGAAACCGCATACGGTGAGGCTGTGGCGGATACCATAAAGGGCCTGCTGCCGGTCATCGACAATCTGCAGTACGCATCCAAATACGGCAATGCGGATCCGGAAAAGTTTGCAGAAGGGGTGAAGCTGATCCTTGATAAGCTGCCGGAAACCCTGGAAAAGATGCACATCAAACCGGTCGGGGCACCGGGCGAAACCTTTGACCCCACCTACCACAACGCCGTAATGCACGAAGACAACGAAGAATACGGCGAAAACGAGATCATGGATGTACTCCAGAGCGGGTACCTGTACGAAGACCGGGTAATCCGGTACGCCATGGTCAAGGTGGCCAACTGACGGATATACAAATATCACATATATATTATTCAGAAGAAAGAATTTGGAGGAACAAACAGTATGGGAAAGATCATTGGTATAGATTTAGGGACCACAAACTCCTGTGTAGCCGTTTTTGAAGGGGGCGAACCCACCGTTATCCCCAACCCCGAAGGCGCAAGAACCACTCCTTCTGTGGTAGCCTTCTCCAAGACCGGCGAAAGAATGGTA
>JAFQGY010000236.1 GCA_017415325.1 Clostridia bacterium
TACAGCGGAACCGTCTTCATGCCAAGCAGAACCGAGAATTTCTCCTGCATCTTTTCCGTCTGTAGCGTAGGGACCGAAAATGAATCCGTCGGCATTATCAGGTGCCTGAATCAGAATCATCTTGTAATAACCCTGGATGGAAAGGATATGGAATTTCCGTATCCGGCAGATGCGCTGACACCGGGACTGACAGAGCTGTACCGCTCCTCTGCTCCATTTACCCTGACACCCGGCGAGCATACAGTAACCATCTCGGAAACGGCCCGCAGTGAAATGTATCTGCCCTCCTGTTTCCTGTGCGGGCATTTTGCTGGACGGTATCAGGACAATACCGATGTGCTGTATCCCATGCCGGATACGGTAACCATCGGCCAGCTGAGTCGGGATACTCTTCCGCAGTACGCCGGCCGGATCACGCTGGAAACGGTTCTGGAGATCCCGGAAACTGTCCATACCCTGGCATTGGAATGCAGTGATCTGTACACAAGAGTATATCTCGGCGGCATCCGTCTGGAGAAACAACCCAGCTGGGATCGGTTCACCATTCCGGAAATACAGCGGGGCCGTAAGCTGGTGCTGCGTATCGAGCAATTCACCTCCATCGCACCTGTCCTTGGGAGATATGAAAGCATCATTCTGGGTCCCGGGGATTCCAAAGGCTGGTTCCCGCACAAGTATGAGAAATGCGGCATCGAGTCTCTGACACTAATCGGCTCCCGTTAAAGGAACATTGTACCTATGAAACCATCTTATCTCATCGCACAGGGGATCGGCATTGCTGCCATCCTTCTGGCATACTTTGTTTATACCACCCGCAGCCGCAAGATCCTGATCACGCTGAAATTTCTCACGGATCTGCTGTGGGGACTGCACTATTTCCTCCTTGGAGCTTTTTCCGGCGCACTCATGAATGTGGTCAATATGGTCAGAGAAGTGATTTTTCAGCAGAAGAATGCGAAAAAATGGGCAAACTCCCCTCTCTGGGCTGTTGTCTTCGTGATCATGAGTCTGATTTCCACGCTAATCTCCTGGCAGGGGCCGATCAGTCTGCTGCCTGCACTGGGCTCCTCCATCGCTGTTGTGGGACTGTGGTGTTCTGACACGGCACATATCCGGGCCTTCAGTTTCCCCGGCGTATCTCTCTGGCTGATCTACTCCATCCTGACCCACTCCTATACCCATATGATCTCCAACCTGATCACACTGCTGTCCATTGCTGTTGGGATGATCCGGGATATCCGGGAAAAGAAACAGTCTTCGTTGAAGAATTCGTAAGTTTATACTGCGCAATCTTTTTTCCGAAAAGACTGGGAATTATGGGCTTTTGGTGTCTCCCTCAACGCAGCGTTTGCTTAAAGTGTTCTGGCCTATCAAAAATAGAACAGGTATTGAAGCTTCGCGAAGGTTCCCACTACTGGCCGGATCAGGAAGACATATCCTCCACACATTAAACGTTTCACCTGGAGTCACTTCGATCCATGGCTGGGCTATATGGATATGCTGTGGAAACTGTTATCACAAATCTTGACATTGGTTCTATCCCTTTTGTCATGCTTTTTTACAGACAAAGCGCAACTGTCGCTCCTTTTTTGGGGGTGTTACAACTGGGCTTTGTTTTTTGTTTGTCGTTTCGTTATCTTATTGGCATTATTCGTATGAATCGTCAGGATTTTTCTTGCTTTTTATGATTCTGGCGCAGACACGGGTATCCCTTTCAGACCGGTAATGTGTCGTCTTATCCTGCATCTGGCGATTCTTATGATGTCAACTGCGAGGAAAAACACCGAAAAATGCTCAATAGAGTGGTTCAGGATCTGGAAACACACAAACATCCTTCCAGAGGAAATTTTCCACTCATTTTCACATGGTTTTTTCCTTGCAAGAAATATGAAGCAATGTTATAATATAGATAGGTAATGTTTACAAAGGGGATGAAAGCTTGAAACATCAGCAGCTTTTCGTACTCATGCAGCCGGAAACAGAAAATTCCTTTTGGGCTGATCACATTCGCAATGGGATCCGTGATGGTGTACGGGAGTGGAATGATACGGTCTGTACCGTTGATCTCGCCAATCCGCCGCCAATGTTGAATGAACAATATGTTCTTGTGGTTGGAAGCAATATTGACTGGCTGCAGTCTTCCATAATCCAGTTGATACATAAAGGAGTACATCCAATCATTGTCAATGCCTGTATGCTCCCGGTCAGACAATTCCGATGCAGCGGCGTTGTATTTGAACTGGAGGAAATGCTCGACAAATGCCTGAAACTGTTGCATAATGCCGGTCGAAAAAACACCATTCTTCTCGGAACCAATCCCCATTCTGTCTCCGATCATGTAAAAGCAGAGGCGTTTACCAAAGCATCCTCCCATCTGCAGACAGAAAATATCATATGGGCAGAAGGCAGTCTTGATCTGTGCATATCTGACTTTGCTGAAAAGCTCCCCGGTTCCGAATGGGATTCTGTCATCTGCGCAAATGATACCGCCGCTGTCTGTCTGAGCCGCTGTCTGACGTCCAATGGATATCAGCTGCCGGACGATCTCTATATCATCGGTATCGGAAATTCCTATGTAGGCGCCAGTATCCGGAATGCATTGACCAGTGTTATGTTTGATTATTATCAGATGGGCGTTACCGCTGTCCGGCTGTACCACAATCTGCTGGAGTCCCCCACGCCATGTCACAGCATAGTTTCCCTTCCCTGTCGTTTGATCATCCGCAATTCTGCCCCTGTTCATGATGTTAGTTCCTTACCGGATGCGCTGCCCATTGCCCCCTGTCCCAGCGGAACCTATTTTGAAAGTGATGTCATCCAGAATATTATCAAGGTGGAATCCATTCTGCAATCCGAAGATCATGCCGATCGAGAGATTCTTTTTGGCATTCTGCACGGAGAAAGCTGTGATACCATTGCAGACAAATTGTTTTTTTCCAGTCGAACCGTGCGATACCGGCTGAAGAAACTGCTGAAACAATATGGTTTTGAAAACAGAACAGCATTGGAAAATGCGTTTCGTTGTGCGGTCGGTGAAGCAAATCCATCAGAAGGAGAGTACCTGTGGTAACATTTTCAAAAATGACGATCCCTGCGGCAGATCTGGGGCCAATGAATCCTATGCCGGATATAAAAAATGTAAGTTATATCCATGCCGGCTATAAACTTACAGACAAAATCAGCAGCAATGAACTTCCCCACATCGGGAAAGGAATGATCCCTACTATGCTGCCCTATCGAATGCAGGACGGGTATACCAGGGAAAAAAAGTGCCGGCCTCTGCAAACGGCAGTTGTGGAGAATGAGTTTATCCGTGCTGTCTTTCTTCCGGAACTGGGAGGACGGTTATATTCCCTCTATGATAAAGCGAAAAGGCAGGAACTTCTGTATGTCAATCCTGTTTTCCAACCATGTAACCTTGGCCTGCGGAATGCCTGGTTCAGCGGCGGAGTCGAATTCAATGCGGGCATCAAAGGCCATACACCGTTAACCTGTTCCCCTCTGCATACCGTGATTGATAAAACGCCGGACGGCGATGTACTCAGAATGTACGAATATGAAAGAATCCGCGGGATTGTCTATTCAGTCAGCGCCTGGGTACATTCCACAGATCCGGTATTGTATCTGAAATGCCGGATGGAAAACCACACTGACAAAGATACCTATACCTATTGGTGGTCCAATATTGCGATTCCCGAAACTCCCGGTACCCGTGTACTTGTACCTGCCGCTGAAGCATATCTCAGTTTCTATCATGCCGATCATTATACTGTGGATAAAACAGCAATCCCGTATCGTGAGGATATGGATGTCAGTTATCCAGCAAAGATCCCCTCTTCCCGTGACTTTTTCTATAAAATACCGGATACTTCGTCCAAATGGATCGCTTCTGTCAATGAACAGGGATATGGTTTGCTGCAATGCTCCTCCAGACGTCTTTATGGCAGAAAAATGTTTGTCTGGGGAATGGGTCA
>JAFQGY010000237.1 GCA_017415325.1 Clostridia bacterium
ATGTGTACAGCGAACGCTCCCTCACCATGTACTAAAAGTACTTTGCCCTGCTGGATGCCCCCTGCTGCAGCATCGACAAGGTGACCTCTTCCTCCTTCACCGGCGACCATCTGCCGCTGTTCCAGGAAGGCAAATCCTTCTTCGTGGACGTAAACCTGCTTTCCGTAGAGTTCCTGCGGGAAATGGACTTCAACTTCGGGATCCTTCCCTGGCCCAAGCTGGAAGAATCCGATACGCACTACTGGTCCAATGTAGACGCCGGCACCAACCTGTTCTTCGTGCCCATCACCGCCTACGCCAATCAGGATCTCATCAGCCATATTCTGGAAGCCATGGCCATTCTGGGCAGAGAATATGTGATTCCCGCCTACTATGATGTAGCCCTGAAGACCCGTGACTCCCGCGACGAAGAATCCGCCGATATGCTGGACATCATTCTGGCCAACCGGGTATTTGACCTGGGGTACTACAACCCCGATTTCGGCGGTGCCTACAACAGCCACTTCTCCGAGCTGGCCCGCGGTACTTCTGATTTCGCCTCCTGGTACGACAGCAAGCTGAAATCCTCCACCACCCAGAAGGAAAAGGTTATCGAAAAATATCTGAGCCGTGCCGGCCAATAAACCGTCATCCAACAGGTTCCAATAAAAATTTATATTGAATCGAGGTAAAAACCATGCGTAACAAGAAACTGCTCGGCCTGCTTCTGGCATTGTTCATGACGCTGCCTCTGGCTTCCTGCGGAGGGGAAACCACATCCGAAACCACTGCCGACACCGCTGCTGTCGAAAACGTGGAAACCGAAGAAGAAATCGTGGATCCGCTGGCACATCTGCCCGCCACCGACTACGAAGGCTACGAATTCCGCATGCTGATCCGGAACGCCGATGAATGGATCGGGGATATGATTGCGGAAGAGCTGAACGGAGAAACGGTAAACGACGCCGTATTCAAGCGCAACTCCGAGACCTCCGAACGGTACAACATCAGCATCACCCATACCCCTTCCTCCCACCACAACTATGAAACCGACGCCAAGCCCCTGATTCTGGCCGGGGAAGATGCCTATGACATCGTGGTATCCCATCCCCGTGTAGCGCATGTTTATGCCAACGAAGGGCTCGTATCCGACTGGAACACCCTGAAGCATGTGGATCTGACCAAGGCTTACTGGGATCAGGACGCTGTGGAAAGCTTCCAGATGCCCGGCGGTCTGTACTGTCTCACCGGGGACATCAGCTATCAGGCCGTGGGTGCTTCCAACGCCATGCTGTTCAACAAGGACTACTTTGACGAAAACAGCATCGAATATCCCTATGAACTGGTAAAGGAAGGCGGCTGGACCTTCGACGTATTCGCAGAAATGGCCGAAACCTACTCCCGTGACGTGGACGGTGACGGTGCCTTTACCGAAAAGGACATCTACGGCTATGCCACCTTCTACTGGATCGGCCCCATTCAGGCGTTCTACTCCTCCGGTGCCCGTGTTATCGAAAAGGGTTCCGAAGACTATGCTTTCAGCGTATACAGCGAACGCTCCGTTTCCATGTTTGAAAAGTATTTCAAGCTGCTGAACGCCGACTACACCGTGCTGGACGCCACTTCCGACAACTCCTTTGACTGTACTTCCACCACCCTGTTCCGGGAAGGCCGTTCCCTGTTCACCGACGTGAATATCACCCTGGTGCTGACCCTCCGGGAAATGGACCAGAACTTCGGGATCCTGCCCTGGCCCAAGCTGGAAGAATCCGATGAATACGTTGCCAACGTAGACGCCGGTACCAATCTGTTCACCATACCGATCACCAACTCCGATTTCGACCGTACCTCTCTGGTACTGGAAACCCTCGCCATTCTGGGCAGAGAATACGTAATTCCCTCCTATTATGAAGTGGCACTGAAGACCCGTGACTCCCGTGACATGGAATCCGCCGAAATGCTGGACATCATCGTTGCCAACCGTGTATTCGACCTGGGGTACTACAACGACCAGCTGGGCGGTGCATATGCCAGCCACTTTGCCGAAATGGCCAAGAACAAGACTGCGGACTTTACTTCCTGGTACGACGGCAAGCTGAAGTCCGCCGAATCCGCCAGAGACAAGATTCTGAAAGCCTACGAAGACCGTCTGGGCTGATCGACAAAACAATCGTATATCTGCGGGGACAGGGGTATTTTGCTCTTGTTCCCGTTTGGATTTTCTACATTTTCACAAAAATGAATCGAGGAACCATCATGATACACAAAACAAAACTGCTCTGTCTGTTGCTGGTACTGTCCATGACCCTGCCTCTGGCTTCCTGCGGCGATGCTGCCGAAGAACAGAATAACAACGGCGCAGACACCACCACTGCCGTGGACGAGACCGCAGAAGAAACCGAGCCGGATATCCTGGCCGGCCTTTCCTATGACGGCGCCACCTTCCACATCATGACCAGCGACACCGCCATCAGCTCCAACTATCTGCTGGAAGGCTCCGGCGAGCTGACCGGGGACAACGTAAACGATGCTGTTTTTGAACGGAATCTGGCAGCAGAAGAACAGCTGGATATTTCCTTTGCCTATACCCATACCGAACGTGCCTGGGACAAGGTGCATTCCGAAGTTGTACAGTTGATCCTCTCCGGAGACGACACCTTTGATATGCTTGTGGACGACCAGAGAGGTATGTCCTCCGCCACCATCGATATGGTATTCGTGGATGTGGCTGCACTGCCCACCGTGGATCTGGAAGAATCCTGCTGGTCCCGGGACTATATGTACAATCTGTCCATCGACTACAGGAGCATCTATCTGATGATCGGTGACTACTTCATGGATGTGCTGAACCACTCCCATGCGCTGCTCTACAACCGGGATATGTACAACACCCTGTACGGCGATCCTGACGATCTGTACAAGATGGTACAGGAAGGCGACTGGACATACGATAAATGGGCAGAACTCTCCAACGGTGCCTATCAGGACATCAACGGGGACGGCATCTCTGACCCGGACGATATTTTCGGCATGATCGTCGGCGGCATCGGCGGTTCTTCCTTCCCCTTCACCTATGGTTCCGACGTACCCTTTGTATCCCGCGACGAGTCCGGTTACCCCACCCTGACCATGTACTGCGACCGTCTGCTGCTCCTGTATGACAAGATCTACAATATGTTCTACGGTACCGGCACCAGCACCAAGTATGCGGAAAACGGCGCTGACCTGCACCAGAAGTTCATGGCGGAAGGCGCACTGTTCATCAGCGGCACCCAGCTCGGCGACTTCGGTGTGTTCCGTGACATGGAAGCGGAAGTAGGCATCATTCCCTATCCCAAGATGGATGAAGCACAGGCAAATTATGTAACCGTTGTACATGACACTGCCGAAGTGGGCGGCATCCCGGTAACGGCAAAGAATCCGGAAATGTCCGGCGCCGTATCCCAGCTGCTGTGCCGTCTGACCCATGAAACCGTACTGCCTGCCCATTACGAAATGGCGCTGAAGATCAAGTACGCCCGTGATAACTATACCTCTGCCATGATCGACCTGATCCATGACGGGATTTCCGATATGTTCTGCCTGGTATACGGCGGCGCCCATGCCAATGATATCTTCACCTGGGCGATTCTGGAACCTCTGCAGAAGGGTACCGACGCTGTGACCTCCGCTTATGAATCCCGCAAGGAAGCTGCCGAAACCGCACTGGCAGGCCTGGTGGAAACCTTTAAGGTAAATCAGGGAAAGTAATTTACAGATAAAAACGTAAGAATCCAGAGATCCGAAATGAAAAAGATACTGCCTCTCCATTGCAGGGAAGCAGTATCTTTTCTTACGTTTACTCGTAGTCTTCAATGCGCCATTCATCGTGCCAGTCCAGATAAGCCATTTCCCCGTCAAACCGGAAGGGCAGCCATACATAGTCGGCTTCTCTGGTCTTCGGTGCAGGCGTGGAACCGATCACTTTCTGTGCGGCCGCTTTCATCTCCGGCGTGGAATCCACATCGAAGGCTTCCTTGAATGCCTTTTCATACAGCGGGTACGGCACATCCATAGCGTTGGGCATCCACCGGTCGGCACAGGCAATATACAGATCCTTTTTGCCCGGCACCTTGAACACGCTGGACACCTGGCTGTGGTAGGAGGTATGGGAAGGATCATCCGGATGGGGATCACCCAAAACCGTATAGGGGCCGTGCCAGCTGTCGGCGATGGCAATTTCGGAAGGATTGGGCATATATCCGGTGGTGCCGGAGGTGATCAGATAATGCTTGTACTTCCGCAGGAAATGGGCAGTGGCTTCTCTCACATACGGAGGATACTTCCGGGGAAAATGGGTAGAGTAGTATCCGGTCACATCGGTATAGTCGGCAGTCAGGTTGGCACAGATGGTTTCGGAATGGACTCTTTCAAAATAATAGTAGGCCTTCCCGTCATCCGCCACCACCAGGTCAAAGTCCCCGGCACTCATGTTCAGGGGATACAGCTTTTCCCGGACGATGGTGTACGGCCCGGTGAGACTGTCGGCGGTAAGTACGGTTTCACTCTGGCTGCCGTCCTTTTCCATGATCTTGAGCCAGCAGACAAACTTTTTTGTTTTCTTATTGTAGATGATAAGGGGTCTGTCCATCATGGATGTGGGGTGGATGCTGGAGTTGGGATCCTCCGTATCGGGCGGGATGATCAGCCCCAGGTCTTCCCAGTTATACAGATCGGCAGAGCGGTAGCAGCGTACGCCCCAGTGCCAGATTCCCTTTGCCGGATCGGTGAATTCCTTGTTTTCGCCGTACCAGTAATACATGCCATCCAGGTACATGACGGAACCGCCGTGTGCCTGAATCCGTTCGCCTTTGGTATCCAGCCACACCTGACCGGGCCGGATGCTTGTATATTTTTCCATATTCTCCTCCGTCTGCTTCTGCAGAATTACATATGATTTTCCGTTGGATGGATATTCCGCTGTATCCACACACCGATGCTGCCGCCCGCCAGAGAACCGAGCGTATTGGCAATTACGTCGTCTGTTTCCGCCAGCCCCAGCATCCCGATGCCCTGCAGTATTTCAATCCCCGTGCTGATGAACAGTCCCGCAGAAACCACAACAGCCAGTGCATGCCGCCGGGTATACAGCTGGGAAGCAAAGATTCCGTGCGGGATGAACAGCAGTACATTCATGGCAGCAGTACGCATGATCTCCGGATTTGCGCCGGTGAAATACCGGTATAACTGGGAAAACGGTATCAGGGACGGCACATGCTTCACGGGATCCGGCGTACGGGATGCCACCGTCACAATCAGCACCACTGCCAGCCAGACGACCCAGAACACACTGTTCACCGCTTTCCACAGGATTTCCCGGCAGACCGTCCGCAGATACGCCCAGAGCAGGATGCAGCCGGCAACCATACAAAGGATATCCGTCCAGGATCGGGTATAGACCCATTGAAACATAGCGTTGCTCCTGTTCTCATGAAAAAACGGCATGACAGGGAGGCCATACCGTTTTGTATTTGTTTTGCTGCCAGTGACGCTTATACAGGGTCAGCGGCCTCAGTGCATCTTTACGAAGTAATCGGCAGTGATATCCTCTACGATTTCCTGCAGAACTTCATTGTACAGAGTACCGAAAGTCTTATCGGTCAGCTTGCCGTTCTTCCACAGCAGCTTATACAGGGTATCCACATTCCCGTAGCATTCGCCGTACAGCAAATCATACAGGTCGCTGTATACGGTAGTGGTGGTAGTAACCTTGTCGCCGTTGGGCTTGGTTGTGGTGGTTTCCACCTTGGAGATTACGGGCAGATATGCGCCGGAGCTGGTCAGAATCCAGCCGTTGATCTTATAACCGTCGCAGCCCCACAGGTAGGGGTTCCAGTAGCTGCAGGAGATGTTGCCGTTCACGTTGGTCCAGTAACCGTCGTACAGAGCGTCCACATACTGACCTACATATACGATCGCGTAACCCTTGATGTTGGGGTTGTTTACATTGGAAGCCTTCAGAACGATGGTGCCGTCGCTGTTGGCGAACAGAAGCTTCTTGCCGTCAACATCCTTCAGGTAACCGTCACCCTTGACGATTTCTACCTTAATACCGCCCTTGGCAGCCTTTTCGGTAGCCACTACATTGATTTCCACGGAAGAGCCGGCTTTTTCGATTCTCCAGGAGGAAGGATCAATGTTGATGTAGTTATCCTTGTCATAGGCAACGTACAGGGGATTTACAACGGAAACAGACAGCTTCATGAAGGGAACGCCGCCGCCGGTGTACAGATATACATCCGCAGAGCCCATGCCCACTGCCTTGATGTTCTGACCTCTTTCGTCATTGTAAACTCTTACAACATTGCTGTTGGAGGAGATCATCTTGAAGCCGGTGCCGAAGGTCTGTACTTCTCCCAGAGTCAGGCTCATGCCCATGGTGTTCTTGTTGAAGAAGGCATTGATGTCAACCTTGTGGTAAGGATAGTAGGTACCGCAGATGGTCTGATACTTGTTGTAGCTGCCCAGGATGGCGGGGTTCTTTACAGTAACCTTGCCGCTGTCGGTGATAATAACATTGCTGTCGTTTTCCGCAACAGTGGTGGGCTTTCTCTTGATCACGCCGCTGGGAATGGAGCTTTCGTAATATGTGATACCGGTTTCCTTGGAGGTTTCGCCGGAAGCTTCAGGCGTTACGGTTACGGTGTGGGGCGCATAATTGATATAGTAATCCTTGGCGCTGCAGAGAACACCGTTTACCCAGTAGTAGCCGGACAGATCCACGTGACCGGAGCAGTACGGGCAGGAACAGGTGTCAAACTTACCGGTGATGGGGTTCCAGTACGCTTCCAGATTTACGCCGCTGTCATAAATCCAGTTGTAGAAATAGCCGTTGTTGAAGTAGGGGTACGGAGCACAGTTGTACTGGTATCTGTACACAGGTGCAAAATCTTCAGCAGTGTACACTTTGCCGCCTTCCACTGCAGCAGATACGGAAACAGCGCCGCCTGCCAGCATCAGGCCTGCCAGAATTGCAGAAAGGGTCTTCTTGAGTTTCATAGATTCCTCCTTGTAGATAAGATACTTTCTTATAGAAATCTGTCATTTTTTCTGATAAAGAAAGTGATAGCTTTCTGTATACAATATTATACAACACGACAGATATAATGTCAATAGATTTTTAACAGAATTTTCTATGGGATGAAATCTTTACGCTTTTGCAAGGTTTTTGGTTTATATTCCATTTTGTTCCAATTCCGCGCGCCGTTTATAGGTCATATTGCACAATCATCATTTCCCACAGCAATGAACAGAGCAAAATCAGGGCTTGCCAAAACCGGATTCCCGTGGTATGATATAGGTATCAATTATCATCCGTACATTCCATACGGAAATACTGGGGGAAATACGTTATGCAGCCAAGTTATCTGTGTCAGGCGGGCACTTTCCGGATTCCGGTCTACACCTGCGGTCTCTGTGTGGTGGGCAGCGGTGCGGCAGCCTGGAACGGCGCTCATACAGCCCGGATCGAAAAAGACATTCCCGTGTTTCTGGTGACCGAGGGAGTACATATGGGTACCTCCCGGAATACCGGCTCCGACAAGCAGACCTATTACAAGCAGTCCACCACCGCACTCCATGCCGACTCCCCACTGGAGATGGCACAGGACTTTCTGGCAGGCGGTGCGATGCACGGAGACATTGCCCTGACCGAAGCCTGCGGTTCTCTGGCCGGTTTTTACAAGCTGATTTCCCTGGGTGTTCCCTTTCCCCATGACAGATACGGCGAATATCCCGGTTACCGGACAGACCATGATGAAAAAAGCCGCGCCACCTCCCTCGGGCCTCTGACATCCAGGGAAATGACGGAAGCGCTGGAAAAAGCCGCCAGAGATGCAGGCGTTGTGGTATTTGACGGATACCGGGCTGTACAGATTCTGACGGATACTGTAAACGGAAAACAGGAAGTCTGCGGGATTGCCTGTATCAGCATGCGGGAAATCCGGGAGGACAATCCGGCGGGGCTGGCTGTTTTTGCGTCCCCTTCCGTAATCTGGGCAGTGGGCGGCCCTTCAGCGCTGTACCACAAATCCGTGTATCCCGAAAGCCAGACCTGTGCACTGGGTACGGCTCTGGCAGCAGGGGCATCCGGGGTGAACATGACCGAATTCCAGTACGGGCTTGCCTCTCTGGCCTTCCGCTGGAATGTGTCCGGCTCCTACCAGCAGGTGATTCCGCGGTACATTTCCACTGCCGCCGACGGGATTTCTGATGCAAGAGAATTTCTTACCGACACCTTCGGGGACAGTTTGACCCTCGCGGGGGCAGTATTCCGGAAGGGGTATGAATGGCCCTTTGCCCCGGAGAAGCTCATGCCCATCGGCAGTGAAACGGGCAGCTGCTCCTCCTGGGTGGATATTGCGGTGTACCGGGAAATCGCTTCCGGCAGACGGGTGTTCATGGATTTTACCACCGACAGCACCGGTGTATGCGTATCCGGTTCCGTGACGGCGGCAGAAGTGGGGGAAGAAGCTTTCACCTATCTGCAGAACTGTCATTCTCTGGAAGGCACACCCATCCGCCGGCTCCGGGCCATGAACGAAAAGGCATACCAGCTCTATCTGGATCACGGGATTGATCTGGAAAAGGACTGGCTGGAAGTGGGAGTCTGTGCCCAGCACATGAACGGCGGTCTGGAAGGGGACATCTGGTACGAAAGCCCTGCTCTGCCCCGGCTGTTCATCTGCGGGGAGGCAAACGGCGTGTTCGGCATCCGCAGACCCGGCGGCAGTGCGCTCAACTCCACCCAGGTCAGCTCCCGTCGTGCGGCGGAAAAGGCAGTGCATGTATACACGGACGAAGCGGCTGTGATCACGGAAGAAATGCTCTCCGACACACTGTTTCTGGCAGGACTGCTGGATACTGCCGGCCCGGATACCCTTGATGCGGCGGAACTCCGGAAACTCCGCAGTGACTGGGGCCGGCGCATGGATCACTGCGGGGCGTTCCTGAGAGACCCGGCGGAGATTGAAAAGCTGACGGATGATGTACGGGAAGCACTGCTCCGTGCGGGGGAACTGCGGGCAGCAGATGTGCCGTCTCTGATAGAACTGCAGATTCATCTGGACACCATGCTGACCCGATATGCGGTGCTTTCCGCCATGACAGCCTACATCCGGGACGGCGGCCTTTCCAGAGGTTCCTACCTGATTCTGGAAAACGGACAGATTCCGGCTTCTCCTGCCATCGATTCCACCCATGCAGACCGGATCGGACAGGTATCTATCTGCCGGAACGGTACACTGGAAGCCCGGTGCAGCTGGCAGAACGTACGGCCGATCCCCACGGAAGAGCACTGGTTTGAACAAGTCTACAACCGCAGCGGCAAGCCGGAAAGCTATCGCTGAGAAAGGATTCCATGGAATACAGTACATATCAGACCGAAACCTATTTTGTCAGACAGGCGCTGGAAGGAAAAGATGTCTGGCGCAGCAGGAAAGGGAAAAAACTGTCTGCCGAGCGGGCACTGTATCTTTCCGTCCTGCGGATTGTTCCGGAGAATCCCGTATGTGTGGTGCAGATTGTCCACGGCATTGATGAACGGAAGGAACGGTATCTGCCCCTGATGCGGTATCTGGCTTCCCGGGGCATGGCGGTAGTCCTGCACGATCTCCGGGGACACGGGGCATCGCTTCTGCCGGAAGGACTGGCCTATTACGGAGAAGATGCGCTGGACTGGCTGCACACGGATATTGACGCCGTATATGCTTCGGTGTACCGGCCTGTGCCTGCTGACGGAAAAATGGAAATCGGATACGGGGACTTCCCTGCCATCGATCCGCTGCCCCGGTATCTGCTGGGGTTCAGCATGGGTGCACTGATTGCCGGCAGCTATGCGGGGACAAACGATGACCGGCTGGCAGGACTGATGCTGGCGGGGATGCCCCACAGAGAGAAATTTGTTTCCTTTGCCCTGGCATGGGTGCGGTTTCTTTCCCTGCTGGGCGGAGAAAACTGGCGGCCGCCGCTGCTGGGACGGTTCAGCTTCCACAGATATAACAGGATCTTCGAAAAGCAGGGGGAATCCGGAACTTTCCTCTGGCTTACGGAAAACCGGGAGAATATCGAGGCGTTCCGGGCGGATCCGCTCTGTGGGGCTGTGAACACCATATCCGCCTACCGGTTTCTGCTGACGCTGGTACGGGATATGTATCGTCCATCCTCCTGGGATATGCGGCGGCGGGATCTGCCCATCTGGCTGCTGTCAGGCGAAAACGATCCCATTGCCGGCGGCGACCGATGGGTACTGGACAGCGAAGATTTTCTACGGGATATGGGATATACCAACATTGAAAACCGGATTTTCCCCCATTGCCGCCACGAAATTTTCCTGGACAACAACCGGCATCTGATATGGCAGGAAACAGCGGAATGCATCCTGTCGGTGAACGGTGCGGAAACGGATCGGATTGCAGATGCGGCGGAAGCGGATGCGGCAGAGTATACGTCCATGTTTGAAAAGTAAGAAGTAAGATGTAAGAAATAAGAAGTATAAAACGGCTTGCCGGATCGTGAAAATCCACAGCGCAAGCCGTTTATTTCTTATTTCTGATTTCTTACTTTTTATTTATACTGGATTTTCCCTTCTTCCAGCACCGCTTCCACCGTGTCCCCGGCTTTTACATGTCCCTGCAGCATAGCTTCGGAGAAGGAATCTTCCACCTGATGTACAATCGCTCTTCTCAGGGGTCTTGCGCCGTACACCGGATCAAAGCCTTCCTTGGCCAGATGGGCGACTACCTCGGGAGTGAAAGTCACGGCAATGCCCAGTGCATCGATCCGCTTTTTCACTTCCGCCAGCATCAGGGAAGTGATCTTTTCGATGTCCTCGCCTGTAAGCTTGTTGAATACAATGATTTCGTCCAGACGGTTCAGGAATTCCGGACGGAATGTGGCTTTCAGTGCCTCCATGGAAGTGGCACGGGTCTTTTCTCTTTCATCCCGGACAGCATCGGCGTCTCCGGTAAAGCCCAGCGTTTTGGGAACGGTGATCCCCGATGCA
>JAFQGY010000238.1 GCA_017415325.1 Clostridia bacterium
CTGGGCATACATACGGAACTGCTTCCCCGCTTCACTGATATGCAGACGGCGGGAAATCCGTTCAAACAGACGGACACCATAATAGGTTTCCAGCTCCGATATGGCCAGCGACACGGCAGGCTGGGTCATGTGCATCTGTGCGGCCGCTCTGGTGAGATTGCATTCCGCTTTGCACACTTCTTCAAATATACGGATATGACGTAGGGTCATTGGTGTCTCCTATACGAAATATAATATAATTTTCATAAAATAATATCATTTTACAAATCTTCTTTTTCATGCTATACTGTAATACAGGATCTTACGAAAGAGGTATACATCTTATGCAGCCGACAGTATGGCAATTGTTCATCCGCTCGTTCACACTTTCCGGCACCACTGTGGGAGGCGGTTTTGTGATTCTTTCCGCCATGGAGAGACTCTATGTCCGCAGGCTGGGCTGGCTGACCCGGGAAGAAATGCTGGACATTACGGCTCTGGCACAAAGCGCGCCGGGAGCGGTAGCAGTCAATGCATCCCTGCTGACGGGGGCAAAACTGCGGGGAACGGTTGGCGCTGCAGCTTCTCTGATCGGGTGCATACTGCCGCCTTTTGGCATCATGTGCATCCTTGGCGCCGTTTATCGTTTTCTCCGGAACAGCACTGTACTGACATTCCTCCTGCCGTTTTTCCGGATCGCCGTCGGCATTCTGCTGCTCCGCATAACGCTGTCCCTGTGCCGCCGGAACCTGAACACACCTTATACCATCTGCATTTTTACCGCAGCACTGACAGGCATTCTCTGCTTTCATGTGGACAGCGTATGGTTTCTGCTGGGCGCGGCAGGGATGACAATCCTACTGTATTTCAGGAGAAAAAAACAATGAACGAGCTATTCATGCTGTGCGTGGAACTGTTTCTGCGGTTTCTGAAAATCGGTGCTTGCAGCTTCGGAGGCGGATATGCTGCTTTGACCCTGATCCGGGAAGAAACAGTCCGGAAAACCGGCTGGCTGACGGAAGCGGATTTCACCGGACTCTGCACCCTTGCGGAAATGACACCGGGACCTGTGACTCTCAACGCTGCTTCTTTCACAGGTTGGCAGACTGCGGGACTGGCCGGAGCGGTTTCTGCCACACTGGGCTGTATTCTGCCTTCGGTCTGCATCGTCGCACTGCTGTCGGGACTCTATCTCCGCTACGGGAAGCATCCCCTGCTGCAGTCGGTTCTGTCATCCATGCGGCCTGTGATCTGTGCCATGGTGGCAGCTGCCGCAATTTCCATGTTCCTGTAGAATCACATCAGCAGCTGATATCACATCAGCAGCTGGTCATTGATTTCCAGACGGAACCGCAGACCCAGTTTTTCCGCTGCTTTCCGGCACAGCAGCATCCGTTCCAGAAAAATTTCAAAATATTCCGTCACGGAGCTGTATTGGGTGTCGATCTGAATATTCAGCCGGATTTCGGTTTTGTCTTCGGAGATGGTCAGATCGGAGTGATCCACGGAATAATTCACCCGGTCATGGATATCAAAAGAGGGAATGTCCCGGTTGCGGACTCTGCTGCGGCGTACGTCTGACTTATCCGCCAGAAACAGTGCCGCTGCGATATTGCTGACAGGCGTGCCGGTGCCTTCATCGTGGTTCCCGATGGCACTGACAACATCCGCAATGTCTTCCGCAGGCATTCCCAGTTTGTCCAGAATCCGGAAGGCCATTACAGCGCCGCTCTGGGAGTGTTCCACCCGGTTCACCAGATTCCCGATGTCATGGAGGTACCCGGCAATTTTCACCAGTTCCACCGTGTGTGCATCCTGACCAAGGGTCTCCAGAATATACCCGGCCATCTCAGCTACCTTGGTTACATGCCCGAAGGAGTGATCGGTGTATCCCATTGTGGCCAGCGCCTGGTCTGCCTTTGCGATATAGGTGCGGATATTTTCGTTATTCTTAATCTGTTCGTATGTGATCATAAGCATCCTCATATATTTTTTTCATGCAGCAAAACTTTTCCATATATATGATACCACAAAATCGTCTCTGCTGCAAGGGCATCCGGGGATTTCCCTGCCGAATTTCCCGCCGGGTTTTCCTTGAAATTTATAAATTTTCCCAGTATAGAATTCCGCCGTCTGCGCGCATACTATGCATATCCCGAAAGAAAAGAGGATTTGTTTGATGATGCGGAAAACCAAAACATGTTTTGCGGCCGTACTGGCGGGAATTCTGCTGTTTTCCTTCACCGCCTGCGGCAGAACACCATCCGTCGATACAGCGGAAGACACCCAGACCCAGACAGAAACCGGCGCGGGAATGCCCATGCAGGATGATGGTGCTTCCGGCGGGCAAACCGGGGGACAACAGGGGAACAACCAGAACAATAATGGGCAGAATACCCAAAACAGTGACCAGAATGCCCTGCAGGATGCCGAACCTGCTCCCCTGGATCCGGAACCGGTGAATTCCGTGAACAGTGCGGAGGATGCAGTGCGGTTCATTTCCAACAACCTGTATTCCCTCTGCAGTGAAGTGCTGCCCATGGCGGTGGAAACCCGTGCGCTGGATCTGAACGATGCAGATGCCGTGCAGTACAACACCGGACTGTCCGCCACAGACGGAATCACAGACATTGTGCTGTCGGAATCGGCTGTGGGCTCCTTTGCCTATTCGCTGGTCTACGTCCGTACCGACGGTTCCAATACGGACGCCATTCACCAGTCTCTGAAGGACAGCATTGATCCCCGGAAATGGGTCTGTGTGGAAGCGGAAGCCATGAACACCATCCGGCTGGACGATGACATCTGCGTGGTCATGGGCTCCGCGGAACAGGTGGACACCATCAGCTCGTCTCTCCGGCAGGCAGCAGAAGGGGTATTTGAAAAGGTAGGAGACTTCACCTCCGTACTGTAAAAAGATCCTGTGGAAAACTGCAGGAAAAGCAAAAGGGGCACCCGAATCGGTATCGAGCGTCCCTTTTTGGTTTGTTTCAGATTTCCAGTCCGGCAAGAGCGGCGGTTTCTGCCTGTTCTGCCTGCTGCAGATGGAAGGCAATCTTCTCCCGGACAGCGGCATCGGCAAAGCTTCCTTCCCGCAGTGCCCGTAAGGCCAGATCCCATTCTATATACGAGCGGCGGTACAGGGCGTACAGTTCCCCGTCCCCATACCCTGCTTCAGAACACTTCCGGAAATAGTCCTGTGCATACCATCGCAGTGCGCCGTAGGTTCCCAGCGCATATTCCACATTCCAGGCGGCATCCTCCGGCAGGGTCTTTACACAGTGGATCAGGGCATCAAAGGCTTCCAGCCCTTTGGCATTGTCGCACCATTCTTCTCCCCGCAGATGGGCGGCGGCCATGGCTTTTGTATCCCGGTAGATCTGTTCGTCCGTTTTGTCCGTACTCCCGGCAACGGTCAGAACAGACAGAATCGGAATTTCCAGATTGCCCAGCTTTCCGTAGGGCAGTGTTCCTTCTTCTCCGGTTATCTTCAGGGTATACAGTGTCTCCGTTTCATCGTCGTATCCGGAAATCACACCCCATTCGCATCCGCTGATGTCCCATGCCACGGCACCCACACCATGGTCGATGGATGTTCTGACAGCGGCAAGGGCGGCAAGTCTCCGTTCTTCTTCCAGGGCATCCTGTCCCCACAGCCGTTCTACATACCCGCAGGTAAATCCGCCGTTTTCCACCCAGGATTTCTGGGAAGCGAAGGACCATATGGAGGTGGCGCTGGGACAAAGGGAATTTCTGTCGATCCAGATGCGAAAGGCAAACCCGCTGGCGGCAATGCTGTCATCCGCCCGTTCGGCCCATGGACTGGCATACAGCACAGCAGCCAGACATTTGGACAGGGAAAACAGGTATCCGGTGGGGTCATTGACCGGCGTCATGGAAATATGCAGTTTCGGCATGATACTACTCCTTTTATGTCAGATGGGTTCGGCAGGAATGAGGATGGTTTCGGTGAAGGTCCGGCTGGATTCCACATAATATTCCAGCTCATATCCGGCCATGCGTCTGTATCCATGGTGTTCCATCCACTCCGAAATCCCTGCCCATGTCCGCTGCACCGTGGCGATAAACCGGAACTGGGGGCCGGGGGGCGTATCGAACCGGATATAGGTACCTCCGGGAATATCCAGCGGGATGGTACCGGACAGATCGCCCAGCGCATACTCTTCCCGGATCCCGATGAAATACCGCAGCCTGTTTTCCGCAGAATCCCACAGACTCACGCCCCAGTCTTCCACCACATCCCCGCCGGACAGCTTTGCAGACCAGCCGCCTACATTGTACCGGTTCCAGAAATCCGACGGTACCGCTTCATCACTGGGCAGAACGATCAGACGGAAAGAGTCCAGCATAACCGGTGCCCCCTCCGGCATCACAAAAGGTTCCTCCAGTGCGATTCTGTCCCACAGTTTCAGACTGTTCCCCACAGATTTGAACTCGGTCGGCAGAATATGGTGTTCGGACTTGAAGGCACGGGTGAAATTTTCCTTGGAGTTGAATCCCCAGGCAAAGGCAAGGGCGGAGATGGACTGTTCCCCCGCTTCCATGGCACGCACCACCTCGGAGATCCTGCGTCTGCGGATATAGACCGCCGGGGTCATGTGCACCGTTTCCAGAAATAACCTCTGAAAATGAAACTTGGAGTATCCGGCGGCTCTGGCCAGGGTATCCAGCGGCAGAGGTTCCGGCAGGTGGGCTTCGATGTAGTCTATGGCTTTCTGTACCGCTTCTCTTTTGGCGGCGTCCCGGGGGGATTCGATCATAAGTTCACCTCATTCCACCCACAGTATACCACATTTTTATCCGTCAGGATTGATAAATCTTGCCATAATCGGCGTATTTCAGGAATTTCAGCAGTCCTCTTTCTTTTCCAGCCATGCCGGATCCTTGGTAGTGCTGTTGTCTGCTGTGGCAATACCGGCGCATTTCCGCAGGAGAATATCGTACAGATTGGTATCCACCTGTTCGCTGAACCGTCTGCAGGAGCAGTTTTCAAACCGGTTATCGTGGATGTTCACGTTCTTTGCGGCGTTGACGAAAATCCCGCTGTTGCCGCAGTTTCTGAACAGATTGTGGTGGATGTGGATCCCGTCATGTACGCCGGCGGGATAATTGTCCGTATCCACGTCATGGCTGGCCTTCACCACGATGGCACCCATATTGGCGGCACTGCCGTTGATCCCACACTTTTCAAAGACACAGTTCCGGATCTCCACATTTTTGGAGGGGCCTACTTCATACCACACTTTGATGTCGGGAGACACAATGATCCCCGGCAGGCTCATCCCGTAGATCCGGCAGTTTTCCACCAGCATATTCCAGGACTGCAGCAAAAATCCTCTGGCTCTGGTATGGGTTACAGTACAGTTTTCCAGATGTACGGAAGCGAAAAATTCCTCGTTGGCAAGGATGTCTCTCACGCCCACTTCCCCGGTGACAGAGTCCACAACTGCAGTGCCGTCCTTATAGTCCGCCAGATGCAGTTTTCCCTTTTCCAGGAAGGTGTTCCGGTCGTATACGATGATATTGTCGCCGCCTTCGGCCCACAGGGGACTGAGTTTCCCCGGTTCCATGGCACGGTTCCGGTAGATGCAGTGCATTTCTCCTGCGGCAGGATCCCAGGATTCCACTTCCCCGGCGGTACTGTGGATGTTCAGCGCATCGTCCCCCAGCCCCACAAAGTCGCAGTTCTTCATATGCAGATACCCGGACAGCCCGGTCACATGGATCCCGTCGGCGTTGGCGGCATACAGGGCGTGATCTCCCTCGGGCATACGGATGTTGAAATCGTCAAAGGTGAAGTCGGAGCAGCGGGGAGTAATAATCGCCCCCATGCTGGTACACCGTTCGATTTCGATATGCTGCAGCAGAACATTGTGGCATCCGGCAAAGTGGTATACCGTGGAGCCGTAGATCAGGTACCGGTACAGCACTCTGTGGCCGATGGTCAGCCGGTGCAGGTTCCATCTTTCCGGCATGAAAACCCGAATCCGGTTGTCCCCCAGAAGCTCGTATTTTGTACCGGTATACTTTACCCGTTCCTTTCCGGTTTCATCGGTCAGCGTTTCCTGCACGATCCGGTCGTAAGTTTCGATCACATAATCCGGCGTACCTTCTTCGTCACAGGTGTCCGTCCCCCAGAAATGTTCCCAGCCGGTGATGGGGAACTGGGGATCGATATCCACATCGTAGGTATGGTTTTCCGCATCCACGGCCACCACCCGTCCGGCACAGCTTGTGGGATTGTCCGTGGTCCATGTCAGGTTCCGGAAAGTCAGATCCCGGCAGTTCCGGCAGTTGAAGCCGTTGTTGTCCAGTGCCGGGTCATCCCAGGGGGTGAAATGCAGTACAAATACAGTACCTTCCTCCCCACGTACCGTCAGCCCGTTTTTCCCCTCGATCACCACCGGCTTCGACCAGTAATACCGTCCCGCCGGGAAGAATACCTCACAGTTGTCCGGTACCCGGGCAAACAGCTTTGTCAGTGCATCCTGGAGACACACCTTACCGTCGGTGGGAATCCCCATTTCCGTTACAAGAATTCGTTCCATTCCTGTTTCCTCCGTTCATATCATTTTGTATATGCTTAAAGAGTACCATATTTTTCACAAACTGTCAATACATCTGACCGGTTTCCGCCTTGACCATGCCTGTAAAATATGGTATACTGTACCAAAGAATCTGTCGTTTTGTCCGACATTTCCCATCTCACTGCCTGAAAAGGATTGCCTATGTTCACTTCAGACGCCATATCCGCCCACCTGTGCCATCCCCTGCCGGATGTGATACTGTACGATGTCACCGACTCTACCAATACACGCTGCAAGGCACTGGCGGAAGCGGGCGCCCCGGAAGGCACTCTGGTCATCGCCGGTTCCCAGACCGCAGGCCGTGGACGAATGGGACGGTCGTTTTTCTCCCCGCAGAACACAGGGCTGTATATGAGCCTGCTGCTGCGGCCCGCCATCCCGCCGGAAGAAGCCCTGTCCATCACCACCTGTGCGGCGGTCTGCGTCAGTGAAGCCATCGAAACCCTGTCCGGAAGAGCTGCCGGCATCAAGTGGGTCAATGATGTATATCTGGACGGCAAAAAGGTCTGCGGCATTCTGACGGAAGCAGCGTTTTCCCCTGCCGGAGATGCACTGCGGTATGCGGTACTGGGCATCGGGGTAAACATCACTGCCCCGGACGGAAACTTCCCCAAAGAACTGGAATCCATTGCCGCATCAGTATTCGGAAGCAGCACTGCGGAAGATCTGCGTCCCAAGCTGGCGGCAGAGATTGTGAACCGCTTTTTCGACTGGTATCCCATACTGACGGAGAAACCCTTTTATGACGGGTACCGGGACAGACTTTTTCTGCGGAACCGTCCTGTACAGGTACTCTGGGGAGGGCATACCGGAGCCGGAATCTGTCTGGATGTGGACCGGGACTTCCGGCTGATGATCCGGATGGATGACGGTACGCTGCAGCATATTTCTTCCGGAGAAGTCAGTGTAAAACCTGTCTGAACCGGAGCGTTTTTCCATATACTATAGTACACAGTTTATCACCTACAGGAGAACCTATGACCAAAGTCCCCCAAAAGCGCCGGAAATGGTATATCCCCCTTCTGGTGCTTGTCTGCTTTCTGCTTCTGTTTCTGCTTGCCTTTTCCGAAGCCCTGCGTACCGTTAGGTATACCATCGAAACGGACAAAGTTACAGAACCCGTCCGGCTGGTACTGCTGACCGACCTGCACAGCTGTTATTACGGGGAAGAACAGGAACAGCTGATCCGTGCCATCCATAAAGCAAAACCGGATTTTATCTGTATGGCGGGAGATATATTCGATGACAAAACCTCCCATCAGGGCACCATGGATCTGCTGGACGGCATTGCGGACATATATCCCTGCTACTATGTCACCGGGAACCATGAACACTGGTCGGATGAAGTAACCATTCTGAATGCACTGCTGGCCTCCTATGGTGTGACCGTTCTGGCGGGAGACACTGCCAATCTGCACCTGGGCAGCCAGACCATTACTGTCAGCGGTATCGACGATCCCACGGGATTCCTTGACGAAGGTACTCCCGGCACACCGGATCCGGATACATGGTACGGCCAGCTTGCCATGGTACAGGAAACCACAGCCGCCAGTCCCTTTTTTCATATTCTTCTGTCCCACAGACCGGAAAAAACCATGGAGTACAGTGCGTCTCCCTTTGATCTGGTATTGTCCGGTCACGCACATGGGGGGCAGATACGGATTCCCCTGCTGCTGAACGGACTGTTTGCCCCCAACCAGGGGTATTTCCCCAAATATGCGGGAGGAAAGTATGCTCTGGACGACACCACCATGATCGTAAGCCGGGGACTCTGCAAAAATGATCTGCCGCGGGTGTTCAACCGGCCGGAACTGGTGGTGGTGGACATTGTGCCGGACTGAACAGGACATCATACCATGAAAACTATATACAATCGGAGGATACATCCATGATCCCCTATCGGAACAAACTGCCTGCCATGCATGTGGGCGGAAAAAACAACGGTACCTACAACAACTGGGAGCTGGTGATGCCGGGACTTCTGACCACCACCGATTACCGGCTGGGCGAATTCCTGCATCAGCTCCACAACATCATTGCGGATGACCGGCGGCTGGTATTCATCGACGGCAAAAAACTGGCCTGCTCCCTGAACTGGATCCGGGATCATGTGCATCAGATGAAAGCCTTCAAGCACTGGGAATACGATATCCGTTCCTTTCTGGATTTCATCATTGACACCCAGAGAGAGGACGGAATGTTCTTTGAGCTGATCAAGCAGCTGGACGACGGGCACTGGCAGTTTGTTTCCCCGGAAAGCAGAGTGATCTACAACGAGGACAATCTTGCGCTGGTACGGCTGGAAATCGAATCGGACATTGAGTATCTGGTGGTGGAAGGTGCCCTGCAGGTGTTCCGGGTAACTGGAAATACCGTATGGCTGGAATGCATTCTGCCGAAGCTGGAGAAAGGGATCGACTACATGACCTCCTCTCCGGACAGATGGGATCCGGACTACGGCCTGTGCAAACGGGGATTCACCATCGACACATGGGATTTCGCCTACGGCAGGCCCGGCACCAACCGGAAGATTGAAGAGGACACGCCCATGTCCCTGCACCACGGCGACAACACCGGGGTATATCAGGCCATGTGCATTCTGGCATGGATGAACCGCAGACTGGGGTACGAATACAAAGCGATGGTATGGGAAGACCGGGCGGCCAGACTGCGGGAAAACATCATGCGGCATCTCTGGAACGGAAAGTTCTTCACCCATATGGTGCACCTGAACCACAACGGTGCGGATGATCTGGAAGACAGGCGGCTTTCCCTCTCCAACAGCTATGCCCTGAACCGGGATATTCTGACACCGGAAGAAAGCCGCAGCATTATCGAAGAATACATAGCCCGACGGGAAACCACAGACACCTTTGCCGAATGGTTTTCCATCGACCCGCCCTATCCGGAATTCAACGGATACAAACCCGGGAAGTATGTCAACGGCGCCATTTCGCCCTTCACAGCAGGGGAACTTGCCAAAGGTGCCTTCCGCTGCGGGTACGAAGCCTATGGATGGGACATCATCACCCGGTGCATGGAACTGCTGGAACGGGACGGAAGCATCTATTTCCTGTATGACCCGAAAACGGAAGAACCCCAGGGCGGCGGTCCCAGCGGATGGGGTGCGGCGGCGCTGCTGTCTGCGGTAGACGAAGGGCTGGCCGGCATTGAAGACATGGACTGGGGCTACAGAAAGATCCGCTTCTCCCCCCGGTTCCCCGTGACCCACTACCGGGAACTGCGGTACATCACTGGATACGAAAAAACCGATGTCACCGTGGATCTGCGGTGGATATGGGCAGAAGACGGTATGCGCTATACCCTGACCTCCCCGGCGGAAACCGTGGATGCACACATCTATATCCCGGAAGGCAAAACGGTATCCGGCGTAACCGTAAACGGCAGGGAACAGGCATACACCCTCTCCGCCATCGGCCAGTCGGTATATGCAGACTTCCAGACCAATGCATCCGGCATCCTGGACATGGAAATCCTGTTTACCAAATAAATACCACAAAAGAAATGCAGTATCCCAACAGAATTGTCTGTCAGGCATACTGCATTTTTTGTGCATACTTCTTATCTCTTACTTCTGATTTCTTATCTCATCAATACTCTTCCGGCGGAATTTCCTGCGGCGGCATCTTTTCCGGCGGGAAGGGCATGGAGAAGGTCATCCGTCCGGTGACATTCCGCACTTCGTAGTATGTCAGATTGCCTTCTGTAACATATTCCCCTTCAAAGGGTTCGCTGAGGAAGTAGTTGTCCCTGTGGGAGTTGCGCAGAACCTGAATATTGTCCCTGCAGTAGTCTTCCGCAAAGAACCGTACCGTGGCGTTTTCCAGCCCCGTCACTTCCACCCGGCGTCTGAACTGTGCGCTGACCGGCGGAATTTCCATGCATCCCACAATCCCTTCCGCCTGTTCCACAAAGACTCTGCATTCCCGGTGTTCCGCTTTCGGGAAATGGTATGTGGCGTATCCGTCTTCCAGAATGGTTTCGTATCCGTCCAGTACCGGCGCCCCCCAGGGATACCGGAGCTTTGTTTTCACCGTGGTGGAAGGAGAATACACGGAGAACATATAGGCATTGTCGTGCCGGTGGGTCATGAGCACAGGCGGCTTCACACCGTCCCGCTTTTCCAGCCGCACCTGTATGCCCAGTCTGTCCAGTGCCATACGCAGGAATCCTTCCCCGATGACGGGCTTCAGATTATATTCCTTTGACACGATCCCCCGGAGCCAGATGGCATTGTCTCTCCGGGATGCGATGGCCCTGCCGCCTGCACTTGCCCAGACTGCCTGCTCTGTTCCCCGGGTGACAAGACCGCCGCCGGAGAGAATGGCGTTTACTTTGATTTCCCCGGCTTCCTGCCCGTCCAGTGTCAAAGACAGCGTTCCGTCAACAGGCGTGCTGTCATTGTGCAGACCCATCTGTGTCAGGAATGCTTCGGATGCTCTGGCGGTATTGCCGTAGAAGATCACCCGGCCGCCGGTTTTCGCCCATGCAAGAATCTTTTTTTCAAAGACACCGCCCGCTTTGGGCACAGGGGTCACCAGAATGCTGTTCTGATACAGCGCCAGATCATGACGGCAGAAGTTGTCCGTGGAAACCACCATGGATACGGGAGAAGCGTCGTTGACCGCCCCCCGGATGAACCAGTCCCCGGCATACATTTCCGCCAGCTCCTCTTCCGTTTCCGCCGCATTGTATTCGTCAAAGGGGTACACCCACACCACGGGGGCAATGTCGTCCGGCGCATCCTTTACCGCTTTCAGCAGATGGGGGATCGGTTCGTTGGCACAGGCGTCCGGCAGCTCTCCGAAGCAGTTGTCAATGGACAAGAGGCTCAGGTGCGTGGGCGGTTCCACCTTGCCGCAGCTGTCAATCCGGGCAACGCTCAGGGGGAGATAAATATCGTGGGGCTGGCTGTTGTACCGGTCGTACCAGGGGGAGTTGGCCCACCAGATGTCATGGATATAGAACCGGAACAGGTACGGATGCCGGATCGTTTCGCTGTCTTTCGGCAGTCCGGCGATTCTGGACATATGCCCCATCAGTTCCAGACCGAAGTCCCCGTTGATGGCAGCCCAGGGGGAGTTGGGCGGGGGCAGCAGATTGTAGTTTCCGTCATAAATGGTGCGCAGGGGTACGCCGTCGGTGGCAAAGTCGATGCCCATGGACATATTGGTGCCGCGGGTCTCGATGGGATAGTCCGGACATTCCTTCCGGAAGTAGTCCCAGAAATCCACCACATCCTGCCGCACACCGGCCAGTTTATCCCCGTGGAACCGCTTTCCGTCAAAGATCGCCCCCAATGCCGACCAGGTTTCTCTACCGAAGCCCAGTCCGTTGGACAGCCAGATATAGTCAAAATCCATATCCTGCAGGAACCGTTCCGTCTGGGCGCCGAAGAAGGTACCGAAGGGCAAACCGTCCGGGATCCCGTTGGGGTATGCGGCATAGGGAGTGTCGTCCCCCTTCAGACGGGCATAGGAACAGACCATGGTGGCTCTGCCCATGTCGTTGCCCATGCAGATTTCGTTATGGCGGCTGTACTTGAAAGCGGACTTGGCAAACTCCGGCCCCGGATCAAAGGTGGTGCCCACACGGATGGTTTTCATTTCCCCAAGCACTGCCTTCCCTGCTTTCTTCAGCGCCGCCACAATGTCCCGCAGAATTCCATACGTCATAGTCGGCGGATCTTCGCAGAACAGATAACAGCGGGAGTGGAGCCCCAGATTGTCCGGATCCACATTGGCGTGACTGGCTTCCCGGTTGTTGGCGCCGCCGATGTACATAGCCCAGGAGAACGGTGTGTCCATCTCTCCCCGGTAGTCCAGCAGCTCACTTCCGTCCGCCGACCACAGCATCACCGACACACAGGGCACATCCTTCACCAGCGGCTTCCACTGTTCAAACACACCCCGGCAGACTTCCGCCACCGATGAGGGATCCGTTTTCCGGAACGGTTTCAGACTCATTTCAAGGGTTACATTCTGCAGCATTTCTGACACCTCACTCTTTCCCGGGCTTTCACAGCTTCCCTGTCCACAGGCATACCACGGATTCGCCGGACAGCGTACCCGCAAACTCTGTTTCTTCCCATGTACGGTTTCCGTCAATAATCCGGCATCCGGTGATCTGTACCCCCTCCGGCAGTTCCAGTGCGACCGGTACATCCTCTGCATTTGTATTGGCCAGCACGATGCATCCATCCGCTTCACACCCCGCCGCCAGTCCGTATACACCGGGAATATCCAGCGTCAGCTCCGTCTGCACTTCCCGTTTGTACAGCTCCGCAAAGGCCATGAAGCTGTAATAGGCTTTGAAGGGTTCCCCGGTCAGCGGATTGAACATGCCGCCGTAAATGCTGGTACCGTACCGGGCATCGTAGAACATGGCTGTATCCATAGCGGTGTTCTGCAGTGCCAGCATCATCCCGGCGGTGAGTGCGGCATGCTTTGCAGTCCCTCTTGCATTCGGCTGGCAGTTCCATTCGTTCAGGGACTGTTCCAGACCGCCAAATCCATATTTTTCCAGCAGTTTTGTGGCATAATCCACATATTCCACCGTGTTTTCAATGCTTCCATAGCTGTGCCAGGAGAAGAAATCCAGCGGGCAGTTGTGGTTTCTTACATATTCCAAGAATTTCTCCGCAAAGTCCAGGTAATAGATATTTCTGGCATTTTTCGGATCGTTTCGGTCCGCATGCATACCATAGAATCCGCAGCTGGCAAACCCGCCGATTCTGATATCCGGGAACCGCTCTTTCAGGTATTTGGATGCCGTACCGTAGAGTGCAAAGTAGTCTTCCATGGTACCCGTCCACATCATATTTTCCTTCGGATTGTGGGAATTGTCCGGTTCATTCCAGATTTCCCAGTACCGGATATTCATGTGGAACCCGTCCGCCCAGCCTTCGTTGTAATGCCGGATCACCCCTTCACAGATCTTCGCCCATTTCAGCGGATCCTTCGGCGGGTCGATGCGATAGGATTTGATCGTACACTGGTTTTCGATGGTGACGCCCAGCCGGAAGAAGGGTTCCACGCCGTGCTCCACCAGCGCCTGCATCAGCAGATCCGTAAAAGTAAAGTCATAGGAGGCAGGGTCTTCCGGATCGGCATCAAAATTCCGGAACAGATTGGGGATATCCACCCACCGTCCGCCGCCGTATACCCCCTGCACATCATGAAGACGGGAGAAGGGACAGCCGAACGCTTTCAGATACCGGAACATGCCGAAAGACGCACCGGTAAACGGAGGCTGTCCTACGCCATGAAGCTTTTTGATCCTGCCGACAGGTTTCATTTCACAACGGATGATTGCCATATGAATTCTCCTTTTATGTCAGTATTCCATGGATTTATTACCAGTATTGTAGCATGTACAGGAAAATTTGTCAAGAAAAACAAGGAAAACTGCACAAAAATTGCCGGTATAGTTCCGCATGTATCCGTGTACTGCATAAAAATTGCCAAAACCTGCCGGAAACTTCATAAATAGTTTTCAGCCTGCTCTTTTCTGGGATGGAGAAATGTGGTATAATAGATGTTGTATTCTGTAAAAGATCGGATGGTATACCATGAACACCTCGCGTCCCGCTGCCTTTGTCCGGAGATACGGCCTGTATCTGCTGGCAACAGTGCTTCTGATGCTCAAAACATATATTTTCTACAGCCAGATTCATCTGAAAGGGTTTGAAATTGCCTTTTGTATTGCCACACTGGGCATTCTGACCCTGACATGCGGTCTGCTGCGCTGTATTTCCGCCTCTGCTGCAAAGATCGGTTTTGTTGTACTGTACTTTCTGGCAGGATTCTTCATGGGCGTGGACAGTGTGTATTACGCTTATGTGGTCAAGCTGCCCAGCATTGCACAGATCGGCATGGTGGGACAGCTGGATGATATTTCCGAGACCATCTCCAGGCTGATCAACTGGAAACACATGGCCATGATCCTGGATTTTCCCCTGTGGTATCTGTATTTTCTCAACCGGAAAAAACAGCCGGCCGCCTCGAAACCGAAACGCCGGAAAGAGCTTGCAATGGCATTTTCCTGTGTCCTGTGCTGCCTGCTGATCCTGACCGGCTGGAGCATCTTCGGTCAGTTCCGTCCGGAATACATGATCAATGAACTGTACTGCTACCACACGGCCGACATTGTGAAAACCATCCGGAATGCCTATGACGACACCCCCGTGGACAAGTCTCTCTATACCCTCCGTGACGACTCCGATTCTCCCTGGTTCGGTATCGCTGAAGGGAGAAATGTGTTTATTTTGCAGATCGAAGCATTGCAGAATTTCGTCATCGGCGCGTACTACGAAGGACAGGAGCTGACCCCCAATCTGAATGCACTGCTTCGGGAGGACACCCTGTATTTTCCCAATCATTACTACCAGATCGGCGGCGGCAATACGGCGGATGCGGAATTTACCGTGAACAATTCCCTGTTTGCACCGGAATCGGAAGCGGCTTATGTAAAGTACACCGCCAACGGGTATTTCGGTCTCCCCTGGCTGCTGAAGGAAAACGGCTACAGCGGTGCCCATGTTTTTCACAACTACAAAGGAGAATTCTGGAACCGCCGGGCAGCGTATCCCTATCAGGGCTTTGACTCCTACACGGCTCTGGAAGATCTGGAACAGAACGATCCCTTCCCCATGGGTATATCCGACAGGGAAATGTTCCGTCAGTCCATGGAATATCTCACCGCATGGGAGCAGCCGTACTATGCATTCTACATCACCGTTTCTTCCCATCATCCCTATGCCATTCCGCTGAAAGACCGGGGCATCACCCTGAAACCGGAAGATGAGGCCACACTGTTCGGACTGTACATCCAGTCTGTGAACTATGTGGACAGGGTACTGGGTGAATGGCTGGACATGCTGAAGGAAGAAGGGCTGTATGACAATTCCGTCTTTGTACTGTACGGTGACCATTATGCTCTTACCAATGCGGATTCGCTGATTTCCTCGCAGGTTTCCGCCATGCTGGGACGCAGCTACACCATATATGACGTGTTCAATGTCCCCCTGCTCATGCACATCCCCGGCAGCGGTGTCACCGAAACCTGCACCATTGCCAGCGGTCACATCGACATCACCCCCACACTGCTCTGTCTGCTGGGAATCAATGAAGTGAAAACCGTCATGTTCGGTCAGAATCTGCTGACGGCGGAAACCAATATGGTTTGTGAACAGACCCATATGTCCATCGGTTCCTTCATCACCAACGAGGTATTTTTCAACAAGCCCCACAACAACCTGCTGACCAACTATTCCGTGTACGAATACGGCACAATGACCAGGCTTTCGCCGGAATCTTTCGCCCTTCAGTCTGCTGCAGCCGCCAAAAAGATTGAAGATTGTGCTGTACTGATGGCGCAGAACAATCTGTTTCTCCCCTGATTACACCGGATATCTCCCAATTCCGCACCTCATTTTGTTGCAATTGCCACTGTTTTTGTGCAATTTCTGACAACCGGCTCCCTTTTCCGAACATTTTTTCCCGTTATATCGAAAAAATTTCCCTTGTCAATAGCTTTTCCCAAAAAAGTACAAAAACGGCATAATCCATAAATTTGAGGTGCGAAATTTGGCTCTTATTATTCCAAACAGGTCTTGACAAAAAGCACTTTATCGATTATAATATACAACGTAATGAGTACTGGAAACACGACACCACAATATGTTGTGGTGTTTTTATTGGCACATAACGACAGAGTGTGAAGAGCCCCCTTTCCGCGTGCGGATTCCGGGGTTTTTGCACTGCCTTTTTATCATATCAGAAAGTACCACACAAGTGGTATGGAGGAATACTATGCTGACCAAAATCCGAAAGCGGGACGGGCGCGAGGTCCCCTTCTCTCTGGAGAAAATTGCCAACGCAATCTTCCGTGCGGCACAGGCTGTAGGCGGGAGTGATTACAAGGAAGCCCTGGCACTGGCCCAGGAAGTTTCCGTACGTCTGTCCAAGGAACATTCCGATGACGGCGAAATTCCTTCCGTGGAAGCTATCCAGGATACCGTTGAATGGATTTTGGTAAAACATGGACATGTTCGTACTGCCAAGGAATACATTCTGTACCGTGCGGAACGTACCAAGGTGCGGGAAATGAACACCCACCTGATGAAGACCTTTGAAGACCTGACCTTCCGTTCTGCTCTGGAAAGCGACATCAAGCGGGAAAACGCCAACATCGACGGGGATACCGCCATGGGTACCATGCTCAAGTACGGTTCCGAAGGCGCCAAGCAGTTCTATGACCTGTATGTGCTGGATCCCGCACACGCC
>JAFQGY010000239.1 GCA_017415325.1 Clostridia bacterium
GATACAGGCCACGCTCAGCAGGACAAACATCAGAATGACTTTGTTATCCGATGCGAACTGCTTGGCAATATCCAGGAAGCTCTTCTTGTTCAGATTCTCATTCATTATTCATTACCTCCTTTTGCCTGAGCCAGCGCATAGAGAATAACGCCGTTCTGAATGATCTGGCGCATGGTATCGGAAATGTCGGTACCGGCCAGCAGGTGGTTGGATACGGGAGGCGTCATGATCAGCAGCCCCTGGAACAGGAAGGTACCCAGGATAACATGGCTGATCTTGGCCCGGCCTGTGGTAGCGCCGCCGATGAGTACAGCCGCAACGCACTGGAAGCCCATGGCCAGAGGAGCCGCATAGGCCTGCAGGAAGCCGAAGCCCTGGGTGTAGATGATGATACCAACGGCACCCAGCACGGTGGAAATGGAGATCCCGTAGATCCGCATTTTGTCCACATTGATCCCGGAGGCTCTGGCAAACTGGGGATTCACACCCACAGCGGAGATGGCCTTACCAGTCTTGGACTGGTTGAAGATGTACATGGCGAAGCAGCACAGGAAGAAGAACACCAGAATCCCGGTGGGCACGTAAATGCCTTCTTCACCGCCGATGTAGAAGCCGCCGGCGTTGTTCAGCAGACTGCCGAAGCTGCTTTCCATGCTGACCTGGTTGCGGACGCCGATCCCGCCCAGGGGCCACTTGATTTCCCCGGAGGAGAAGGGGGCACGGAACCACAGGATGCACATCAGATAGATGATGGAGTAGCCTACATAGGTGGTAACGGTCATTTCAGAACCCTTTACGCAGTTCAGCAGTTTCCCGTATGCCACGCCCACGAACCATGCCACCACTACGCTGAAGGCAATGGCGAACAGGATGGATACCCAGGGACCCAGACCCGGAACGGATGCGTTGATCTTTCCGGCAATGTCCAGCTCGATGGCCAGCAGGGAACCCAGCAGCCCGCAGACGATCCCCAGGCTGACGCCGAAGTTGGGACCGATGCCGCAGTTGATGGAGGGCACCATGGCCAGTACCAGAATCCCCCACATACCCCAGTATTTCAGGATACTGCCGATGTAGGAGGTCATGTTCAGATCATTGACTGCCGCCAGCAGGAGAATCCCGCCGAAGAACAGACAGATGATCAGTCGGGGCAGCCCGATGGCGTTGATGATTTTCTTGAACTTTGTCATCTGTTACTCCCCCTTTTCAGTGTTTTTTCCGGCCTGGGAACCGGACATGGCCAGACCGAAGTCGGCGTCGGAATCCTGCGGTGCCAGAATACGGCTGATCTTCCCGTCGGAAACGATGGCGATCCGGTCGCACAGGCTGCGCAGTTCGTTCAGTTCAGAGCTTACCATGATGATGGTCAGGCCGGTTTCCCGGTTCAGCTTCACCAGCATTTCCAGCACCAGCTTCTTGGCGCCGATGTCAATCCCACGGGTGGGTTCCGATACCATCAGCAGTTTCGGCTGGGTGGTCAGGGCTCTGGCAAGGCAAACTTTCTGCTGGTTCCCGCCGGAGAGCCGTCCTGCGTACTGTTCGGGGCCGGTGCAGCGGATGTCCAGCGTTTTGATCATCTCTTCCGCATGGGTCTTTGCAGCTTTCTTGTCGTACAGACGGCAGAAGCCCAGATTCTTCGTGAAGGCCTTGTTCACCTGCATGGCGGTGAAGACCACGTTTTCTTCAATGGATTCGTCCAGCAGCAGACCAACGCCGCGGCGGTCTTCGGATACGAATGCGATCCCCCGCTGCAGTGCGTCGCCCAGCTTGTCCAGAGCAATTTCTTCCCCTTCAAACACGGCTTTCCCTTCGGCATGGTACAGACCCATGATCCCGTTGGGGATACCGATCTTCCCCTGGCCGGCAAGTCCCCCGATCCCCAGGATTTCGCCCCGGCGCAGATCCAGATCAATGCCCCTGACAGATTCCCCGGGCATGTCTACGGTGAAGTCCCGGAGAGAAAGCATGATGTCGTCGTCGGAAAGGGTGCGGGTGTCGTCGGTGTCGTCCACCAGCTTTTCCACCTTCCGGCCGATCATCATTTCTGCGATTCTGGCGGCGGTGGTGTCTTTGGTTTCCACCCGGTCTACGAAGGTACCGTCCCGGAGAACGGTCAGGCTGTTGGTGACGTTGATGACTTCGTCGATACGGTGGGTGATGAAAATAATGGCAATGCCGCTGGCGGCCAGAGAACGCATGGTGTCCAGCAGCCGGTCGGCTTCGCTTTCGGTCAGTACAGCGGTGGGTTCGTCGAAGATCAGCAGTCTCACGCCGGTCTTGTCGATTTCCCGGGCGATTTCAATAAACTGCATATACCCGACGGGCAGCCCACGTACCATGGTGTCTTCGGGAATATTCAGACCGATGGTGTCCAGAGCCTTTTTGGCATCTGCTGCCATTCTCGGCTTGTCCAGGGTTTCCATGGATTTGCCGAACACGGCGCTGGCGATGCTGGGATTCGTGATTTCCCGGCCCAGCTTGATGTTTTCGGCGGCGGTGAATCCGGGGATCAGCATGAATTCCTGATGCACCATCCCGATACCCAGTTCCATGGCCTTCTGGGGATTGTCGATCGTTACCGGCTGACCGTCCACCTCGATGGTGCCTTCAAAGCCACCCGTGTTGTGGATCACCGGCATACCGAACAGAATATTCATCAGCGTGGATTTCCCGGCACCGTTTTCCCCCATGAGGGCGTGGATTTCCCCGGGCTTCACGCTGAGATGGACGCCTTTCAGTACCTTGTTTCCAAAGTACGTCTTGGAGATGTTGTCCATCTTCAATACATATTGTGTTTCCATATACGCTCCAGTTCGTTTATTGTGCACTCATATATCCAGCCGGTGCAGAACGGTAATCATGAACTTGAACAGAAAACTGCAACTATAGCTGTATATATACGCAAATGCGCCCGCCGATCAGCAGAATAGCGGAATCGACAGGCGCACATGTTCAAAATGTCATGTCAGGCAAACGATGGTTTACCTGAAAGAGTATGGCGGATACCCCTTTCTGATATACACGCCTATCCTTACGGTTTCTACAATCAGAAGTTGTAGAAGGGGCACAGGATCATGAAGAAGTTGTCCAGTTCGCCAACAGCAGAGTCGGAGTAGTGGGTGATGGTGGTAGCATCCCCTGCGATCTTCTTCATTTCTTCCAGCAGAGCAGCTTCGTCGCATCTGTCGGTGATCTTGCCTTCGATCCACTTGCGGGCGTAGTTGAAGCCGGCTTCGATCATCATCATGTTCACAGGAACTTCCCAGGTGGACATACGACCGGTATTGCCATAGCTTGCAACAGCTTCGGTGATCTGTTCCAGCATATAGGGAACGTCGCCTTCGTGGCCTTCAGTGGAGATGTTGAATGCAGAGGGATAACCGTGGTAGGGAGAGGGGCAGCACTGCTGAGGATAGATAGCACCCAGTTCAGCACATTCCAGAATCAGAGGAGCCTGCAGAGAGCAGTTGGTGGAGAAGAAGGCAGTGTCCTTGCCGTACTTGTCTACGTATACCTTGATGTTTTCGGTGATCCATGCCTGTGCACCGGTTACACCAGCGTCGCCGGTCGGGTCGGGAGCGGTAGCTTCCACGTAGGTGATGCCCAGTCTGTTGCAGTTTTCTTCAAACAGGTCACGGCGGGCAGCGATGGTAGCGTAGCCCAGGTGTCTTTCAAAGGAAACGTGAACAAAGGTCTTGGCGCCCATAGCGTAAGCCTGGTCGATGATGGTGGTACCCATGGAGATTTCGTCTACCAGCATGCAGATGTCGGCAGCAGCAGCGATAACGCCCGGGTCTTCGGAGCAAACACCGGTGATGAACAGAATGTCGTCACGGGTTTCCTTCACCTTCTGGATAGCGGCGGTGGTGCCGTTAACAGCCTGAACCCATACGATGGCCTTTACGGCAGGGTCAGCAGCCATGTTGGTGCAGGTGGAGATAACCTGTTCGGTTTCGGTAGAGAAGTTGTCGGGGTAGGTAGCGGTGATGACCATGTCACCGTATTCTTCCTTCAGGTTTACAGCAGCCTGGTATTCTTCTTCACCCTGAGAAACAGTACCGGTGATGATACCGATCTTGTAATCCACGTTGGAAGAACCGCAGGAAGTCAGTGCAGTGGTTACGGAAAGGATCATAACCAGAGCCAGAAAGAGACTGAGATACTTTTTCATTGTCTTTCCTCCATAAAATATTGTGCGTATACGCTGCATGAAGGCACAGTTATCCCCCGGCAGCATTACAAACGCTTTTAGTATTGTATCATAAGTAAATCATTTTGTCAAGCGAATAAGAAGAAAAAGTAAACAGATGGCGGAAAAATGTGTAAAAATCACAGAAAGACAGGCGGAAACAAGTGATAAATGTGACAGAATCCGGCAGAATGCCGCAAAAATCTCATATACAGAATAGAAGAAAAACAAGAGACAAGTGCACAGCATACAGCGCCCCTGTCCGAATCTCTTGTCTCTGCTTTCTATATTATTTATCCTTCCCGTATCCCAGCACAATCATATTTTTTACCACAATCTCCAGCGTGTCTCCCGCGCCCTCAAAGGCTGCCCTGTCCAGATAGATCCCGAACTTTTCTCTGGGGCCGGTGCTGGCGACGGATACCGCGTCCGCAAACTGCAGCTCTCCGCTGATGGCGGTTTTGTCCACCCCCATACCGCCGCTGGTGTAGGTGCCGTCCGCCGGATTCAGCCGGTAGGGCAGCAGCAGGGTTCCGGCTTTCTTCGGGTTGTTGGTGATGTCAAACTGCAGGGACAGAAGATCCGGGTAGTCCGGGACGGCGTAAACCGCTTCCAGCCAGACCACGGCGGTGTCGTATTCAGCCACCACAATCTTTCTCTCCGGCTGATCCACACGGTTTTCCAGATCAATTTTCCGCAGCTTTTCCATGGGCAGGGTCAGTGTCAGATCGGTGCTGTCCTGTGCGGTGATCCGGTAGCCGTTCTGGTCTTTGATGTCGGCTATGTCAATCTGCATATAGGAGGACGCAATCCCCCAGAC
>JAFQGY010000240.1 GCA_017415325.1 Clostridia bacterium
AGTATCACTGCCCAGCACTTCCAGCAGTACAGTGGGAATGATGGCATCGATGCCGCCTTCGGGCAGCTGACCGTTCAGAATCAGACGGGAGGTACTGCCGATGAGGTATGCGCCGCAGCCGATGATGACACAGAAAATAGTGGAGATAATGGTACCGCGCTTGATGGCGGCAGTGTCCTTGATGGCATAGAACTTACCGATCATCTGCGGGAGCCCCCAGGTACCGAAGCTGGTGAGCATGATGTTGAAGCAAAGGAACCGGAAGGAGGAACCGCCGAAAATATTGGTAAGCTGGTCACCGGTGATGGGATTCGGATCATCCGGCAGGGACTGGAAGTTTCCGAGGTTTTTGATCAGACCGCCGAGACCTCCCACGCTGTCGTGGTTCAGAACGGCAACGATCAGGCAGACAACACCGGCAATCATAACGATACCCTGTACCAGATTGGTGTATGCTGTGGCGATGTAGCCGCCGGCCACCAGATATACGGCAGTCAGGCAGGCGATGATGAGCATCCAGACCCAGGTTTCCACACCGGGGAAGATGGCGCTGAACAGAGAACCGAGTCCCTTGTATACAGCTGCAGAGTAGGGAACCAGGAATACAAAGATAATCACAGCGGACAGGATTTTCATGCCTTTGGAACCGTATCTTTTTTCAAAGTATTCCGGCATGGTCTTTGCCTGGAGCTTTTTTGTCATTTTTCTGGTGCGGTTGGCAAACAGAAGCCAAGACAGAAGACAGCCCAGAACCGCATTGCCGACACCGATCCACAGGGCGCCGATCCCGATGTTCCAGCCGTGCTGTCCGGCGTATCCGACGAAAACAACTGCGGAGAAGTAGGTTGTACCGTATGCAAAGGCGGTTGCCCATGCACCGATGTTTCTGCCGCCGATCAGGAATCCGTCAAGGGTTTTGGATTTCCCGTAGCTGATGCAGCCGATGAAAGCCATTGCTATCGCGTAAATACAGAGAGCAACAATGGTGTAGAGTTGGGGTGTAGTCATGAGATTTTACCTCCTGTGGTGTTTTTGGAAGACCGGAGGAGAAACAAAAACGTCCTCCGTATCCTGGTTGGGAATACAGAGGACGAGAAACTACCCGTGGTACCACCTCAGTTTACCGCGTTCTCACGATTGCGGCCTTTGAGAGTGTCAGTCAACACTCCGGTTCTGTGACGGGAACACCCGTTGCAGCCTACTGAAAGACCGGATTCGTCAAGACCGCCGCTTCGTTCGGTGCACTGCTTGCAGGAGGTATTCGGTCTGGTCTTCCCTGCTGTCTCACACCACCCGGCAGCTCTCTGAAAGTTCCGTCCAAACGTACTTGTTCCTGTTCAAACGCATTTGATGGGCATATTTTAACACTTCACCACAATAAAGTCAAGAGGTTTTTGAAAAAAAGTTTTGTTTTTTGTTTTTATCGGCAGCTCAGCCTTCCTTTGCTCCCAGCTGCAGTTCGTCCGCATATTCCCGCATGGCATCAATGCAGACTGCCGCCGCCTCCTTTACTTCCATGCCCAGCATGCCGCAGCCCTTTTGGATCAGTTCCCGGTCACATCCTGCGGCGAACTTTTTGTCCTTGAATTTTTTCATGAAACTGGAGATTTCCATGTCGGTGATCCCGGCCGGACGCATTCTTGCCGCCGCCTGAATGATCCCGGTCAGCTCATCCACCGTATACAGAGATTTTTCCATAAGTGTCACCGGCTCCACATCGCTGCAGATCCCCCAGCCGTGTGCCAGAATGGCCCGCACTTCCGCCGCATCCAGTCCCGCATCCAGCAGAGGCTGCTCGGTATGCTGCAGATGCTCTTCCGGATACTGCTGGTAATCATAGTCGTGCAGATACCCGACAGCCATCCAGTGTGCCGGATCCTCCCCGAAGTGTTTTGCCATCCCGCCCATGGCCGCCATGACATTTTTGGCATGCAGAATAAGGTGTTCTACTGTTGTTGTGGCAGCCAGCAGCTCTTTTGCCCGTTCCAGTGTAAGCATATCTTTTCTCCTGTTCGTAAGGTAATAGTCTTTGGAACAGTATAGCACAGAAGCCGTGTTTTTGCAAGTTTCCTGGCAATGTTTTTGCTTTCTCTTGACAAAAGTACCGGAATATGCTAAAATGAGTCATTATTTTTACAGGAAAAGGAATTACAGTATGATCCGCAATATCACCGTGGAAGAAATTCCTCTTTGTGCAGGACTGATCCGGGAGTCCTTTGCCACTGTGGCAGAAGAATTCGGCTTTACACCGGAAAATGCTCCCCGGTTTACCGCTTTTGCCACCACAGCCGAACGACTGACATGGCAGATGACAAGGGAAGGACGAATCATGCGGGTGTTTGCGGAAAATGGACGGATTGCAGGGTACTATTTACTGCACTGTCTGCAGGAAGACATATGGGAATTGAACAATCTCTGTGTGCATCCGGCTTTCCGGCACCGGATGATCGGGAAAACCCTGCTGGAAGATTGTCTGGATATGGCTCGGAATGCCGGAGGGGCTGCCGTGCGGATCGGAATTGTGGAAGAAAACCAAAAACTGCGCCGCTGGTATGAATCCTTTGGGTTTGTGCATACCGGTACGCAGAAATTTGAGTTCTTTCCGTTTACCTGCGGATATATGGAAATCCAACTGTAAGAAAAGCTGCACCTTTCCCGGATTCCCGGAGAGATGCAGCTTGTTTTATGCCTTTTTGTTCTTATGTATTTTCGGCAGATTCCCCAGCAGCCATACAAGCAGCGCCATACTGCCGTATACCAGCAGAGCCCGCAGACCGAACCGGAGTGTCAGAGACTGCAGTCCCAGCCTATAGAAGATGCTATTTCCCGCAAAAATCACCAGCGGATGAATCAGATACACATGATAGGACCACTTGTCCGCCAGACGGAAGAATTTTGTCTGAAACGGCTTTTTCTCCCGCAGAAGATATCCGAGACTGAGGGAACCCATAATGGCATATATGCAGTACAGCACATGGAAAACCTCCAGCCAGGGGGCATAGTAAATTCCTCTGCCGTTCAGCCAGATGAAAATCCAGTTGACCGCACCCAGTAGTGCCCATGTGATGAGCAGAGAGAGTCGGTACCGGTCCAGCAGAATCCGGAAGCGGTCATAGGCCAGCCCGCAGTATGCCCCGGCGATAAAGTAGAACAGGTAGGAGGTGAAAAGCAGTCCGTTGTCCCCAAAAGGCTGCCCTGTCAGAAGCGCAATCCCATCCGGCAGGTACAGCTTGCAGAGCACCATGACCAGCAGAGAAGTAATGCACCCGAGCACCGGATCGGTTTTGGGGAGCATCCGCTGCAGAAAGGGTGTCAGCAGATAGAACTGCAGGATCAGGATCACATAGTAAAAGTGTCCGCAGAGCTTTCCGGTAAGCAGATTCCAGAGAAAATCACCTGCCGTCAGTTTCAGGGCACCGGTCAGCACAAAGTACAGCGCAAAGAGACAGAACACCGCAGCATAAGGCAGCAGCACCCGCCGGAGCCGTCCCAGATAGAACCGGCCGGCAGACTCTTTCTTTCTTCCCAGAAACAGCTTGATGCCGCTGAGGAAAAAGTATCCCTGCACCACAAAGGAAGAAAGCCGCCAGAATCCCACCGCAAAAAAGTAGGGCAGGCTTTCCCGCAGATACCCGTCCACCGGTTCCGCAATGGTGTGGATGAACAGTACCAGCAGGCAGAAAAACACATTGCAGACGGAGAGCTCCTCTCTGCGGCGGGACTGCGGAGGTACAGTATAGGTAACAATTTCGGTGATATTCATATCAGCGCAGGATCACCACCGCATCCATCCCTCTGCCGCAGGCCCGTCCGGGAATCGAGAAGCTGCCGTCTTCGGCAAGATGTACCGCTGCAGGGCTGCAGATTCCCGAGGCAGGTTCAAAGAGCACCGCTTCTGTAGGCGTGAAGGGCAGGGCATCCCGGTTCAGCCGCCCTCCCAGACCGCAGGGGATGTACAGGTAAGCCGTCTTGTCGGAAACCATCCCGGCCACATAGTTGCAGTCATGGGTATTTCCCTCCACGATGTCATATACCGGCCGCAGTCCCGTCAGGTCATGATCCCGGATAAAATCCCGGTAGATCCGGATCCACTGGGCACCGGGACGGAACAGAGCCACCTGCCAGGTATTGGGACAGTAGGGTTCGGGCTCCCGCTTCATCTGCCAGATGCTGTGGTGGCCGTAGGTATTCCCGCAGGCGCCGCCGAACAGATTCCAGAAAGCCGCCCGCCGTACGTCATACGCATCATAATATCCTTTTTCGGGCTGGAAGTTTATGGGATGGTCCTCATAGCAGGGTTCACCGTCCATGACAGGAATCCAGTCCTCTCTGCCGTAGTCCGCCGCCATCATGTCGAAGCACCAGGGCGAGGGAGATCCGTGTCCGGACTGCATCATGTGGAAATCCAGCCAGTCCCGTCCGTGGACATATGCCGAGGAAGACTGTGCGCCGCAGGGGTGGAACGTCATCAGGAACTTGCCGCCGTCTCCCGCTTTCAGACCATGGGCCATGGCGTCGATGATTCTGTGGTGTGATTCCTCAGTCAGCGGACGGTCGCCGCCGAGAATCCACAGCAGATTGTTGTGATGCCGGAACCGCTCTCCCAGAAACCGGCCGTATGCAAAGGCGTTTTCCTCCGTAAACACTTCCGGTCCCTTGCCCCAGAGACGGTTGTACTTGTCTCCCCAGGTGGGCAGCATTCCGATGTACAGTCCCAGCTCCTCCGCCAGGGAAACGATGAATTCCACATGGTCGAAATAGCTGTATTCCCCGTCCGTGTCCGGCAGGGCGGGATCCCACTGTCCGTTTTTGTTTCTGTGCAGCGGAAAGCTTCCAAGGGCATTGGGGGTTTCCAGTCCGTCCAGCTCCGCCAGTACCACTGCCTGGATCATATTGTATCCCTGGGAGGCTCTGGTGCGCAGATAAAAGGAGGCTTCCTCTCTGTTCAGCGCGTGGAACAGCTCCCATGCGGTATCTCCGATCAGATAAAGCCGGTTTCCGTCCGCGGTTTCCAGATGCCTGCGGTCTGTATGTACATGTAAAGTCTGCATGATACCCTCCTGTATGATAGAATTCTGTTTGCATTGTACCATATTCCGGAGGAAGTTGCAAGCCCAAAACGAAAAAGTAAATAGAAAATGGAAATATGCTGTATTATATTTTTAGCAGATGTAAAAAATAACCATAATCCTGCCGGGATTGTCATGTGAATACAGCGGATTTCATGAACATAAGAGAATTTTATGGATTCATAAGTAAAAAATACTTGACTTGCGGGCAGATGGCGAGTATAGTATGACTATAAGTATTCGGGAGTATTGTATTCTGCCATATTTCCCGATACTTGAAATTTCAAAATGAAGGTGACAAAGTATGAAAAAGTTCCTTTCTGCAGCTCTTGCTGTACTGATGATGGTTACCTGTGCTGCTGCTTTCACAGGCTGCGGTGCAAAAGCCAGCCCCGATAAGATCTCTCTTGGCGGTATCGGCCCTCTGACCGGTGACGCTGCCATTTATGGTACTGCTGTAAAGTACGGTGCGGAAATCGCCGTGGAAGAAATCAATGCGCTGGGCGGCCTCCAGTTCGAACTGAACTTCCAGGACGACGCTCATGACGCTGAAAAAGCCGTTAATGCCTACAACAACCTGAAGGACTGGGGTATGCAGATTCTGGTTGGTACCGTTACCACCGCTCCCTGTATCGCCGTTTCCAGTGAAGCCGATGCAGACAATATCTTCACCCTGACTCCCTCCGCTTCCTCTACTGACGTTCTGGGCGGCTTCCCGGATGCTTCCGGTACCGTTGCCATTCCCAGAAAGGACAACGTATTCCAGCTGTGCTTCACCGACCCCAACCAGGGTCTGGCATCCGCAGAGTACATCAACGACCAGAAGCTGGGCACCAAGATTGCCGTAATCTACAACAGCTCTGACGTTTACTCCACCGGGATTTACGAAAAGTTCATGGCCAAGGCTGATGAACTGGGCATGAACATTGTAAGTGTAACCAACTTTACTGATGACACTGACAACGACTTCAACGTACAGCTGACCGAAGCCAAGAACGCCGGTGCTGACCTGATCTTCCTGCCCATCTACTACACTCCCGCATCCCTGATTCTGTCCCAGGCCAACTCCATGGGCTACGCTCCCAAGTTCTTCGGCGTGGACGGTATGGACGGTATCCTGACTGTAGAAGGCTTTGACACCTCTCTGGCAGAAGGCGTTATGCTGCTGACTCCCTTCGTTGCAGACGCAGATGACGAACGCACCCAGAAGTTTGTTTCCACCTACAAGGAAAAGCACGGCGACATTCCGAACCAGTTCGCCGCTGACGCTTATGACTGTGTATACGCTGTATATGAAGCCTGCAAGCTGGCCGGTATTGACGGTGCTACCGCCGCTGCCGATGCCTGCGCTAAGCTCACCGCTATCTTTACCGATCCCACCTTTGCTGTAAACGGTCTGACCGGTGAAGGCATGCAGTGGTCTGCTACCGGGGAAGTTTCCAAGGCTCCCAAGGGTATGGTTATCAAGGACGGCGTTTACGTCGGTATGTAATCCATAGAGAGAAGACAAACCACGAAGGAGGGACCCAAAAAGCCCTCCTTTCCTTGTGTTGCAATCATAAATCAGGAGGTTTCCGGTGACATTTCTCAATTATCTCATCAATGGCATCAGCCTGGGCAGTGTGTACGCCATCATCGCGCTGGGGTATACAATGGTGTACGGGATCGCCAAGATGCTGAACTTTGCCCATGGGGACGTCATCATGATTGGGGCGTACATCTCGTTCCTTGTGACATCCAAGCTGGGTCTGCCCGGTATTGTTTCCATTCTGGCCGCCATGGTGGTCTGCACCGCTCTGGGGATCGTGATCGAACGGCTGGCGTACAAGCCCCTCCGTTCCGCACCGTCTCTGGCAGTTCTGATCACAGCCATCGGCATGAGTTATCTGCTGCAGAACGGCGCCCAGCTTCTGTGGACTGCCAACACCAAGATGTTCCCCGACT
>JAFQGY010000241.1 GCA_017415325.1 Clostridia bacterium
ATCTATATGGACTTGTACACCCAGCTGCCGTATGTGGATCTGACCCAGCCCTGGTACATCGGTAACGCCGCAGAAGCTCTGTCCGTAAACGGTCACGCATATGCCATGATCGGCGAATTCTGTCTGGATGTTCTGCGTTTCACCTATTGTATGTACTACAACCAGGACATTGCTGCAGAATATGATTTTGAAAATATCTTTGATGTCGTCAAGGATGGCCGTTGGAATTACGACTATCTGAAGATGCTGGCAGACACTGTATACGTAGACCTGAATGCCGACGGGATCAAGGACTTTGGTGACAGACTGGCTATCTCCGGTGACCCGTACAGTGCGGTTGTTACTTATCAGTATGCTTTTGACAACCCTGTTGCATCTCTGGACGAAAACGGTCTGCCGTATCTGTCTCAGAACCGTGAAAAAGCACACGACATTGTTGTAAAGCTGAATGCTCTGTACTGGGAATCCATCGGTGGTCTGACAGAAGGCTGGGGATCCGGCGGCGATACATGGAAGGCCGGCAACCTGCTGTGCTACACAGGTCTGTTCAGCAGTGCTACCGGGTATGGCGATCTGGAATTCAATTTCTCCATCATTCCGTATCCCAAGTATGACGACAATCAGGATTCCTACTACACCATGGCAGACGGCGCTCATGGTACTATGATGGTTCCGATTACGATTTCTGACCCCGAAAGAACTTCCATCATCATCGAAGCTCTGAATGCAGAAACCTACAAGCAGGTTGTTCCCGCATATTATGACACCGCTCTGAAGAACCGTTACTCCCGTGACGCAGAATCCGCAGAAATGCTGGACCTGCTGATGGGCTGCCGTGTATTTGACTTCGGGTACATGTACGACACCGGTATTGCCTTCTCCATCCAGAGACTGGTATCCAAGAACTCCAACAATACCGAATCCGAATATGCTTCTCAGATCAAGAAGGCAGAAACCGAATACGTCAAGATCATTGAAGAATACACCAAGCTGGAAGACAGTCTGAATTGAGTTCCAGAAATCGTTTCCCATTCCCCGTAATTCCGGTACCCCCGGGACTGCGGGGATTTTTTTGTACTTGACAAATATCACCATATCTGTTATGATAATACCATTCCTCCCGAAAGAAGGTGCAAGTGATGCAGAAAGATACAGCATATATCCGGCAGATTCTGGAAAGACATCATCTCAGCGGCAATGGCCTTGTGAAAGCGGACGCCGGATTCCGCAATACAGTATGGCTGACAGATACGGCGGCGGTGAAAATCTACGGCAAAGACTGCACATCCGGTGCGGCAATCGAAAAATGGATCTACCGGGATGTTCGCCCGTCCTATGCCCCGGAGCTGCTGGGAGCAGGGGACGACTATATCTGCATCCGCCGGATCCATGGAAACAGCCTGTTTCACCAGTGGTACCGGGTGGACGAAGCGGCAAGACGGGAGTATATCCGCCAGACAGGTGCGATCATCCGGCAGCTGGGCAGTCTGACCTTCCCGACGCCGAACTGCTTCCGGGTACCTGTCGACTGGAAAATGGAACAGCTTGCCAGACTGGACACCCTGCTTGACAGGCTCGCCGACATCCCGGACAGTATTCCTGCCGATATGGCAGAAGCGGCACGAAACTATATCACCGACAACAGCAGTGTTCTGAACGATGCAGAGCTGGTACCGGTGTACAGTGATCTGCATTTTGACAATCTTCTGGCAGACGAAACCGGTAAGCTGTGGCTCATCGACTATGAAATGATGGAAGCTGCGCCCCGGGAATATTTGCTGGACGTATGGCATCGGATGCTGGTACATCCATTCACCTATGCCAGCGAAGAAGATCATGCGTACACAAAGCCGGAAGACTACGGGAAGATTACCGTCTGGCTCAGAGAAGAAGTCCCGGAACTGTTTGCCCATCCGAACCTGCAGAAGCGGATCAATATCTACTCTCTGCTGTACGAGCTGGAACTTCTGACAGAGTATCCCGGCGCACAGTGGCCCATCCAACGGATCCGGCACTGGCTGGCGGAAGATGTTCCGGTGTAAAGGAAAATATACAGAAAATAAAGAAAGGAAACAAATTATGAATCACTGCGGTACACAGACCATTGAGACAGAACGGCTGCTCCTGAGACAATTCCGTCCGGAAGATGCCGACGCCATGTACCGGAACTGGGCAAGTGATCCGGAAGTCACCAAGTATCTGATGTGGCCCACACACGATTCTCCGGAAGTCAGCAGAGCCGTGACGGAAAGCTGGGTGAAGGAATACGGGAATACCGACCATTACCAGTGGGCTATCACAGTCAAGGCAAACGGTGAAGAACCCATCGGAGACATTGCCGTGGTGGACAGGAACGAAAAAACGGAAAGTATGCATATCGGCTACTGTATTGGCAGGGCGTGGTGGCATCAGGGGATTATGTCGGAAGCCCTGCAGGCAGTGATGGACTATCTGTTTGATACCGTTGGCGTGAACCGCATCGAAGCCCGCCACGATCCGCGCAATCCCCATTCCGGTGCGGTCATGCGTAAATGCGGTATGCAGTACGAAGGTACCCTGCGGCAGTCCGACTATAACAATCAGGGGATCTGCGATGCAGCGTATTACGGAATCTTGCGGTCTGAACGATGAAAAAAGAAAATCCATACCAGAGGGAATGGTTCCTTCCGGTATGGATTTTTTGCATGTCAAATAATATTAACCAAAGTAAGCTCTTGCGGAAGCAAACAGCTTGGGATCATAGTTGCCGGGTACGTTCTTGTACAGACCGTCGTTCCAGCGTTCGGTGTGACCCATCTTCCCGAGAACACGTCCGTCAGGAGAAGTGATCCCTTCGATGGCCAGCAGGGAACCATTGGGGTTGAAGTCCATGTCCATGGTAGCGTTGCCTTCCAGATCCACATACTGAGTAGCAACCTGACCGTTCTTCACCAGATCTTCCAGTACATTCTGGGGGGCAATGAAACGGCCTTCCCCGTGGGAAATGGCTACATTGTATACCTCACCGACTTCGGTACCGGCCAGCCAGGGAGACTTGTTGGAAGCGATCCGGGTACGGACGATCCGGGACTGGTGACGGCCAATGGTGTTGAAGGTCAGCGTCGGGCAGTTTTCATCGGTATCCACGATTTCACCGAAGGGAACCAGCCCCAGCTTTACGATGGCCTGGAACCCGTTGCAGATCCCGCACATCAGGCCTTCCCGAACCTTCAGCATTTCATTGGTGCGTTCCTTGATGATACCGTTGCGGAAGAATGCCGTGATGAACTTACCGGAGCCGTCCGGTTCGTCACCGCCGGAGAACCCGCCGGGAACAAAGATCACCTGGGTCTGGGGCAGCTTGTCAGCAAAGTACGCCACAGAATCGGCAACCGCAGCACTGGTCAGGTTCCGGATTACCACGATTTCGGGAGCAAATCCGGCATTTTCCAGAGCCTTGGCGGTATCAAATTCGCAGTTGGTACCCGGGAATGCAGGAATCAGCACTCTGGGCTTGGCAAAGGTTTGGCTGGAATAAACACGGGAAACCGCGGGAGCGCAGATATTTTCAACTTTGGTGGTGTCAGGCTTCTTGGTATCGGTGGGATACACGCTTTCCAGCTTGCCACAGTAGGTATTGTACAGATCACACAGGCACAGCTTGGTGTCGCCATAGGTCAGTGCATAGGCATCGGTAGTGCTGCCCAGCAGAGTACCGCAGCACAGATCTTCGGCAGCTTCCACGATGAAGGAACCGTAGCTGTAGCCGAACAGATCGGCAAGAGAAACCGCAGGATCCACCGCAAAGCCGATCCGGTTCCCGAATGCCATCTTCATGACAGCTTCTGCAGCGCCGCCGAAACCGGGGGTATAGATAGCAGCAGCCTTGCCGGACTTCACAAATCCGTTGATCTTGTCAAACAGAGCCAGCAGGGAAGCGGTTTCCGGCAGACCGTTTTCGTCGTATGCGGGACGGAACCAGTACACCTTATGACCTGCAGCCTTGAATTCGGGGGTGGTAACGTCGGACAGCTTGTCGGAGGTCACGGCAAAGGAAACCAGAGTGGGC
>JAFQGY010000242.1 GCA_017415325.1 Clostridia bacterium
ATACCCTACAACCTTCCTAAGAATATGGCTACGCACCCAAACCAGCCCAGTTAAGGGGGGAGGGGTGGGAGGTCTCGGAGGGCAGGGTATGGGGGATGACGCGGCACCTGAGCGACAATTTCACCCCTCCCTTGTCCTCTGAGTCCCGTCCGGAAGGACACCCCCTCTATGGGCATAGAGATTACTAAACCGCTGTCAGGCGAAAGAAACATCAAAATCCCCCTTCTAAAAAGCATCGTACCAATGAACCCGCTGTAAGCAGAAACAAAAGAAAATAATAAACGCTGCCGCCGTGCAAACAGATCCATCACACTTGCCCCAAAACACCTAAGTTTTATTTAGAATTTTTTCTAAATACTATTGACAGACAAGCTCATCTGTGCTATACTGTCCTCAATCCAATTAGAATTTCATCTAATCAAAAGGAGGACTACACAATGTCTGTCACCGTACAGGAAACCAAAGAAGCCATGTCCGCCATCGCAAAAGAACGGCTGGACCGGCTGAAAGCGGATATGGCATCCATCCCGAAGGAAAACAAATATGAGAAAAAAGCCTGCGCCATTGCCAACAATATGCTGGGGGTCTGCGCACACTGGCCCGGCGGATTCGACTTCGGCAGGCAGGGGAAGGAAAAACACGACTGGTGGGCAAACCGGGTCTTCAATCACCCGAGGGGAACCGTGCATGAGCTGTTTGCAGACTACCGGGAGGCCTGTGATGCCCTGCCGGAGGAACAGCGGGGGGCCTTTCTCACCTATGCCCACACCCTGTATATGATCCACAACGCATTTTTCTACAAGCATGAACAGGATCTGCGTGCCGCGGAAGCTGCCGACACCGTTCCGGATCATCCCGACGATATTTTCGCCTGCCGGGTCATCCTGACCACAGTGGGTGAAATCCTTACCGCATGGAAAGCATGGTGGAACGAAAACGGCTGCCTGCCCTGTGATGTGGGATACTGGGAAGACTACATGGCATCCCTGCAGGAGGAGGTATAATGGAAGCAACCCTTGCAATTCTCAAAGCCCTTGCGGATGCCAACCGTCTGGCCATTGCCGCCATGCTGTACCGGGAAGACTGCTATGTGGAACTGCTTGCCAGCCGGCTGAACCTGACCAGCGCCACCACCTGCCACCACCTGAAAAAAATGGAGGAAGCGGGCGTGGTTACCTGCCGCCGGACACAGTTCTACCAGATGTATTCCCTGAACCGGGAGATTTTATCCCTGCCGCTGGAATCCTTTCTCCGGGCCGACCCGGACACCAGAGATGCCGACCGGAAATACCGGGACGAGATCCTCGCAAACTTCATCAAAGGCGGCCGGCTCCACACCATTCCTGCCCAGCGGAAAAAGCGGGAGATCATCTTTGCCCATATGCTCCGGGAGCTGCTGCCGGGGACCGATTATACGGAAGAACAGATCAACAGCCTGATTCTGGCATATCACGAAGACTACTGTACCATCCGGCGGGAAATGATTGCCTGCGGGCAGCTGACCCGGGACAGAGACATCTACCGCCTGCCGGATACGCCTGCCCCTGCACAGAAATAGTTTTTTCATTCATTTTCTGTTCACCTGTTACGTCATGAATGTTCACATCTGTATGATATACTACAGACAAAACACCAAGTATATCCCGATCAGGAGGAACAACATGCGTAAAATCACCGCCATTCTGCTGCTCGCCGCCATGTTGCTGTCTATGGCTGCCTGCGGAAATGCAGACACAACAGAAGAAAACACTGCCGATACCAGTACAGTCCAAGCCGAAGCCGCCCCTGAAACCGAGGAAACACGCCAGAAACATCAGGTTCCCGAAGTCGATTTTGAAGGAGCAAACTTCCATATCCTGTATCCTACCTGGCAGGGATACCAGTTTTATTTCTTTGCCGATGAAGAGAACGGGGATGCCATGAACGATGCCATCTTCACCCGTACCCTCCGGGTAGAGGAATATCTCAATGTGGACATCACGCAGCAGGATTCCGGCGGACCTCAGCCGGACCAGATCAACCAGGTAGCACCCGCTGTCAAAAAAGCTGTGACTGCCGGGGACGATGTATACGATATGACTCTGCTGCACTGCATCTCTGCGGTATCCGAACTTGTTACCACCGGGATGCTGTACAATCTGGACACCCTGCCCTATATTGATATGCAGGCCGACTGGTGGAACCGTACCCAGATGGATGTACTGCGGCTGGGCAAGAATACCTATTTCGGTATCTCCGATTACATGATTCCCTGCCCCTATGCGATCTTCTTCAACAAGGATATGATCGAAGACAACGGCATGGCCAATCCTTATGATCTGGTCTATGAAGGTACCTGGACCATGGACACCATGATCGATATGGCTGTGGAAATCACCCGGGATCTGAACGGGGACGGCCAGCATACAGAAGACGCAGACATATACGGCATGAGTGCACCGGAAGTTTCCAAATATGCCAGCTTCCTCATCGGCTGCAACCAGTTTATCACCTCCCGTGACGATGCCGGAAGAATTATGCTGGATTTCAATACCGAAAAGACCTATTCCATCGTGGAAACCATGTACAAAGCCGCCAACAATCCCGGTACCATCTTCCTGCCTGCCGCAGAACCGGAAATCAACCAGTTTGACTTTGACTCCGGCCGTCTGCTGTTCCGTCTGGACACCATTGCCAATGCGGTGCTGTTCCGGGAATACGAATCCGATATCGGAATCCTGCCCTACCCCAAGTTTGACGAAGAACAGGAAAACTATGTATCCATGGACTGGGGCGGTCTGATGTGCGTTCCCGCTGTAATTCAGGAACCGGACATGGTAGGGGCTGTACTGGAACTGCTGGCCTATGAAAGCGGCGACACGGTAATTCCGGCATACTATGATGTTCTGCTGGCCGGCAAGCTGTCCCGGGACGAGGATTCCCGCCGGATGATCGACATTCTGTTCGATACCATTGCCTATGAAGTGGGATGCAACTACTTCGGCTTCACCAATGGGATCAACAACTATCTCTTTGCTCTGAATCAGCTTGTCATCAGCTCCAAATCCACAGACTTCGCATCCTATTACGCCAAGAACGAAAAAACGGCAGTTACTGCCATTGAAAAAGTGTACAAGGAACTGGAAAAAATCGAAGGCTGACCGGAGACACATATGAAAGACGAACAGATTACACTGTCTGTCACTGACGGTATACAGTTGCCCGGGGTTCTGTGGCTGCCGGAAGGAGAAGTCCGTGCTGTGCTGCAGATTACCCATGGCATGACGGAGCACATCGGCCGGTATGAAAAACTGGCGGAAATGCTGACGGAACATGGAATTGCTGTCTGCGGAACCGATCTGCGGGGACACGGGAACAATCCCGCCAGTAACCCGGGAGACCCTGCCTGCGCTTCCTTCGGGGAATCGGGCTGGGAGGCTGCACTGGACGATATGCACCGGCTTTCCGGGATGCTTGCCGAACGGTTTCCCGCTCTGCCCCGCTTTCATCTGGGGTTCTCGCTGGGTTCCTTCCTGCTGCGGGAATACCTGAACCGGTATGACGATCCGGTATCGGGGGCGGTGATTCTGGGGACAGGGCAGCAGCCGGGCGCAGTACTTTCCGTCATGATGGCTGTGGTGAAAACGCAGATCCGGAAAGCCGGGTTTGACGGAACCACCCCTCTTGTGCGCCAGCTGTCCTTCGGCACCTACAATCAGAAATTCCGTCCCAACCGCACACAATCCGACTGGCTCTGCGCCGACCGGGAACAGCTGGACGGGTATCTGGCCGACTCTCTCTGCCGCCGGGACATTTCCGCAGGACTGTTTTATCAGCTGCTCGACTCCATGCGGCGTACCGGCAGCGCTTCCGCCTACGACAACTGGAACCGGCAGACACCTGTACTGCTTCTCTCCGGCGGGGATGATCCTGTGGGAGACGGAGGCAAAGGGGTGACACTGGTATACCGTGCCATGGAAAAAGCCGGGGTTCCGGTGTCCATGGAAACTTTTCCGGGTGCCAGACACGATCTGCTGCACGAATACGCCGGCGGATGTGCCGACAAAGCCATGGAACGGATCACCGGATGGATTCTGGAACATATTTCTGCATAATTATCCGACCGCTTGTCATCTCCGGCAGGCGGTTGTTTTCTTCTGCAGAGGTCTGCTTTCGGCATTCAGTCCAAATTCCCTTCTGTTTTTTCAGCAATTCCCACCATTTTATACTGCGCGTCCTTTTCGTTCATGTTTTATTCACATCTGTGTTGTATAATATGAACCATAAAATTGAAATCCAATGTATACAGGAGAAACCGTTATGCGTAAGATTACTGCAACTCTGCTGCTGGCCGCTATGCTGCTGTCCATGGCCGCCTGCGGAAATACAGCCGATGTGGAAACCACAGCCGACACCGCCGCACAGGGTGAAACTGCCCCTGAAACCGAAGAAACCAGAGCCATGCACGCTCTGCCGGAAGATCTGGATTTCGGCGGCGCTGTCTTCAATATGGCCTATCCCGACTGGCAGGGGTATAAGTTCTACTTCTTTGCGGAAGAGGCTACCGGGGATGCCATGAACGATGCCCTCTACAGCCGGATGATCAAGACCGAGGAATACCTGAACGTGGATGTTACCCAGACCAACACGGGTACCATTGTGGATGTTGTCACCCAGACCAAAAACGTGGTGACAGCGGGAGACGATGCCTTCTCCCTGTCCCTGCTGCACTGTATCCAGGGGGTTTCCGAACTGGTAACCGGCGGGTACATCTACAATCTGGATACCCTGCCCAATGTGAATCTGGAAGCCGACTGGTGGAACCGTGCCCAGATGGACGTTCTCCGGCTGGGGAACAACACCTACTACGGGATTTCCGATTTCATGATTCCCTGTCCCTACGCCATTTTCTTCAACAAGGAAATGATCGTGGACAACGGTATGGAAAATCCCTATGAACTGGTATACGAAGGCAAATGGACGCTGGACAAGTTCGTGGACATGGCTGTTTCCGTAACCCAGGATCTGAACGGGGACGGACAGTTCACCATGGACGACGTAGTAGGCGTAACCTCCAACGAAGTTTCCAAGTATATCTCCTTCATGACTGCTGCCGATCAGTTCATCACCAGTACCGGTGACGACGGGAAGATTTTTCTGGACATGAACAATGAAAAAACCATCAGCATCGTGGAAACCGTATACAACCTGATGAATATCCCCGGCGTTGTATCCACTCCTCCGGATGACAAGGAAGAATCCATGATCCAGATGGATACCGGCCGGCTGCTGTTCCGTCTGGGTGCCATTACTATCGCCGAACAGTACCGTGACTGTGAAATCGATATAGGGATCCTGCCCTACCCCAAGTATGACGAAGCACAGAAAAACTATATCTCTCAGGACTGGGGCGGTCTGATGTGCGTTCCCAATTCCATCTCCAATCCCGATATGGTCGGTGCAACCATAGAACTGCTGTCCTGGGAAAGCGCCAACGAAGTCATCCCGGCATACTATGATGTGACCCTGGCCGGGAAAATGGCGCGGGACGAAGACTCCCGGAATATGCTGGAGCTGCTGTTCGATACCATTGCCTATGAAATCGGAGGCAACTACTTCGGCTTCTCCCCAGGCTTCTACGATCTGTTCTACACCATGGGCAATCTGGTAGTCACCAACAAGTCCTCTGACTTTGCTTCCTGGTACGCCAAGTACGAAAAATCCGCCGTCAACACCATCGACAAGTTCTACGAAGGACTGGAAAAAGTGGAAGGCTGACCTCCCGCAGACGGAATATCCCAAAGACCTGTCTCCCCGGACGGGTCTTTTTTCGTCCATGTACAGTCTGTCCATATTCTTGTGCATTTTTGCCATATTGCCGTCATTTTTTCTTCCTATTTTCCCCATTCCTTCCCTTGCAAAACCGTTCCGAAAGGCGTATACTTTTATAATGGCGGGGGATTTGGTTCTTCGCCTATTTTGCCGTATTGAGAGGTATTGACTTTATTATGCAGACGCTGCTTGCACTGTCAATCGCACTGTTCGCCGGGCTGATGATGTCCCGTGTGACAAAAAAATGGAATCTGCCTGCCGTAACGGCCTATCTGGTGGCGGGGATCCTCATCGGGCCCTTCTGCCTGGGGATGCTGGGCATCGAAGGGATCGGGTTCACCTCACTGGAAAGTGTGGAATCCTTCAAAATTCTGTCTGACGTGGCGCTGGGCTTCATTGCCTTCACCATGGGGAACGAATTCCGTCTGGAAGCTCTGAAGAAAGTCGGGAAACAGGCCGTTGTCATTGCAATCTTTCAGGCACTTGTGGCTACTGCATTTGTGGATATTGCGCTGTTTGTGCTGCATCTGATCATGCCAGACAAGCTGCCCCTTTCCGCCGTGCTGACCCTGGGTGCCATTGCCACCGCCACTGCCCCTGCCGCTACCCTGATGGTTGTCAAGCAGTATAAGGCGGAAGGTCCCCTGACCAGGATGCTTCTGCCGGTTGTGGCACTGGACGACATGGTGGGGCTTGTGGTGTTTGCCGTATCCTTCGGGATTGCCCGGGCACTGGATAGCGGACATGTGGACATGATCTCCGTTCTGGCGGATCCCATTATTGAAGTGGTGGCTTCTCTGGGGCTGGGTGCGCTGATCGGGCTGGCCTTCCACTGGTCGGAACAGTTCTTCTATTCCCGCAGCAAGCGTCTGAGCATTTCCGTTACCTTTGTATTCCTTTCCGTGGCCCTGTCCCAGCTGCACTTTACCATCGGCCCGGTGACCGTGGGCTTCTCCACCCTGCTGGTGTGCATGGCCATGGGTACCGTGTTCTGCAACCTGTGTGACTTCTCGGAAGAGCTGATGGAACGGATCGACCGCTGGACCGGCCCTCTGATGGTGCTGTTCTTCGTACTCAGCGGCTCCGATCTGGACTTTGCCGTATTTGCCGACTGGGCCATCATTCTGGTGGGTCTGGTATACATCCTGTTCCGTTCTCTGGGGAAGATCATCGGCGCCAGTATTTCCGCCGGTTTCACCCACTGTACCCCCTCCATCCGGAAGTATCTGGGGATCACGCTGCTGCCCCAGGCCGGTGTATCCCTCGGTATGTCCCTGACCGCCATGAGTCTGGGCGCTCCCGGTACCATCATCCGGAACATCTGCCTCTTTGCGGTGCTGGTGTATGAACTGATCGGGCCTCTGCTGACCAAGATCGCTCTGGAAAAAGCCGGGGAAATTCCCGAAAAGCCCATGCCGGAAAGAGAAAAGGCTAAGCTGGAAAGTAAGAAGTAAGAAATCAGAGATCAGAAATATTGCAAAGATCCCGTTTCGGTTCTGCGCCGGATGGGATCTTTTTGACTGTTCTGTAATTTTTGCGGAACCCATTGTAATTTTGTCCTTTCCCTGCTATAATGGAACCACAAACCGACGATCTATCAGGAGAATTTTACCATGCTTACATCCCCTTATGCCCCGCCCCGGATCGCGCCCCCTGCCGAACATCCCCGTGTCCTGCTGCGGCGGAAGGATTTTGACCGGATCCGTACCAACATGACCCTGCCGGAATGCGAAAGGGAAACTGCCCTGTGGCACAAACTCTGCGCCATGGATTTTGCCGATCTGGAAACGCCCCTTGTTACCGGCGCCTATCACAGTCTGGTCTGCATCACTCTGGAAGCCAAGGCACTGAAAGCCCTGCTGGATGACGATGCGGAGGCCGGGAAAATGCTGATCGGCGTGGCGCTGCGGCTGTCCGGCGGATTCGATCCCAACAGTGACAAGCTGATGCGGGCCCGGTTCGGAGGACATATCGTCCACACCTGCTCCCTCTGCTACGACTGGCTGTACCACTGGATGACGGAGGAACAGAAATGGCAGATGATCGAAAACTGCGAGGCCATTCTGTCCGCAACGCTGGAAATGGGCTATCCCCCCGTGAAGCAGTCGCCCATCGGATCCCATGCGGCGGAAGCCCAGCTGATGCGGGACTGCATGAGCTTTGCCATTGCGGTGTATGATGAGCGGCCGGACGTATACAATTTCTGCGCCGGACGGATCTTTGACGAATATGTGCCCACCTATGAACTGTTCTATAAAGCCCGCTATCACCTGCAGGGGCCTGCCTACGGGGGATACCGGTACTGCTTTGCCGCATGGTGCCAGCTGCTGTTTGAGGCCATGAGCGGCGAGAAGGTCTTCGACGAAAATCTGGAAAACGTGTGCGAGTCTCTGTTCTACCTGCTGCGGCCGGACGGAGAATACATGCGCATTGCCGATGACTTCAACGAAAGCAAGGGCAAGAACAGCTATACCAACCGCTCTCCCGCCACAGTACCCATGTTCTTTGCAGGGGCCCTGACCGGGAAAGAGGTATACCGCAGCCACTACTTCACCCACTATCACGAAAAATTCCTGCTGCCCGACAAGTACGGCAGAGACTACTACACCGACGGTTCCTTCAGCGAAGGGATGCTTTCCCCCACGGTGTTCCTGATCTGCAACCGGTTCACGCCGCCCTGCCCGGCAGAATCCATGCCCAAAGCCCGGCACTTCGGTACCCCGGCAGGCATCACGCTGTACAAGGACGGGGACACCATGCTGATCCTGAAAATCGGCGAGCGGTTCTCCACGGCCCACGACCATTACGACTGCGGCCATTTTGAGATTTACTACAAGGGCATTCTGGCTTCCGACAGCGGCTACTACGACTGGTTCGGCTGTGAGCACCACTACAACTACCTGAACCGCACCTATGCCCACAACTGCATCACGGTCTCCGACCCTGCGAAAATCGGCACCACCATTCCCTTCTGGGGCAGACCGGATGCCGTATACGACGGGGGACAGCTGATCCTGAACGCCAGCTATGAGGTGCCGGATCTGGAGACCATGGAACGGGACTACTGCCGGGGCGTGGTGCTGTCCCACAGGGAATCGGAGGATCTGGTGGAGGTGACGGGGGATCTGACCGTACCCTACCGGGAAACCTGCGACAGCTATGTGCGCTCCATGCGGTTTGAGCCGAAAGCCGGGGAGCATGGCGTCTTCACCGTCCGGGATGAACTGACCGCAAAAAGCGAAGACTACATCAAGCAGTTCCACCTCCACTGCCAGACCGAACCGGTGATGCTGGGAGAACGGCAGTTTGTGATCGAAAACGGCGGCGGCAGACTGATCTGCACCGTACTGGAACCGGCGGACTGCACCATCGAGCGCATCGGCGGGGAAGGCATTGAATTCTCCCTCAACGGCGTAAACCATCCCCGGAACGAAAAGAGTCTGCACAACACTGAAAATCCCAACCGGAACCACGAGGACGAAGGCGGTTGGGGACGGATTACCATCACGGCAAACGCAAAGACAAAAACGGATCGTTTTCTGGTACGGATGGAGCTTTGTGACAGGTAAGAAGTGAGTAAATGATGATTAACTAACCTGTTTGTAAAGAGGAAACGGGTCGCTTTCTTGGAAGAAAGCTCGGCAAAGAACTTTCAACAGGGTTCCCACTGGATATAGTCTCTGCAATTCCATCTGCCACTGGATACTGTATATCCAAGACATAAGAAATAGTGGAGAGAACTCCCAGGGACCTCGGGTTCCAGAATGGAATCCCGGCTGCTCGCCACAGAACGTTTCCAATTGCATGAATATAGTTAATCATCGTTTACGTAAGAGATATGTAAATGAGGATTTGTCGGATAGGGATTTTGTCAGGTGCAGTAGTGGGAAATCCCCCTGTCTGCCAAATCAGCGTTTACACAACCTATATAATCAAGCGGAACCATATGCCAGGCGACAAACCAAACAGACACACCATAGAAAAAGCCCCCCACCGGTGCTCCGGCAGAGGGACTTTTTTGCTGGTTATCCCCAGAATGTATACAGTACAGTGAGCAGGGCGATGGCTAAGCCTGCGAAATGCATAAAACCCAGTTCCCGGAATGTAATGGCACAGACAATGCTGAACAGCAGGAGAATGATGGCACGATATTCCCGTTTCATGTATTTCACCTCTAATACGTTTATCTCATAATATATAATTCCACTTCCAATATCAATGATATAATTAAAGATATTAATTATTTTATATTAAATCTCCTTTTAAAATAACAAACGAAAACTTATTCTCCATTATGTATATGTTGAATACGTTTGTTTGGTATGTATATTATCAAAAAAACTTTCATCACCTATTCCTGAATATTGATAATATTACATTTTTTCGAAAATACCACACTCTTCACCCCTTTCATCACAATATTATCTTTTATGTTAAATTAATTATATTTCATCACATTTCTTTGATTTTGTCAACTATTATTTTTGATTTCTCCATATTCTTAAATCTGGCCATATCATAACAATTAAAGTAATACTACCTATAATTAAAGCAGGGTAAAACAATCCAGCTAATGGCTGATCCAGAATATTACAAAATAACAGAACAGCAATACAATTCAGCTTTCTCTTCATTAACATATCTCCTTTTCACATCTCAAAGCACATCTTCTCCATATACAGATCCCCAAAATCCGGCTGGGCGGACAGCTCGATATACCGGTTGCCGCACCGCACTTCTTCCAGCGTATCCCGGAAATCCTGCCGGAGCCAGAATGCCGCACATCCCGCTTCGGAGGAGTTGCCCACCGCGGTCACACGATCGGCCAGAGACGCCGGGAACAGACCCACGCCTGCCGCAGACCGTACGTCCAGTCCGTGACCGAAGGAGCCTGCCAGACATACCTCGTCCACTGCATCCGCTTCGATGCCGGCGGCCTGACACAGCACTTCCACCCCTGCCGCAATGGCTGCCCGGGCGGTCTGGATCTGCCGGACGTCGCTCTGGGTCAGGTATACGCCGGGGGCAAAGGTGCACGTTTCCCCGTCTTCGTCCACGCCCAGTCCTTCCGGCATCTGTGCCTTCCATTCGTCCGGGTCGTCCACCAGACTGCCGTATTCGTCCGCCATGCCCAGAGACAGCATCGCCCACATCCCGTCCAGGATGCCGCTGCCGCACAGCCCCACGGGAGAAGCATCCCCCACAGTGGTCAGGGCAAAACGCTCTCCGTCCCATTTGATCCGGGTCACCGCACCCCTGGTGGCAGGCATACCCAGCTCGATATGCGCTCCTTCAAAGGCAGGCCCGGCGGCGGTGGCGGCAAAGAGCCATTTTCCGTCTTTGTACACGCCCAGTTCCCCGTTGGTGCCCAGATCCAGGAAGAGAATCGTCTTGTCCCGTCTTTCCGGTTTGTCCCATAAGAGCCACGCCGCACCCATCAGGATGTCCCCGCCCACATAGGACGCCGCAGCAGGAGCCAGATAGGTGGCGGGATCGGTGTCCATGGGTGCGCCGAAGCGGGACTGGGTGTAGAAGGGGACTTTCCCGATGGGGGCCGGGTTCAGTCCGTCGTACAGGTGCTCCATCACCGCATTGCCCGCCAGAATCCGGCAAACGGGCATTCCGCATCCGGCGGCATCTGCCAGTTTCTGCACGGCATCCGTTACAGCCTGCCGCATCTGGGTACACATGATGTCTGTTCCGTCTTCGTGTTCCATGGCGTAGGAGATCCGGGAAATGACATCTGCACCGTAGCTGCGGGAAGGATTGGCAAACACCGTTCCCCCCAGCCGCACACCGTCGTCCCGCCAGAGGGAAATGGCAATGGTGGTGGTTCCCACGTCAATGGCAGCACCGCAGAGGGGATGGGGTTCCTTCGCACCGTCCACCACAAGGCCTGTATCCGTCACAACCGCAATCCACACCGGCACCGGAGCGGACTCTCTGGGGGAACTGTCCATGCCTTCCGTCAGAAGCGCCGTGATCCGGTTGGAGGCCTGTGCCGTGATCTGTCCGCCGAATCCAGCTTTTTCCAGATTTTCCTTCACGGAAACGGGATTCTCCAGCGTGGGGCGGATCAGATCGACTTTATGCCATGTGACCCATGGAGTTGTCTTCCCACCGGCCATATCCGCCGCCTGTGCCCCGCCGAGCCCGCTGTCCTGCTCCGGCAGCCACAGATCCACCACAACATCCTTGTCCGTGCCATTGTCTGTCACCGTACACCGGCAGGCCAGACGCCAGATATATCCATCCGGCACCGGTTCCGTCACACCTGAGAGCAGTTTCGCTTCGCTTTCCGTCACATCCGAAACCGCACCGGCATGGACAGCCACCCCAATCCGGCACTTCCCGCAGGTACCATGTCCCCCGCAGGGCGCCGCAATCTTTCCCACAGCATCGGAAAACGCTTTCTCCCGCCGCAGAATATCCAGCAGATTCCCGCCTTCTGTCTGCACACATATTTCCCCAAGCCGAATCGTAACCATATCTGTCCTCCTGTCCGGCATCTTCCTATTTCTCACATCTTATTTCTTATCTCTTATTTTACAAACAGTTCTGCCAGTGCCGCCGGCGTATCCGCCACAGCTTCTGCGTCCGCAAACTCCTCTTTTGGGCCAAAACCCCATGTAACGCCGATGGATTTCATCCCGAATGCGGCCGCACCTTCCACATCGTAGATCCGGTCGCCGATCATGCGCCAGTCTGCCAGCGTTCCGGCATCGGGGGAGTCCACACCGCCTCTGCGGAACAGTTCTTCCAGCACCTCTGCCTTTTTCGCTCTGGTTCCATCCATACCGGCGCCGCAGATATGGGTGAAATACTGCCGCAGGCCGATATTGTCGAAGATCCGCAGGGCGAAGGCTTCTGGCTTGGAGGTGGCGATATGGAGCTGGTGTCCGGCTTCCCACAGTTTTTCCAGGCATTCCGGAATCCCGTCATATACTTCCACCCCCAGCACCCCGGTGACGGCATATTCCGCCCGGTAGACTTTGGTGGCCTGTACAGCGGTTTCCCTGTCAACGCCCACAAATTCCATAAACGCCCATTCCAGCGGCGGGCCGATGAATTTCCGCATATCCGGCAGCAGGGGGAAGCCCATGACGTC
>JAFQGY010000243.1 GCA_017415325.1 Clostridia bacterium
CACCAGGGCTGTTCCAGTTCCACATAGGGCAGATCCATCAGATCCTGGAAATATCCCTCCAGACTGAGCCGGAAGCACTGGGAGCTTTCCATAAATACCATTTCATACGGGCAGTCGCCGCCCAGAATCATGTTGGCCACTTCATTGGGATACCCGCCCCAGTCTTCACTGCCGGGAGTCCAGGTAAACTTGATGTTCAGACGGTCTTCCACCATCAGATTCCGGTTGTATACGGCATCGCTGACAATATCGCCGCCGGCATCGTCCCCCAGAGCATCCTTCAGGGTTGCGCTTTCCGAGCCGAAATGCAGGACCCGCATATCCGCACCGGCATAATCCAGATCCGGCAGATTGTCTTTCAGTTCCGGCTCTGTTTCTTCCACAGCCACAGTATCCGCCACTGTTTCAACCGGTTCTGTTTCCGCCGTACCTTCTCCGCAGGCGGCAAGGCTCATCAGGAAGGTAATCGCCAGAAGCAAACTGCCGGCTTTTTGAATATTCTTCATCATATGCATATATTCCTTTCTGCAGATTCTGCTGTCATTATAGCATATGCTTTCTGTCACCGCAATAAACTATGTGAAATTTACATTTATTCACGAAAAAATGCCGTACCCATGCAGGACAGATACGGCATTCGATAGTATACAGAAAACTTATGCATTCTTTGCATCCTGCTTCCGGTCCCAGATCCGGGTGAAGATCTTGCAGATTTCCACAATCGGAATGATGGACAGGGCAAGAGCCATGGCGATGGCATATTCGGTCAGGTCCAGATGGGCCAGGTTAAAGGCATTGCAGAGGAAGGGCACTTCCACAACCACGGTGGTCAGCAGGAAGGACAGGATCCCCGCACCCCAGAGCCACTTGTTCTGATACTTCATCTTGAAGATGGAGCCGTGGAGAGAACGCATGTTGAAGCTGTGGAAAATTTCTGCCATGGACAGGGTCAGGAACGCCATGGAGGTACCCAGCTGTGCAGCGGAATAGGTACCGGAGGCAATGGCGTCGGCATGATGCAGATCTGCCAGCACATTCGCGCCGATGAAGTAGGAAATCAGTGTGATAACGGTTACCAGAACGCCCTGATACCCTACGGCCAGACCCAGACCGCCGGCAAAAATGCCTTCCCTGGAGTCTCTGGGCTTGCGGTTCATGATGTCCGCTTCGGGCTTTTCCATCCCCAGAGCCAGAGCCGGGAAGCAGTCGGTAATCAGGTTGATCCACAACAGCTGTACAGGCTGGAAAATGGTGAAGCCCAGCAGGGTGGATACGAAAATGGACAGGACTTCGGACAGGTTGGATGCCAGCAGGAACTGGATGGCCTTGCGGATGTTGTCGTAAATCCGGCGGCCTTCCCCTACGGCACTGATGATGGTGGCAAAGTTGTCGTCGGCCAGAATCATGTCGGCCACGTTTTTGGTAACGTCGGTACCGGTGATCCCCATACCCACGCCGATGTCTGCATTCTTGATGGAGGGTGCGTCATTGACACCGTCACCGGTCATTGCGGTAACCATGCCCTTCTTCCGCCATGCATTGACGATACGGGTCTTGTGTTCGGGCTGTACTCTGGCGTATACGGAATACTTTTCTACAGCGGTATCAAATTCTTCATCCGGGATCTTGTCCAGTTCCGCACCGGTGATGGCGGCGGATGCGTCGTTCAGGATGCCCAGCTGCATGGCGATGGCAACGGCGGTATCCTTGTGGTCCCCGGTAATCATGATGGGACGCACACCGGCACTGCGGCATTCTTCAATGGCAGGCTTTACTTCCGGACGTACGGGATCGATCATCCCGGTAAGGCCGATGAAGCACAGACCGCATTCGATGTAGGCAGGTTCATAGGAAGCGGGTTCTGCCGTCAGCATCTTCTGGGCAGCAGCCAGCACACGGAGTGCCTTGTCCGCCATAGCCTTGTTGGCCTCCAGAATGGCCTTCTTATGGGCGTCTGTGATGGGAACGATCTTGCCGTCCTCCAGCATATGGGTACAGTTTTTCAGCACTTCGTCCGGTGCGCCCTTGGTAAACTGGATCAGCTTGCCGTCGGCGGTTCTGTGGACGGTGGACATCATCTTCCGCATGGAATCGAAGGGTACTTCCCCGATTCTGGGCAGGTCGTTCTTCTGGCTGTTCTTATCCAGCCCCAGCTTGGCGGCATAGTTGACCAGTGCACATTCGGTGGGTTCCCCGACAGCTTCGCCTTCTTCCAGCTGTGCGTCGGAGCAGAGGGACATGGCGGTGGCCAGCAGGGTTTCGTCGCCGCCCCAGTGTTCCACCACGGTCATCTTGTTCTGGG
>JAFQGY010000244.1 GCA_017415325.1 Clostridia bacterium
TACAATATCCAGTGGCAGATGGAATTGCAGGAACTATATCCAGTGGGAATCCTGTTGAAAGTTCTTTGCTGAGCTTTCTTTCAAGAAAGCGACCCGTTCCCTCTATACAAACAGGTTGGTTAATCATCATTTACATAAGAGAACCATAACGCTTACGGCAAGGGAGGTATTTCAGTGTTTTTTCATCCGGAGTATTACAAGAAAGATCCGGCCTGTCCCGTGCGGTTTTCCGCGGCTGCAGTGACAGAACTGCCGGACTGTGCGGTGACGGAATTCCTGCAGACGCTGTTTGATGCAGCCTTCGGGAAAATACCTGCCGGAGAGGGTGCTGTCTGTCCCCGGCTCACCTGTACCATCGGCATTCCGGCGGAACTGGCGGAAGAATGCGGTGCTGCGGGGGATCCGGAAGAGTTTGTTCTGGTGCTGGACGGGACGCACTCCCATATCTATGCCGCCTGTGAAAGAGGGCTGGTGTACGGTATGGCTGCGCTCACTTCTCTGGGAGACGATCTTTGCGCCGGAATTCTGTATGACCGGCCTGTCTGCTCTGTCCGAGGGTATCGGGTGTACCTGCCCGGGCGGGAGAACATTCCTGTTTTCAAGGCCATGGTGGATTTTCTGGCACAGTACCGGTTCAATGCGGTGGTGCTGGAAATCGGCGGGGCCATGGAATACCACCGCCATCCGGAAATCAACGAAAAATGGGTGGTGTTCTGCGATGAGGTCTATGCCGATCCCAAACGGGCGGATGTGATTCAGAACCGGACTTACCCATGGGCCAAGAATTCCATCCACTGCGAAAACGGCGACGGCGGCGTGCTGACCCAGGAGGAATGCCGGGCTCTGGCTGCCTACTGCCGTTCCAGAGGAATCGAGGTCATTCCGGAAGTGCCTACCCTGAGCCACAGCGACTATATCTGCCTTGCCCATCCGGAACTGGCGGAAATGGCAGGGGATGCATACCCCGACACCTACTGCCCCAGTCATCCGGACACCTACCGGTATGTGTTTGACATTCTGGACGAGGTCATCGAGGTCTTCCAGCCCCGCCAGATCCACATCGGCCACGACGAGACCTATATTCTGGGTGCCTGTGAACGGTGCCGGGGGAAGGATCCGGTGGAACTGTATGTGGGGGACATCCGGCGGATCAAGGAATATCTGGACACAAAGGGCATTCAGGTGAGCATGTGGGCGGAAAAGCTGCTGGAAGCCTACTACGAAAGCGGCTACCCCATCGGCGGCACAGGAACTGCCCATCTGCCGGACTGCGGGGAGTATCCCATACCGGCTCTGTGGCCCTGCCGTGACCGGATGCCGGAGGGACTTCTGTATACCCACTGGTACTGGTCCTTCGGCAAGCACCATGACAGGGTGTACCACGACAGGGGCTATCCCATGTTCTACGGCAATCTGTCCGTATCGGCCTTCGAGGACTGGCAGGAACGGATCGGCTGGGGTGCTATGGGCGGCTGGGTTTCCAACTGGGGCGCCTTCGAGGAAGAATACATGCAGCGGAACATCCAGTATTTCGATCTGACCAGCGCCGCATACGCCTTCTGGAACCGGGACTATGATTCCGGCGACAAGGAAAAGCTGACGGAAGTGACCTTTGCGGAAGCCTACCGGCACAGATGGCAGAACAGCGGGGATACCATCGTCCTGCGCCACCGCACCGACCACGGCATTCCCCACGAATATTTCTGGTGCGGCGTGTTCATTGAGGATCAGAAGTACCGCATCGGCAGCTATGAAATCACCTACGACGACGGTACCACCCACCTGCTGCCCGTGAAATACGGTACCAACATCGGCGCCAGAACCATCCCCGGCTATCCCGCAAGCAAGGAACTGTTCCAGCTGGCCGGAGCCGTACTTCCCAGTGGCAAAGACGGTGACCTGTGGTACGAATGCCGCTACCCCAACCCGTACCCGGACAAGAAAATCTCGGAGATCCGCTACCTCCCCGAACAGGAAGCCTTCACCGTCGAATATGAGCTTCTCTCGTAAAAATCCCTTCTCTCAAAATCCCAAATAAACAAAACCCGGAGTTTTCCACAGAAACGGAATTCTCCGGGTTTTCCATATACAAAAAGGTACCGTCCATCCCACCGGATCCCGGCAGAACAAACGGTACAATCTATTTCTTATCTCTTACTTCTGACTTCTTATCTTCCTCAGTCAGTCATGTTATCAAAGTATCCCTGTACCAGAATCACAGGCGTACCCTTGTCGCCGGAGCCGCTGGTCAGGTCGCAGAGAGAACCGATCAGGTCGGTCAGTCTTCTGGGGGTTGTCCCCTGGGATGCCATGTCGCCCACCAGGTCAGCCTTCTTGGACTTGATCCGGCCTGCGATGGCGTCCTTCAGTGCGTCGCCGGACAGATCGGCAAAGTCGTTGTCAGCCAGATACTTCAGCTTGATTTCGTTGGGAGTACCTTCCAGACCGGCGGTGTATGCGGGGGAAACGCAGGGGTCGGCCAGTTCCCAGATGTGCCCTACGGGATCCTTGAAGGCGCCGTCGCCGTATA
>JAFQGY010000245.1 GCA_017415325.1 Clostridia bacterium
CCCACCGCAGGACTGCACTTTACGCCGGAACTGCTGGAAAAAATCCGTGCCAAAGGCTGCGCCATCGTGCCGGTTCTGCTGCATGTGGGGCTGGGTACCTTCCGTCCTGTCAAGGAAGACCGGATCGAAGACCACGAAATGCACGCCGAATACATCCATGTCACCGAAGAAGCGGCGGAGGAAATCAACAGAAGACGCAAAAACGGCGGCCGTGTCATCGCAGTAGGCACCACATCCTGCCGTGTGCTGGAAAGCGCATCCGATGAGGACGGTATTCTGCACCCCATTGCCGCCGACACCGGTATTTTCATCTACCCCGGATACCGGTTCAAAATGGTGGATGCCCTGATCACCAACTTCCACCTGCCGGAAAGCACTCTGCTGATGCTGGTTTCCGCTCTGGCCGGACGGGAAAAGATTCTGTCTGCCTACGAAACAGCCGTGGCGGAAAAATATCGTTTCTTCTCCTTCGGGGATGCGATGTTTATCTGCTGAAAATGAGTCTCTGATACCGAAAGGAACATACAGCATGAAACTGACTTCCCGGGAAAGAATTGAGCGGATATTCCGGAATGAAGAGATCGACAGACCCGCTCTGAAACTCTGGAGTGCAGGCGTTGATCCGGAACCGGTACTGCATCCGGCCTATCTTCCGGTAAACCGCCTGGCTTCGGAAACCACAGATCTGTTCGGAGGTGCCGGATTTACCTTTGATCTGTACGCCGGCGCCAACATAGAGAAATACAGGGAAACATATCTGACAGAAGCGGATCATCCGGACTGGCGTCTGAAGCATACGGTTTTCCACACTCCTAAAGGGGATCTGCGCATGATCGAGAGGATTTCCCTGAAGGGGGATCCGGGATATACCAAGGAATATATGGTGAAGGAACCGGAGGACATCGACAAGCTCCTTTCCATGGAGTACACACCGTTTCCGCTGAATCGTGCCGGATACGACCATGCCAATGCCCGGATGGGTGACCGGGGTGTGGTGATGATCGGTCTTGCCCATGCCGCATACGGTGCCCAGATCATGATGGGATCGGAAACCCTTGCGTATTTCAGTGTGGAAGAAAGAGAACGTGTCCATGCACTGATTCAGGTATATGCCGACAGACTGCTTGCCCACACCAAAGCCATTCTGGATCTGGGGATTCCAAACGGGATTTTCAGCTGGGTCGGTCCGGAACTGTTTCTGCCGCCGCTGCTGGGCCCTGCTGATTTTGCAGAATTTGTTCATGATATGGACAAGCCCATCTGCGACCTGATCCACAATGCCGGCGGGTATGTGTGGGTACACAGCCACGGTAAAGTAGCGAATTTCATCGACAGCTTCATTGATATGGGTGTGGATGTGCTCAATCCCCTGGAACCGCCCAAGAACGGGGATATTCATATGGAAGAAGTCGTATCCCGTTACGGAAACCGGATCGGCTGGGAAGGGAATATCGAAATCCAGGAAATCCTGCTGTCCTCCAAGGAACGTCTGCGGGATCTGATTGACGAATGCGTGGCAGCCGGCAGCAGGAGCGGACGCTTCATCCTGTGTCCCTCCGCCGGACATATGGAATATACCGCTCCCACAGAAAAATATATCGACAATCTGCTGTTCTATCTCCGCTATGGTCTGGAAGCCGTGGAACGCTGCAGAAAACAGTAACGGAAAAGAAAAAATATGACCATACCTGATACCATCCTGAAAAGAGCCCTCTCCAATGTCTATTTTATATGGGGAAGGGGGAAAACAACCATTGCCGACCATCTGCGGGAAGCATACGGGTACTTTGTCTACAGCACGGACGAGGCCAAGGAGCGCCATTGGAGTGAAGCCAATTCCACAGACCAGCCATATATGTGCAGGGATTTTGAAGATGAATATGGCGTCCGGGATTTCTGGGAACTGCCGAAGGAAGTCATCGGAGAAAGGGAACGCCATGTGCAGGCAGAAGTAACTCCCATGCTGGTGACGGATCTGATTGCTCTGGCGGCACAGCATCCTGTAGTTCTCTGTGAAGGCGATATGGATTACGAAACGGTGATCCCCTTTGCAGGCCATGCTGTGTATCTGCATAACACAGGCAAATCCTTTGATTGGTTCAGCCGTCCGGATCATGATTCGCTGGCGCATATCCGCGCTCGAAACGATCTTACCGATGCCGAAAAAGAGGCTGTTATCCGCAATGCTTACGCTGCCACTTCCGGAAATAACAGCCATCTGCCGGACTGGGTACGGTACCGCAGAATTCCCGTGATTGCATGGAATGAAGAAACCGGGATTGCCGAAACTGCCCGTGCTGTAAAGCAGCTTTTCGGTTTATAGGTGCATATGAGAATCCTTACATACAACCTGTGGGACAGCCCCGCCGGAAAGCCGTCCAGAGAAACCCATATCCGGCATGTCCTCAAATCCCGCAATGCCGATATCCTCTGCCTGCAGGAAGTTCCGGACGCAGACATGCTGTATACCCTTGCCGAAGAAAATACCTGTCTGCATATCCAAAACAGTATGGATTCCGGTATCGCCATCCTTTCCGGAAAACCATTCCTTCCGGCATGGCAGTACCAGTATGCTTCCGCAGTGCTTCTGAAAGAAAAAACGTATACCATCCAGATTGTGAATGTCCATCTCCCGTGGAAAAGTGCCGCAGAGCGGGAAGAAGCCATCCTCCGGATCAACCGGCAGGCCAAAAAGCAGGATGCCGATTACACCATTCTCACGGGAGACTTCAATGGAACAGACACCGCCGATGTTCACCGGTATCTGGTGGGAGAGTGCAGTCTGCAGGGAAGTGATGCATATTATTTCGATCTGGCAGTATCCTATGGAACCGGACACGGCAGCCCTCCCAGCCCCACACTGGATTTTCACCGGAATCCCCGATGGGGTGTATGGGAACCGGAAAACACTTTGGAAATTCCCATGCGGTGCGACCGGATCTATTTAAGCAATCCCTATCCGAAACCGCTTCCGATTTTGCAGGACTGCGGGATCTTCGGAACAGAGATCTTCCCGGAAACGGGATTATGTGCAAGTGACCATTACGGCGTATATGCCGATCTGCAATTCTGAACCAAGAAAGGAAAACAACATGAACATCACCGAATCCCTCCGCAACGGAAAACGCAAGCGTATCATTCTGGATACCGATACCTACAACGAAATCGACGACCAGTTTGCCCTGGCACTGGCAATGCTTTCTCAGAACGAAATCGAACTGCTGGCTGTGACCGCTGCCCCTTTCCACAACAGCAACAGTGAATCCTACGCCGACGGCATGGAACGCAGCTATAACGAAATCGCAAAGGTAATGGATCTGGTGGAAAAATCCCACGGTGTAAAGCCTGTGCCCTATTACAGAGGATCCACCGAACGGATGCCCGACATCCATACCCCTGTAGCCAGCGATGCCGCCGATGCCATCTACAGAATTGCCATGGAGTCGGAAGAACTGGTGTATGTGGTAGCCATCGGTGCCCTGACCAATGTATCTTCCGCCATCACAGCCCATCCGGAACTGGCGGAAAAGATTGCCGTGATCTGGCTGGGCGGACATGCCAGATGGTACGAAGGCGGCGGAGAATTCAATCTCCAGGGAGACCGCAACGCCACCAATGCCCTGTATGCTTCCAAGGTAC
>JAFQGY010000246.1 GCA_017415325.1 Clostridia bacterium
CCGTCATTCCCACCGCTGTACTCTCCACCCATACCGGCGGCTTTTCCGGCTGGACCTTTCGGGATCTGACCGACGATATTTCCGCTGTCGGTGCCCACTGGCAGAAGGAAGGACTGACCTTTGACGGGCTGTATACCGGGTATCTGGGTTCCCCTGCACAGGCCGCCATGATCGAAGACTTTATCGAAATGTTCCATCCCGGCGTGGTGTTCATCGACCCGGCTATGGCAGACGGCGGAAAATTGTATGCCGGTTTTACCGATGCCATTGTGGGTGCCATGCGTTCTCTCTGCGGCAAGGCAGACTACATTGTACCGAACCTGACCGAAGCCTGCTTCCTGACGGATACCCCTTACAATGAAAACGACCTGTATGACCGTGCCGCAATCCGGACAATGCTGGAAAAGCTGCTGAAACTGGGCTGCCGTACTGCTGTGCTCACCGGGGTACAGTTTGACGGCAAGGAAGGTGCCGCAGCCCTGGATCAGAACGGTGTGTACACAGAATATGTCACCGAACACCTGCCGGTGCGCTGTCATGGTACCGGGGACGTGTACGCCAGCATTTTCTTTGGCGCCCTGATGCGTGGACTGCCGCTGTGGGATGCCATCAAAGTGGCTGCTGACAACACTGTCCGTGCCATTCAGGCTACCATGGGAGACGAAACCCAGTGGTACGGTGTGCGGTTTGAAGAATGCATTCCGGCACTGCTGCAGGATCTGGAGCTGCTGTAATCCGGATTCGCAGGACATTTTCAGACAGACTTCTGCGGAACCCATCCGACAAGGAGTACGATTATGTTTTTGCTCAAATACATATGGCAGGAAATGCAGCTGCAGCCCAAATGGTATATGGGACTGTTTCTGACCAACGGACTGCTGCTCCATATTTCCGGCCTTCTGATGGAACGGATTCTGCGGCAGAATGATTCCTTCGAGATCACACTGCACTGTATCCTGCTCGCACCGCTGCTGATGCTTCTGGCCTGTACGGTTCTGCTGCCACTGTATCTCCAGAAGGAACGGAATGATCTTCTGTTTCCGGAATACAGGGCACTTCTCCGCACAGAACTGTCCCATGGGAAAATCGTTTTCCTGCAGTGTATGCAGACTGCCCTGATTTCTCTCGGGGCACTGCTGGTGTTTGCACCGCTCTCCACCCTGACCATGCGGTATCTGCGCCGTCTGGAAGGGGATCCCCTGTGGCAGAACGGCTGGCGGAATCGTTCCACACTTCCCTTCTGGATGCTGATATACTTATTTCTGCTGGCCGCTTCTCTGCTCTGCTGTATCTATGTCAGCCGCCGGAATAAGTCCGCTCTGCAGCAGGATCCCCGCAGCAAAACCACCACCGCCAAACAGATTCTGCGCAGTCCGGGGCTTCCCATGTACGGGAAACTGCGCCGGAACAGAGTCCGTCATGAAGGCAGACACATCTGCACTGCGCTGGTTCTGCTGTGCATTCTGCCGGTTCTGTTCAGCATTCTGCTCACAGGCCAGATTTTCCCCGGTAACCCCTATGTTCCGGACAATACCCTGTACCTTTCCATGACTGACAACCACCCCAACGCCATTTCCACTTTTCTACTGACGCAGATCGAACAGGTGGAGGGAGTCACACTGGAAAAAGCCCATATGCCCACGGAAACCACCCCGCCCTCTTACAGAAGCGCTGTGTTCCGTCTGGATGTGGATACATGGCAGGAAAGCGCTGCCGAGGTCAGAAGGATCCTGGAACATGACAGATCCGCCCCGCTCCTGCAGATCAGTATTCCGCTGGAATATACCCTGCAGAACCATGCGGCACAGGAGGACACCGCCAATCTGCTCTATCTCCTGCTGCTGTTCTTCTCTGCCTGTGCCCTCTGCTTTACCGGAACCGGTATGCTTCTGCTGCAGTATCTGCATGGACGGCAGGAGGAACTGCAGGTTCTGTCGGCATTCGGCATGGGACGGCGGGATGGCTTTTGGATGCTGGGACAAACCGTTTTTCGCTGGCTGACCTTTGCCGGTGTCATCTCCCTTCTGTCGGGCAGCCTTGTCATGATCCTGTATGACGGAATCACCTACAACTACAGCAACCGGAATGCTGTGCTGTCGGAAATCTACCGGGTTTCCCCGGAAAGTCTGCGTCTGTTTTTCCTTGGCGGCAGCGGGTTTCTCCTGCTTCTGCTGTTTCTGGGAATTCTGTTTCTGCAGCGGTTTCTGCAAAAAGTCTGCCCGGACATACGGCCAAAACAGAAAATAGTACCCTGACACAAAAAGTCATCCCAACAGTTTTTCTGCAGGATGACTTTTTTCTGTATTTACAGCAGATTCATCATAATCAGCGACACAAACGCCAGTACGATCCCCACCGCACTGCTGACCGTGATTTTTTCCCGGAAGAACACTGCAGACATCACCGACAGCAGAATCAGGCTTGCCCCCTGATACAGGGGATACAGCTGGACGGAGGTCAGATACGCCGCCGCACTGGTTTTGAACCAGGAATTTGCGAACATGCACACGGCCATCACGACGATGTACCAAAAAATCTCTCCCATAAGCCGCTTTTCACCGGTGAACACCACAGCAGTCCCGGTTTTCCGGCTGTCCCTGTACTTGCTGTATCCGTAAATTCCCAGCAAAACCACAGCGGAGAAGATATATGTATACAAATTGAACACACTGATACTGCCTTCCGGGTCATGGTACAGGAACATCTTCTGGGTGAAATCCATCAGTCCGGCAGTGATGGCGCAGACCACCAGAATCACAAGAGAGGACACCGTCAGCTTTCCGCCCAGCGATTTGTTGTAGCTGCACATGAAATATACCGCCGCCATCAGCACTGCAAGCCCTGCCCACTGGATCGGCCGGATGGGCTCATCGTACAGAAAATAACACAGCAGCAGAGGCACCAGTACGCCGGACAGGTAGAAAATATTCAGAAGCATCAGCGCACCGCGCTTGGTGGCAGACAGCCATGTGGTGATATGCACCGCACTGGACACGCCGGACAGCAGGGCAATGGCGATGGTTCCCGGATCTGCGGCAAGATTTCCCCCTTCCGCCAGTACAAACCCAAGGCCGATCCCGATACAGAACAGCATCCGGATCCCGTTGGAGAAGGTGTTTTCCCGGATGTCCCGCACATAGATGCTGCTTTTTTTGCTGCAGTACGCCTTGGTCAGCGCCGCCGCCAGTGCCAGTGCCGCAAAGAGATACCCGATCATCATAGCTTATCCCTTGTAGTCCCCCAGAAAATCCCGGTTCACATCGAACAGTGCGTCGGTCATCCGTTTGATTTCCTCCAGACTGCATACGGCAGAGGTCAGCGGATCCATGCAGACAGCCTGGAACACCTTGCGCCGATTCTTTTCCATGGCCGCTTCCACCACCAGATTCTCAATGGATGCCGTGGTGTTCACCAGAATTGCCAGATGGGCCGGCAGTTCGCCTACATACCGCTTGGCAAACCCGGCTTCACTGGCGTACACGGGAATTTCCACACAGGCTTCCCGGGGCAGATTGGTGATACAGCCGTCGTTCAGTACGTTGCCGTTGAACCAGAAGGGCGTATGATCCCCGATAACGGCATTGAAAATATTGGCGGCATATTCCTTGCTCCGTTTCGGATCCACTGCGGCCGTTTCCAGCCAACCCTGGAATTCCGCCTTCCAGTCCCGTTTCAGCCGCAGATTCAGGGAGTAAGCGTATTCCCCGGGGTTCCAGTTGGTGCTGTGGGTACAGTATTTTTCGATCAGGTCAGGGCGTTTCCGGAACCACTGGTTGTATTCGGAATTGTGTCCGCTGGATTCGGTGACATAGTAATCCAGATGCAGGAACATCTCGTTGCGTACCAGCTCCTTGTTGTAATACACCGGATCCTGCAGCTTTTCCCGCAGTGCCGGGTACAGATCCGCGCCGTGGTGCTTCAGTTCCAGATAGAACGCCTGGTGGTTCACCCCGGCACACAGGTACTGCACTTCATCCGCCGGTACACCCAGCCAGTTTGCCAGCATTTCCACTGTCCCCTGCACACTATGGCACAGCCCCGTCACATTGACCCGGGAGTGGGTCTGCATGGCTTTGCACAGCATGGACATGGGGTTGGTATAGTTCAGAAACACCGCATCCGGACAGTATTTTTCGATGTCATGGCAGATCTCCAGCATCAGGGGAATGTTCCGCAGGGCACGGAAAATCCCGGATACACTGCGGGTATCACCGATGTTGGTGTCCACGCCGAAGGTTTTGGGAATCTCAATATCGTGCCGCCAGATGTCAATGTCCCCGTTGAACACCGTACACAGCACACCGTCCGCCCCTTCCAGCGCTTCCTTCCGGCTCAGGGTGGAGGTAATTTTTGCCGTACCGCCCATGGCCGCATTGATTTTGTCGCATACGGAATGGATCAGCGCCAGCCGTTCCTCGTGAATATCCATCAGAGCAATCTCACAGTCGGCAAAGGCAGGAAATGTCAGCAGGTCACGCACCAGATTCCGGGTGAAAGTGAAGCTGCCGGCACCGATAAACGCAAATTTTTTCGACATAACAAAGTCCTCCCCAGGGGATTTTTTTCATTATAGCAAATTTTCCGACGGGATGCAATAGGAACCGGAAAGAATCCGGCAAAAGAAAAAGCGCCGATGGCAGTACCGACGCTTTCTATTTATTAAAACAGACTGAGTCCTTCGCTGACAATTTCGGAGGTGACAGACCCGATCACACCCATCATCACAAAGCTCAGCACCAGACTGATGGCGTAAAAGATCAGATAGGCTCTGGCAAAATGCTTCCGGTTGATCCCCACCTGGCCGCCGAAGCTCCAGTAGAGCATCAGCACCAGACCGATCACAGGCAGTGAAAAAATCACCATCATCAGCACATAATCCCACACGGAAAGCACATCCACGGCAGGAGCCTGATTCTGCATCTGCAGGCCGCAGTTTCCGCAGAAAGCCGCACCTTCCGGCATAGGTGCACCGCATCTGGGACAATGGGGTTCTTCCTTCGGGGGTTCCTTCTGAAATCCGTTATAATTCTCGTTCATACAGTCTCCTTACCTTTTTTCATTTCGTTTTTTCAAAGCTGCTGGTCGCCCATCTGGATCCAGCCGAATTTCCGCATGATTTCACTGAACACAAAGGACAGTACGGCAGGCAGGACGATACAGCAGAGAATGGTTCCGATCCACATATTGGCGCTGGAACCCATATCGGCCAGAATCCCCAAGGGCCCCACCATCCCGCAGGTACCCATCCCGGCAGAAACACCGGTACATTCCAGTTTGAACACCAGTGTGGAAACCGGTCCAACCACAGCGGAAGCCAGAGTTGCGGGAATCCAGATCTGGGGTCTGCGGCAGATATTGCCCATCTGGAGCATGGAGGTTCCCAGTCCCTGAGACACCACACCTCCCCACTTGTTTTCCCGGAAACTGGAAGCGGCAAAGCCTACCATCTGGGCACAGCAGCCAACCACAGCCGCACCGCCCGCAATACCGGAAATCCCGATCATGGAGCAGATGGCAGCGGAGGAAATGGGCAGGGTCAGGATGATCCCCACCACCACAGACACGATGATCCCCATCACGAAAGGATGCATCACCGTTGCGGTATTGATGAATTCCCCCAGATAATACATGATGTATGCAATGGCAGGACACAGCAGTTTCGCCACGGCAAACCCGGCAAGGATTGTCACAGAAGGCGTTACCAGAATGTCCACTTTTGTCTTTTTGGACACCAGCATCCCCAGCTCTACGGCAGCAATCACTGCGAAAAATGCACCGGCAGGCCCGGCTGTGTAATGGATCACCTGCTCTGTTCCGGCAAGGGTGATGTCCGCCCCCAGACCATATCCGGCACTGCCCACCACGGCACAGGAATACAGCACCAGCGGATGGGCTTTCATGGAGTTTGCAACCGCCACCCCAATGGCCATCCCGGCAGCTCCCGAGGCAATCCCGGCCAGCTGTACCAGAAAATCCAGTCCCAGATACTGCCCGATGGTCTTGAAAATGGTTCCGATCAGCAGAGAAGCAAACAGCCCCTGGGCCATGGCACCCATAGCGTCAATGAAATACCTTTTCATGTATTCACGGAGTTTTTGCATAGGATCATACCTGATTTCCCTTTATAGTGATACAAAATAGTATAACACAAAGGCGCAGATCGCACAATAGACAGGTTCGCCGATTTTCGATGCAAAATTCACCAAAATTCCAACGGTTCTCCCCTTGCATTTTCTGTGGAAATATGGTATTATAATCAAACGGGGATTTTTCCCTGTTTTTGTCTTGAAGGAGACTGCCTGTATGGTAAAAACCAATGCACTGCGGCTGGTGGAAACTGCGGGAATCGAATTTGATACGCTGGAATATGAAGTGGACGAAAGCGACCTGAGCGGCATCCACATCGCCGAACAGAAGAATCTGGATCCGGACATGGTGTTCAAAACCCTGGTCACCCGGGGAGACAAAAACGGGATCGCCGTGTTCTGTATTCCGGTGGCCATGGAACTGGATCTGAAAAAATGTGCCCAGGTTTCCGGAAACAAAAAGGTGGAAATGATCCACGTCAAAGAGCTGCTGGGACTTACCGGGTACATCCGGGGCGGCTGCTCTCCCGTGGGTATGAAGAAACCCTACCCCACCTGGATCGACGAAACGGCTACTTTGTTTGATAAAATCTATGTCAGCGCCGGGGTCAGAGGAATGCAGATGCACCTGTCTCCCGTGGAACTGGCAGACTATATCGGCGCCGCTTTTGCGGATGTAACTATGTAAACAAACGGAAATGACCGAAGATCTCCCCGGTATGCAGAGAGATTTCCGGTCATTTTTTGCTCTATTGCAGAGAATCTGTCTCAGAGACTCAGCCTTCCACAGAAGAGAATGCTTCCCACAGTTCGTCCAGCTTGGCCTGGGCAGTCTTTTCGTGCTTGACATAGTTGGATACGAAATCGGTGCTCTTGGAACCCAGCGGTGCAGAGAACGCATTGTACAGAGCCAGGTTGCCGCAGTAGTTACCGAATGCCACCGGGAATACACAGGAGATGTTCTGACGGATGATGTCCAGAATCTGCGCAGACTGGTCGTCACGGACATACTTGGTTTTCAGAGAGGTTTCGTAGTATGCCGGGATCACACTTTCCGCAGACTCACGGGACAGCACTTCCAGCACCACACCGATGATGTCAGACTTGGAACAGGTAATCGGAATAACGCCTACATTGGTGGTATCGTGAGAAGAAGTGATATAGTTTTCCTGGCTGTCATCCATCTTCGGAATGGGCAGAATCCCCAGATCCGCTTCCATATCCCGGAAGTTTTCCATGTGGGCCACACGGTGGTAGCCGCCGAACAGGGAAGACCCGTTGATGAATGCGAGGCTGAAATCTGCCTGATAATCATATGCGCCTTCCCCATGGAAGATTCTGTTGAGCTGTTCCAGCAGCTTGATGGAACGTTCGTTGTTCATGGCAAAGTAGGGAGAACCGTCTTCATTGTATTCCAGGAAGGTGATGTCTGCACCGATGACCCAGGGAATGATGGGACCCCAGTAACCGTAAGTACTGAATCCGTACAGGTCATCCGCATCTCTGGAACCGTTGCCGTTCACGTCCTGATAGGCGCCTTCGCTGTACTGCAGGAAGACATCATGGGTCCAGCCGCCTTCCAGCACCAGATCATACAGTTCCTCCGGCGCACCGTACAGATCCGTGAACCGGTCCTTGTTGAAGTACAGGGCATGGGCGGAACGGTACACATCCAGGAAATAGTCGCCTGCCAGAATATACCGCTTGTCTTCGGAGGCAAAGGAAGTGTCGCTCATGTAGTCGTCATACCAATAGTCCTTGGAGAAATCCAGATGGGGGATGTTGAATACATTCAGGAAGCTGTTCTGTACGGAAAGGGTTGCCAGCGGGAAGAGTTCGTGAATGATCAGCTCATAAGCATCGTCTCCGGCGGTAAGCAGCTGGGTAAGAGAAGCGCCGATGGTTTCATGGCTCTGGTCATCTGCGGTGAATTCCAGCTTGATGTTCAGCATTTCTTCCACCTCGATGTTCCGGTTGTAAACAGCGTCGGATACCACTTCCCCGGTCAGCTCTTCTCCATGCTGGATGGCAAAGATGGACGGAACAATACCATCCTTTTCCCGGCTGGACACCATCATCCGGATGGATTCGCCGCCCAGATCCATGTCTGCAAAGGGATCCACCTCTTCGGTTTCCACCGCTTCTGCCGCATCCGTATCGGCCGCCGCCTGTGTTTCCGCTGCTTCTTTTTCACCACAGGATGCCAAAGAACCCGCTGTCATCAGTGCTGCCAGAAGAATCGCCAGTATCTGTTTGTTTTTCATATTGTTTCCTCCGCAATTTATGATAATTATATATCCCATTTATTATATAGTATATCAAAAATCAAGCGGAATTACAAGTATTTCCTGACAATTTCCAACAATTTTCCACAAAAAACAGCTGCATATCCGGTTCTTCCGGAATCCACAGCTGTTTAAGCCATTATTTCTTATTTCTGCATTCTGACTTCTTATTTTTCGTTGACATCCTTGTGGTCAGCCTTCATCTGGAAGTTCACAGCCTTGTCGCCGTCTTCGTTCTTGCCGAATTCATAGTCGTTGCCGGGCAGTACAGCGTTCAGCACGATACCGGCGATGGAAGCGCAGGCCAGAGCGGACAGGGTGATGGTCAGAGAGCCGATGCCGAAGGATACGGAACCCAGACCCAGTGCGCACACCAGAATCACAGCGGCAATGATCAGGTTGCGGCTCTTGGTGAAGTCTACCTGATTTTCCACCACATTCCGTACACCGATGGCGGAGATCATACCGTACAGCATGAAGGAGATACCGCCGATAACAGCCGTGGGAATCAGGTTGACCAGAGCAGCAAACTTGGGAGAGAAGGACAGAACGGCAGCAATCACAGCAGCAATGCGGATCACACGGGGATCATAGACTCTGGACAGAGCCAGTACACCGGTGTTTTCGCCGTAGGTGGTGTTTGCGGGGCCGCCGAACAGGGATGCAATGGCAGTAGCCAGACCGTCACCAGTGAGGGTGCGGTGCAGGCCGGGATCTGCGATAAAGTTCTTACCAACAGTAGAGCCGATGGCAGAGATGTCGCCGATGTGTTCCATCATGGTGGCCAGGGAGATGGGCATGATAGCTACGATGGCGGAGATTACCAGAGAAGTATTGCTCCAGTCCACGCCGCCGAATACGGTCTGGTTCCACTTGATGGGGAAACCGATCCATGCAGCGGACTTGAAGTTTTCCAGAGCGGCTACAGAGAAGAGCTTCATGTTTTCGTTGCCGGCTACGGTGATATACTGTGCACCGTCAGCAGCGGTAATGGTTTCGCCGCAGATCAGAGCCAGCAGAGCGGCAACCAGGCAGGAACCTACAACACCCAGCAGAATCGGCACGATCTTGGCCATGCCCCTACCCCAGATGTTGAACACAATTACAATAACCAGAGCGATCACGGCAATGAGCCAGTTGGACTGACAGTTGCCCACAGCGGAGCCGGCCAGACCCAGACCGATGGCGATGATGATGGGACCGGTTACCACAGGGGGGAAGAACCGCATAACCTTCTGGGCACCCACCAGCTTGATGAGCCCTGCCAGAATCAGATACACGATACCGGCACAGGCAACGCCCAGACAGGCATAGGGCAGCAGCTGTGCGTTGGTCATGGTACCGTTACCGGCCAAAGGAGCAATGGCGCCGTACCCGCCCAGGAATGCGAAGGAAGACCCCAGGAAAGCCGGAACCTTCATACCGGTGATCAGATGGAACAGCAGTGTGCCAAGCCCAGCCATCAGCAGCGTGGTCGCCACATCCAGACCGGTCAGCAGCGGCACCAGCACGGTTGCGCCGAACATAGCGAACATATGCTGGAACCCCAGAATCAGCATCTTGGGGATCCCCAGCTGGCGGGCATCATAAATCCCTTCCGTGCCGATCTGCATTTTTTCTTTTGCCATAATGTTACCTCCTGCCGGGACTGCCGGCCATGAAAATGTGTGTATGAAAATGCTTTGGGTACAAATTTATGTTCTGTGCGCCGGCCGGATCAGTCCTTCTGGTTGGCGCAGATGGAGACACCTGTGGAACCGTCGAATTCATCCACCCGGACGGAAACCACTTCTTCCTTGGAGGTGGGAATGTTCTTACCCACAAAGTCGGGGCGGATCGGCAGCTCCCGGTGTCCTCTGTCAATCAGCACGGCCAGCTGGATAGAGGAGGGGCGTCCGTGGGAAAATACGGCTTCGATGGCAGCTCTGGCTGTGCGGCCGGTATAGATCACATCGTCCACCAGAACCACACGTTTCCCGGTGATGTCAAAGGGAATGCTGTTCCCCGCCGCACGGATTCCCGCCGGTACCTCGGTCAGGTCATCCCGGTACATGGTGATGTCGATATAGGCAACAGGTACTTTTGTGTTCTCGAATCTTTCTATATTGGAAGCCAGAATGTCTGCCAGCACTGCTCCTCTGCGCCGGATTCCGATGATGCACAGATCGGCAGTTCCCCGGTTCCGTTCGATGATTTCGTGGGTGATCCGGGTCAGGGAACGGCGCATGGCAGCTTCGTCCATGATTTCGGATTTGATAATCAGCATGGGTTCCCCTCCTTGACAAAGAAAAAAATCCTGCCTGCCACGACAAGATTTCAAGAAACAACTGACTTTTCGACAAAAGCCCCTATTATAAGATGAAATCTTTCCGGCATCACTGTACCGCCGAGAACCACACAGGGCGCTCGTCGAGCCATATCACAGCTCTGTTAAAAAATTTCTGCTATAAGTATATCAAATTATGGACAATTTGTAAACGTGTAAATGCGACAAACTTTTCTGCCATTTATGTGCGCTTTTTTCGCATTCTTACAGCAGAATCTCATAAGCCACCCGTGGTGCACCGCTTTCCAGAAAAATGGTGCCGCAGTGGGTGAATCCGTTCTTTTCCAGCATTCCCCGCATGGCCAGATTGCCCTGGTGGGTGTCGATCCGCAGACTGGAAAAACCGGCATTTTTGGACATGGTTTTGGCAAATGCCATTGTCTGTCCTGCCACACCACGATTCCGGAAATCGGGAGAAACAGTAATCCGGTGTACGGCGGCGTAGTTTCCGGACTCTCCGGTGAGCCACTGCCCTTCCACAATCCGGTCGTAGGTTGGTTCTCCCGTAAAAATCAGCGCAAAAACAGAAGCGATCTTCCCGGGCACCTCCGGATCCTCGCTGACCCACAGCACATCGTCTGCTATATCTTTTTCGATATCTTCTCTGGCCGGATATCCGTTCTGCCACTGGTCAATCCCGAACCGGGCAATGGCGGCTCTGCCCTGGTCATACAAATCCGGCAGAATCTCCAGATCCTCCGGCACTGCTTTGCGGAACGTCAGCATATGCAAACACCTCATTCTGTATTTTGGACAGTATAACATAAAATGATCCGCCCGTCAAGATTCTGCGGCATTTTCCGCAAAATAGGGGTTGCAATCCATCGGTATTTCCGGTATAATAGCGGTAATAACTGGTGTTTTGACAGGAGAGCAATTTATGGAATCCGGCATTGTTTTTAATATACAGAAATTTTCTATCCACGACGGCCCCGGCATCCGCACCAATGTGTTCCTCAAGGGATGTCCTCTGCGCTGTCTCTGGTGCCACAATCCGGAAGGACTGGAAGCGGAACCGGAAGTGGAGTTTGAAGGAACCAAGTGCATCGGCTGCGGCGCCTGCGGAATCTGCGAACACGGCTGCCACAGTTTTTCCGAGGAGCTGGGCCATATCTACAACCGGGCAGAATGTGAACGGTGCGGCAAATGCATTGAATTCTGTCCTGCTGTGGCACTGAAGCTGGCGGGAACCACCCAGACCGTGGACGAAGTGATGACCAAAGTCATGGCGGACAAGCCCTTCTACGACAAAAGCGGCGGCGGCATGACCCTCTCCGGCGGAGAACCGCTGTATCAGCCAGCCTTTGCCCTTGCCTTGCTGAAAGAAGCAAAAAACCGCGGGCTGAATACTGCACTGGAAACCTCCGGCTTTGCGTCTGCCTCTGTGTTCGAGTCTGTTCTGCCCTACACGGATCTGCTGCTGCTGGACTACAAGGTGACCGGAGAAGAAAACCATAAAAAGTACACCGGCGTTCCCCAGGCTCCCATTCTGGCCAATCTGGAACGGGCGGACGCTTTCGGGGTGGACATTGTACTGCGCTGTCCCCTGATTCCCGGCATCAACATGAACGAAGACCATTATAAAGCCATTGCCGCCACGGCAGACAAATACCCGCACATCATCCGTGTGGATCTGGAACCCTACCACACACTGGGTACCGGCAAGCTGTCCAGACTGGGGAAGGAAGGCGGTTTTGTCACCGAGATGCCCGAGAAGGATCAGATGGAAGAAATCCGCAGACATATCAAAAGCATGTGCTCCAAACCGGTAGCAGTATCGTAAAAAATAAGAGATAAGAAGTAAGAAATAAGAAGTATGCAGCAGAAAACGGCTTACAGAAAGGATGTGGAATCCTTCTCTGCAGGCCGTTCTGCGTTTCACGGACTATTTCTTATATCTGATCTCTTATTTTTCTTTTACTTCCACTTGATTTCCGCGAATACATCATCCGGCAGTTCGGGCGTGACTCTGGTGCCGTTCAGACGATAGCCCAGAATCCCTTCGATCAGCACGGAAACAGGGGCGCTGGCCCAGGGGTGACAGAGGGAGGTATTCCATTTCTGATCCTTGCCCCAGGCTTCATAACAGGTGGTGGCGCCTTCCTTTACCATATTGTACCATGCTTCGTCACAGGTCAGGAAGTGATATGCGGCGTCACGGTATCCGGCATTGCACAGACCATGCAGCATGAAGTAAGTCACATACACACCCGCCCGGATGCCCTTGTCGATAACCACCTTTGCCACAGCATCCCGGTATCCTTCCGGACAGATATCGTAGTACAGGGGAATACAGTTGGACTGCAGAGCAGAATGGGTGGTTTTGGTGCTGTCGTGGTATTTCCCTTCCGTCTTGTCAAAGAAAGCATTGTTGAAGGCTTCCTTCACCTTGTCAGCCATGGGAACATAGTCCACACCAGCAATGCGGCACAGTTCTTCGTAGCCATACAGACAGCCTGTCCAGAAGGCATTGAGTACACAGTGGGGCCCTGCTTCCGGCACCGGTTCCAGCACAAAATCGTATCCGTCCCGGAGATTTTTCGGCCAGTCCACCAGATTCCACATGGTATCCATCTGATCCAGCAGACCGTCGGCATTGATAAAGCCCTTGAAATACTCAATCATCCCGGTGAGGGTGGGCATGGCAGCACGGAGGAAGTCCAGATTTCCGGTAAAGTCATAGTGCCGTTTCAGCAGGATGGGCAGCTGCAGGGAGTAATCGGCGATTTTCTGATCCAGCGCACCGGGAGTCACCGCACGGATGCCGGGGAAATACTTTGCGGAATCCAGCTGGGCGATGATGGCCCGTTCCAGCATGGTCACATCCCCCGTCAGCCACAGGTGGGAATGGGAGGTAATGGTCAGGTCACCCGCATACTGGCCTTTTTCCCGGGAGGGACAGTCCATGAACACTTCCTGTGCGCCGACCTTCACGCCTTCCTTGCAGATCCGGAATACATCTTCCAGTCTGTCATCGTTGGTTTCCAGCACACAGTGGTCATAGTCAAAGGGTGCATACCGCACGTCCGCCGACAGATCCCATGCAGGGGAACCGGACACCGGCTGGATCTCCACGTACCGGAAGGTCTTATAGTCATACTGCCGCACATCGTTCTTCCCTTCCGCCAGGGTAATGGTTTCGTCGTACACGCAGTTGCAGCGCATTTCGTACCGTACACCTTCGGAGGCCACCATGGCATCGGGATCCGCCTCGGCCAGCAGTTCCTCTCCCGCCAGAACCCGCACCTGATCGCCCGCATGTCCCATGAGAGACAGCTTTATATGTGCTGCAACTTCCGTACCGAAATCATAGAGCATCCCGCCCATGGGTCTCTTTTCTGCATCCGGCAGCAGCATCCATTCCTGCACGGGCTTTTTGTTTGTCACGGAAATGATGAAAGCAGGGTTTTCGTCAAGCACATACACCGGATTTTCGATCAGCACGGCAGGCACAGCTTCTCCCAGCGGCAGGCGGCAGTCGAAATGTTCCAGGAACTGGGTGTGATAGCCGGTGTGGCTTTTGCCTGTATACCGGGGGTCTTCTGCGCAGAGCCAGCCCTCATCCGTGGCAGCAAGCACTGTGTCCCCTTTCGTGATCTCTGCCAGCAGACCGCAGCGCATATCCGCACTTTCCCACACACGGTTGTACAGCCCCTGGGAGAACACATCCACAGCAATCCGGTTTTCCCCTTTCACAAGGTATGCGGAAATGTCCTTACGGTTCCATGCATACCGGAACAGGTAGGACGGCGCCGGGCCCTGGCAGACGTATGTATCATTGATTGTCAGCACATAATAATCGTCCGCACTGATGGATACGGTGATACCGGCGGGGTCGTCCACTGTTACCGTATTGGTAAACCGGAAATGGCGGTTCTGGTATTCGGCGGGGCTGTCTTTCGGATCGGGTTCCATGGGAGCGGCGTCCGCAAAGGCAGGGGGCATGATCCATTTTGCTTTTTCGGGAAACATAGTTGTATGTCCTTTCGTCAATGTTCGTCGTCGGCAAAAATTTCGTCTTCCAGAGCGGCGCAGAGCCAGTGGTATACCGGCAGATGCAGCTCCTGTACCTGATAGGTTTCGGTTTTCGGTACCCGGATGGTCATATCACAGAGGGCGGACAGCTTCGATTCCTTCGCACCGGTGAGTCCCACAGTGGCCAGCCCCATGGCTTTTGCCACCTTCATGGCGTTGACCACATTTTTGGAATTGCCGGTAGTGGTGATCCCCATGACCAGATCCCCCGGTCTCGCATATCCGTAGACCTGCTGGGCAAAAACCATATCCGCTGCCACATCATTGTTGAACGCAGTCTGCACGGCACTCTGGGACACCAGCGATATGGCCGGGATTCCCCTCTGGAGATTCGCCGCAAAATAGTCCGCATCTTCCGGGAATAGGGCGTCAAACGCATCTCTGTCCGCCTGCAGGGGAGGTCTTTTCAGCAGGAAGCCCTTCATCAGCTCTCCCACAATATGCTCCGAATCCGCCGCACTGCCGCCGTTGCCGCAGAACAGCATTTTTCCGCCGGAACGGTAGCAGTCCAGCATAATTTCGTATGCTTTCACAATCTCTTCTGCGCACACAGCCAGTTCCGGATACCGGTCTGTGAGAATCTGTATGTTCATCATATCGTCCAGTCCTTTCCTTCAGCGGCAACGGTCAGCGCCGCAATATCTCCGATGTTTTCATCCAGTTTGGCAGGCACCACTTCCACCGCATCGTATGCCAGTGGCAGGCATTCCCGCCGCAGCACCGTCTGCATTTTTTCTGCCAGCAGCGCACTGTCCCGCATATAGATGGAGCCCAGTACGATCCGCTCCGGGTTCAGCACGTCCACCAGAATGGACAGCCCGGCTCCCAGCTTTTCCGCACAGATGTCGTATACCAGCACCGCATCTTCGTTTCCTTCTCTGGCGGCAATGGCAACGGATTTGGCGGTGATTTCGTTCATTTTTTCCATGGATTCACAGAAGGAACAGGTCTTCCCCTGCTGGAACAGTTCCAGCGCAACGTTTTTCCCGATCTGTGCAATGCCGCTTCCGCTGCAGAACCCTTCAAAGGAACCGGATTTGCCGTATCCCACAGGGCCGTATGGCGCCATCCGCACATGCCCAATTTCTCCGGCCATATCGGAAGTACCGCTGTACAGACGCCCGTTCAGCACCAGACCGGCCCCCATGCCCGTTCCAAAGGTCAGGAAAATCATATTCCGGGTACCCACACCGGCACCGTATTTCCATTCCGCCAGCGCACAGGCATTGGCATCGTTGCACAGATATGCAGGGACTCCGGTGGCTTCCCGCAGCAGTCGGTTGATTTCGATATGATCCCATCCGGGCAGATTCGGAGGAGACAGTATCACGCCTTTTCCGGAATCCAGCGGGCCGCCGCAGCTGACGCCGATGGACTCCACAGGTTCCGGACTGGCCTGACAAAGCCCTACAGCCGTTTCAATGATCTGGTTCAGGGTGGTGTCCACGTCTTTTGTTTCAAACTTCACCTTCCGCACGATGGTTCCGTCCTTTTTACCCAGCACCAGCGCACACTTGGTTCCGCCTATGTCTATCCCTAAGTACATAAGTACCTCCGCGATTCTTTTTTCTTTATTTTACCATACTTCCGGTATATTACAAGCCTTTCTTTGTAAATTTCCATAAAAAAACCGCTCTCTCCTGCGGTCGGCAGAAAAAAGCGGTCTTTTGGGGTATTTCGTTTATCTGGTTTCGCCGCAGCAGGACGCGCTGCCCAGCACAAAGGATTCACAGTCCACACACTGTACCACAGTAGGGTTCTTTTCGTGGGTACCGATGACTACCTTTTCCAGAGAGCAGTAGTTTTCGCTCTGGGCATGGTGGGCGCAGTTCTTGACAGAGCAGGAAATGCAGTGGTTGGGTTTCTTGGTTTCCATGGACACTTACCTCGGTTTCTTGATGTGAAATCCGCTTTGGGATTCCCGGGGTTATTGTGTCCCGTCTGGACCCGGTTTATTCACTCAGTTTCCGGAAGAAGCCGGTATAGGCTGCCAGGGTTCCTCATAAGCAAGAAACGGAATCATCTCCCATTCCCAGGATTCCACCCGACCGCCGGTACACAGAAGCTTCACCCGGAACACGCCGGTTTCCATTTCCGGGAAACGTGTATCCCCTGAAAGAAAACTGCCCAGAGACGGTACGATCACACCGTCAGCGTAGGATACAGGTTCATACAAAGTTGTAGAGTGTGTGGCCAGCACCATATCCGCACCAGATTCGATCATGGAACAGTACGCCGCAAACACTTCCGGACTGTCCGGTTCCATACCCATATGTCCGTGGGGATAGATGACCACCAGATCACAGGAAGCCGATGCATTGCCGATCCAGCCGAGAATCCGGGGCAGATCCGTTTCCGCATCTTCCAGCCGGCAGGGATACACACCGATCCGGATGTCATGTTTTTCCAGATATACCGCTTTTTCGTCATCTCCCCACAACAGACCGGCGTCTTCCAGAGCGGTTTTGGTATCCGCATATCCTTCCGCACCGTAGTCCTTTGTATGATCCGTGGCAAGCGATACAATATCAATACTACCTTCCGCAAGCACCTGTGCACCGGCAGCGGGAGCCAGATACCAGGCACGTTCGTCGTCATTCTTTTCAGCAGGGCGATACTCCCCGTCGCTGAGCACACTGCCAAGAGCGCACACCGTCCAGTCATCTTCCGCCAGTACAGAGGACGCTCCCTTCAGAAAATAGGCAGGTCCTTCCATCTCCAGCTGTTCATTGAAGGTACCGTACGCACCGGACCCCAGCATGGAACCCACAATACAGTTGCCCACAAAACCCATGGTCAGCACCTGTCTGGAATCGGCAGGCTCATCGATCATGGAAATTCTGCCGTCCGGGTCTGTCCGGGACATGGACGCACTGCTGTCCAGAACCGGGATATAATTGGCACCGCTGAATACTGCACTGTGCAGAATCAGTCCGCCCGTCAGAAGTGCCAGCGCCGCACTGCAGAGAATCCGCTTGCAGAGTATGGAATCCTTTAAGGTCACAACACGTCCTCCCTTTCTGAAAAAACCACAGTATACCTATGATATTGCCTTATAGTATACCATAATTCTCCAGGAATTGCAAGAGGAAGAATGGGGTCATTTCCCGTCAGTCTGTCCTTTTCCTCTGAATTTTTCCGATTTCGTCCGGAATTGCTGAAAAATCCGCCACAAGAGAATGGGGTTTTCCGGACGGATCGTCCATGGACATGGGGGCGAAATACACGTTTTTCCGGCTGCGCAGAATCCCGATGTTTGACAGATTGGCGGACAGAGCATCGTTTGTGGCAAGGGCTATGAGCAGGGGACGGTCGGAGCGGAGATGGGCTTTGGCGGCCATGGTGACGGCGGTGTCCGTGATCCCGTGGGCCATTTTGGCCAGTGTATTGCCGGTACAGGGGGCAATCACCAGAAGATCCAGTGCTTCTGCCGGGCCAAGGGGTTCCGCTTCGGCAATGGTGCGGATGGGCTCTCTACCGCACAGGGCCCGCAGGATCTCCAGCAGATCTGCCGCTTTGCCGAAACGGGTATCCGTGGAGGCGGCAGTTTCGCTGAGGATGGGAACGATGGTATGCTCTTCTGCCAGTTTTTCCAGAACGGCAATACTTCTGGCATGGGTGCAGAAGGAGCCGCACAGGGCATATCCGATTTTCATGATTCTTCCCTCCGTTTCAGAGTGCTTTCCGGTTCCGTATTCTGCCACAGGGCAATCTTTTCCAGTATCCCGTCACAGAGAATCCGTCCGGCGGTATGGGGAGCGGTCTTTCCCGGCAGTCCCGGAGCACGGATCAGTCGGATGTGCGGCGGGATTTCCATGGCAGGCGGCAGACCGTGTGCCATCTCCACAAACACACAATTCTCCGGCAGGTTTTCCAGACAGGACGCCGTGAACACCGGAGCGGGAATGGTGTTGAACAGAATCCGGCAGGGCAGCGGATCCGCAAGAAATGCATCCAGAAGGACGGTTTCGCATCCGTCACAGGCTGCTTCCGCCAGAGCCGACTGCCGTCTTGCCGCCACAATCACCCTTGCGCCCAGCAGATGCAGCCGGTTTGCCAGTGCTCTGGCACATCTGCCGTATCCGGTGACAACGGCTGTGGTTTCCGGCAGGATCACTGGCAGTTCCCGGATGGCAATGGCAAGGGCACCTTCTGCGGTGGGTACGGCATTGAGAGTCTGCACCGTATCGTCGGCATAATAGTCGAGAAACCGGACTGCATTTTCTTCCGCCATCCGGAGTACCACAGGCGGAATGATCCCTCCCAGCAGCAGACTTCCGGGACGCAGAAAACGGCACAGGGCTTCCAGCGGGACCGTCTGGTTGGCGTGGGGATCGGCCGAAAGGGTTTCTCCGTCTCTGGTGACGGGAATGGGCAGGATCCCCACCTGGGCGCCGGACATGGCCTCCTGCCAGGTTTTGGTACCGTGGGCATACGATGGAATCTGTACATCCGTGGTGCCCCAGACCGACAAAGTACTGTCCGGCAGAGCACGGTGGAGCCCATGGAGTATGGTTTCTGTCCGCCTGTCTCCGCCCAGTATCGCAATTTTGTGTATGGTTCGCATAAATCCCCCTGTGAAAAATAAGAGATAAGATGTCAGAAATTAAAAGTACAGCGGCATCCTCTGCTGTTTCAGTATATGCAGAACAGCACCGGCAGGGATACGGTTTTCCCGAGGCAGTAAAATATTCTGCATTTTTTCAGAAATTTTTCCATACCCCCTTGACAAATATATCGGCTTCCGTTATACTATAGATACGATATATCGGCATCCGTTATAACGGTTCACGAAAGAGGTATATATGGCAAATCAGGCATTGACGGAAGCGGTGTATTACATCCTGCTTTCTCTCACAGACCCTCTCCACGGGTACGGCATCATGCAGAATGTGGAAAAACTCTCCGGCGGCAGAGTGCGGCTGGCAGCGGGAACCCTGTACGGGGCACTCAATACCCTGCTGGAAAAAGGATGGATCACGGCGCTGCCCGGAGAAAAAGATACCCGGAAAAAAGAATATCAGATTACAGCGGAAGGACGAATGGCACTGCTGGATGAGATTGCCAGACTGACGGAACTGCTGGAAAACGGAAAGAAACTATTCGGAGGAAAAAGCAATGCGGAAGACAGTTTATAAATGGTTCTGGGCATGGGAATTCGACAAGGAAGAAAAATGGCTGAACGAAATGGCGGCAAAGGGACTGACCCTGTCTTCCATGCATTTCAACAAATACATTTTTGAAGAAACGGAACCGGGGGAATATCAGGTGCGGATCGAGCTGCTGGACAATGCGCCCACCCATGCGGAAAGCGAATCCTATATCCGCTTTGTGGAGGAAACCGGCGCGGAACAGGTGGCATCCTGGATCAACTGGGTGTACTTCCGGAAGAAGACCGCCGACGGGCCTTTTGAGCTGTTCTCGGACAATACCTCCCGGATCAAGATGCTGAACCGGGTGATTTCCCTGCTGACCACCCTTGGAGTTCTGTGCCTGATCGCCGGGGGATACAATCTGTTCCTGTATTTCCTGTGGGGTCACGCCGTCAGCCTGGTCGGACTGCTTCCCCTTGCCGTTTCGGTACTTCTGGGTCTGGGTATGCGGCGGCTGCAGAAGAAGAAAAAGCTGCTGCAGAAGGAAGAACAGGTATTTGATGCCTGAGACAAACACAAAAAGAACCGGCGTCATCCCGCATGTACAGGGGAGATTCCGGTTCCTTTGTTTTGTTCGGCTTTAATACAGGTAATACGATCTGGTCATATTCTGCCACACGGCGACCTTTTCGGCTTCCCTTGCGATAAACCGTTCCGCATCGAAATCCGCCTGCAGAATGTCGTCCGTACCCAGCAGATTGGCGATGGACGGCCGCATGACAGTTTCTTCCGGATGGTTTTTCAGTATGGCGCAGAAAATCCGCAGTCCGGTGGCAAAGGGGCGGTAGGCATCCCGGTCATGGATATGCAGCTGCACACCATGGCAGAGCTGTCCCGCATGCTTGGAGAAGGTGGGGGTGAAATACGCTTCCCTGAGATACACACCGGGCTGTTCACCGACGGCATCCAGCAGGGCCCGGACATCCACCCAGGGCGCTCCCAGAATCTCAAAAGGCTTGGTGGTTCCCCGCCCTTCGGAAAGGTTGGTGCCCTCGATGATGCAGGTGCCGATATAGCTGTAGGCCGTATCGACTGTGGGCAGATTGGGGCTGGGCTGGACAAAGAGCAGGTCGGTGTCGTCAAAGTCCATGGCCCGCTGCCAGCCTTCACAGGGGATCACATGAAGGTCACAGCCGATTTTCTCTGTTTCATTGATACAGAGGGCAAATTCCCCTACCGTCAGACCGGAACGGGTTGCTGTGGGATACCGGCCCACAAAGGTGGAGAACCGTCTGTCCAGTATGGTGCCTTCCACCCGGGTTCCGCCGATGGGATTGGGTCTGTCCAGCACTACAAAGCGTACCCCGGCAGCGGCACAGCGGATCATGGCGTCGGTCATGGTATACTGGTAGGTATAGAACCGGGCGCCGATGTCCTGGATGTCAAAAAAGATGGTATCCAGAGAAGTCATGACCTTTTCCGCATCTGCCAGTCCTTTGCCATAAAAGCTGTACACCGGAAGACCTGTGGATGTGTCGATATAGAAAGATTCCACTTCTCCCCCGGCCTGTGCATCGCCCCGGACACCGTGCTCCGGTCCGAACATCGCCTGCAGATCACACACCTGCACCAGCATATCCACTGTGGAAGTCATGTTTTTCAGCACACCCGTAGGATTTGTAATCAGCCCGCATCTGCCGGGATCCTGTACACCTGCCCGCCGGAGAGCCGCCATACCGTCCCGTGCCAATATGTCTGCACCGCAGTATACTACAGCTTTGTTCTTCATCGGATATCCCCCGCTGCCAGATGGCGTTCGTATTCTGTGGTCATCAGATTGTAGAACTTCCGCCGGATGGGATAGGAAGCGTCCCGGTTGTTCCGGCCGTAGTGCACGGAGTTGGTCAGCAGGATTCCCCACAGACCGGTTTCGCTGTCCACATACAGACTGGTGCCGGTGAATCCGGTATGGCCGTAGCTGCCCTGGGACATCAGATCTCCCATAGGCGACCACTGGGTTCCCATCAGCTGAAAGCCCAGTCCCCGGGATTCATCCAGTGTGGGCGTAAAGTTGTGCACCGCCAGATCGAACACACGGCGGGTCAGGAACAGTTCGCCGTTCTTTGTTTTCCCCCGCTCTGCACACATCCCGGCAAAAGCGATCATGTCATCCAGTGTGGAGAACACCCCCGCATTGCCGGAGACACCGCCCAGATAGTGTGCGTTTTCGTCATGCACATGCCCGGTGGTCCATTCATGCCAGTGGGGACTGAACTCTGTGGCGGCAAAATCATTGTCCTGCGCCGGTTTGTATCCGGTATGCTTCATCCCCAGCGGATCGAACACCAGCCGCTTTGCCAGTGTGTCCAGCCCTTCCCCGGCGATGTTTTCCAGAATCCTCTGGAGGGTGATGTATCCCATGCAGGAGTAGTACACCTCTTCCCCAATTTTGCAGACAGGTTCGGAGTTCAGGATGGTTTCGATGGGATCCGCCGCAGTGCCGTCCTCCTTCGGACAGAGGGTATACAGGGGCAGATGGGGGGAGATCCCGGCGGTATGGGTCATGAGATGGCGGATCTGCACACCCCGGAAGTTGCCCGAGGAAGGCAGGTACATCCCGATGGTGTCTCTGAGACAGAGCTTTCCGTCTTCCAGGAATTGCAGTGCCACCATGGTGGTGGACACCAGCTTGGACAGGGACGCCAGGTCAAAGAGCGTGTTTTCCGTCAGGGGCAGTTCCGTGGGTTCGATCTGCCGTCTGCCGAGAAACTCCCGGAGATACACATCGTACCCGCGCCCCACAGCCACCGCCGCACAGGGGTAGCCCACATCACTCCCGCCCGCAAGACAGGCCAAGGTTTTTTCAACCATAGATCATCACTCCGTTATTTGTTTTCTTCTGCGGACTGCCGATTCCACCCACCATACGATCCATGCCAGAAGCACAGCCCCGGAAGGCGGAACCGTCAGGATCCCTACAAACAGTGCGCCCAGTGTATCCCATCCGCTGAAGAGATCGAAAAAATCAAAATATACATATACCGTAAATAACAATTCCAGCAGGCAGATGTATACGGGAATACACCGGACAACGGTATTTTTTACATTCCGGCAGAGAAGATACTGCACAATCCCATGTACAAACGGCATGAGAATCACGAACCCATAGGCAGCCAGTTCTTCATGGAGCTTTGGTTCGTTCTGTACCAAAAATCCGCAGAGCAGTCCCAGTCCCGCCAGAATGAAAAACAAACCGGTTCCCTGCAGGATACGCTTTCCTGCCCGGCGCTGTACCGGTATCTCCGGCAGCCACACCCCCAGCAGTAGGTGGATGTAGCCTATCAGGATTCCGGCAAATTTTCCTATCTGAAAGACTACTTCTCCCTTCCATCGAAGTACAGGATACGTCGGCAAAACCACAAGGGCGGCGGCTGCCAGTATCGTACCGGCCAGCAGAACAAAGTCTTTCCACAACAGTTTTTTTCGCATAAAACCCTCCTGTCTCATAAACAGCGGGGTCATTTTCCTGTGCTGTCGCTTATTTCCGGTTTTCCCTGCAGTACGCCCAGGCACCCATCACCGGGTCAAAGGGTTCCATACACAGCACCGATGCCGGCAGATGTTCCCGTTCCGTCAGCGCTTCTCTGTACGCACGCCGAAACCAGGACAGATTCCCGATGCATCCGCCGCTGGTGTGGATCTCTTCCGTTGTAAAGCCCATGCGTCTGTATAGAACGGCCGTCCATCCGGCAAGGGCATGGGCTTCTGCGAGCAGCACCGATTTTGCGTATCCGTTTCCTGCACGGGCCAGTGTATCGGCAACCCCCGCCAGTCTGGCAATATCGGATTTCGGATGGCTGTAGACATAGGCCACCATTTCCCGCCAGTCGGATACGCCAAGGGCTTCGTATACGGCATGTTCCAGCTCCGGTACATGGGTGCGGGTGTCGATGCATTCGGTCAGCACCGTCAGCAGTCTGTAGCCGATGTTTGCACCGCTGCCGTGTTCGCCCAGAAGATGTCCCCAGCCGCCGCAGCGTTCCAGCACACCGTTTTTCTTCCCCTGGATCACGGAACCGGTGCCGGAGATCACCAGCAGACCATCCTTTTCCCCCAGTGCGCCGTAAATGGCCAGGGGGCCGTCGGAAGTCACATATGCCGGAATCCCGAAATGATTTTCCAGACTCCGCATCAGTTTTTCCGCATAGTCAGCAGATCCTGCTCCCGCTGCTCCTACCACAATGGCTTCCGGCAGTGTTTCCGGCATACATCCGGCAATGGCGTCGGTGATATTTTTCTCCGCTTCCGCAAAGTCCAGCGTCAGGTTCCCGCATCCGGTAATCTTTTCCCGCAGGATGGTGTTTTCTTCATCCAGCAGTACCGCCCGGGTTTTGGTTCCGCCCGCATCCACAGAAAGGATTGTTTTCATACACACCTCACTGCAGCAGGGAGAGAATTGCCTTTTTGGCACTGCCTCCTGCTTCCGTCAGAGCCGCCTGCGCCGTTTCTGCGTCCACGTCCGCCGCTTCCATCACAATCCGCAGAGCACGGGCACGCAGCTTGTCGTTGGTTGCCTGTACATCCACCATCAGATTGCCCATGACCTTGCCGCAGCGGATAAACGCACCGGTGGACAGCATATTCAGCACCATTTTCTGGGCAGTCCCCGCCTTCATACGGGTGGATCCGGTGACCACTTCCGGGCCGGTGACCACTTCCACGGGAATATCCGCCAGGGCAGAAATTTCCGCCGGACTGGTACAGGCGACAGATCCGGTTACGGCACCGATGGAACGGGCATAGGCAAGACCGCCCTTTACATAGGGAGTCCGTCCCGATGCGGCAACCCCCACAAGGAAGTCATCCTTGCAGAAGTTTATAGCCCGCAGTTCTTCCTCCGCCAGCGTCAGGGAATCCTCTGCCCCTTCCACAGCGGAAAACATGGCGCCCATCCCCCCGGCGATCAGACCCACGATGGTGTTATCATCCACGCCATAGGTGGGACGGCATTCGGCGGCGTCGATAACCCCCAGTCTCCCGGAGGTACCGGCACCGATGTAGATCAGTCTGCCGCCGTGCTGCAGAGCATATGCAGCCGCTTCAATCTGTTTTGCAATCTGTCCCGATGCTTTTTCCACCGCATCCGCCACCGTTTTGTCTTCGGCGTTGATGATGCGGACAATCTCCTCGGGAGAGGCGGTATCAATATGGGCCGACCGGGGATTTCTCCCTTCGGTAGCCAGTTTTTTCAGTTCGTTCAGTTCCATGACTCAACCCAGATCCGGCGTATCCAGAGAGGTTACCACGCCGTTTTCCGCTCCGTCGCATTCCAGTACGATCACTTCGTTTTCCCCGGCCTTCAGCACCGTGGCAGGACAGTACATGGTCTTCTGGGGGCCTGCATCGTTGTAGTACCGGCCCAGATGGAAGCCGTTCACCCATACGCAGCCGTGATGATACCCGTCCAGACGGATAAAGGTGTCCGCAGGTTCGTCCACAGTCATACTGCCCTTCAGCAGTACGGAACCTGTAAAGGTAGCATCCGCCCCATCGGCATAGGGCAGGCCTGTCAGGTTGTTGGGTTCGTCAAACTGGGGCATGGTGAGAGGGGTGATTTCCCAGCCGAAGTGATACTGCTGGCCGAAACGGATCCCTACAGCACCCTTGCGGTCCCGCATTCTGGGGCCGTAGTTCACTCTGCCCATGTTTTCTACCAGAATATCCACTTTGACAGATTCACCCACACCCAGGTTCAGCACGATATCCGGATTCCGGCGGTCTCTTTCAAAGATGCCCTTCAGCTGGCCGTCGAAGTATACACAGGCTCTGTCGTGGAGTACGTCAAAAATCAGCTTTGTTCCGGAAATGGGGCCTTTCACGATGGTGGAATACAGAGTGAATCCGAAGTTCTGGCCCAGGTCTTCCTGATACACGGGAGCCGGCAGCTTCACGGACTTGCCAAGCAGAGAAGCCACTTCCAGCACCGGTACGGACTTATCGAATTTGATTTCGCCATAGCCTTTCTTGGGAGATTCGCTGGCGGTCAGCACGGTTTCCACACCGGTGAAGTCCCGGATGGCATCCCGGACTGCATAATAAGCAGGGGTACGGTCGCCGGCTTCGGACAGAATGGCGTTGTAGTCGTAGCTGGTGATGGTGGGCTGGTATACATCGGTGTGGTTTGCGCCGTTCATCCAGCCGAAGTTGGTGCCGCCGTGGAACATATAATAGTTGCAGGACGCACCGTCTTCCAACATTTCCTTAAAAGGATTCACCATATCGTCCACAGCCCGTACATGGTGTTCTTCGTACCAGTGGTCGAACCAGCCGCACCAGTATTCACCGCACATACAGGGCTCGTAGGGACGATAGAATTTCAGGGTCTTGAAGTTGCCTCTGGGATTGGAGCCGAAGTTGGCCACAGACAGATACTGGGGCAGAGTCCCGCCGTTCAGCATCCAGTCGCAGGCACCGTCGGAGGTAAACAGGCAGCAGTCCACGCCCAGATCCCGGTAGATGTCGGCCACAGCCTGCATATAGTCATGGTCGTTGCCGTAGCTGCCGTATTCGTTTTCGATCTGCACCATCTGGATCGGCCCGCCCTTGGTAGACAGCAGAGGCCCGATCTGGTCAAACAGGGCTTCGTAATACCGGCGCACCTTGCCCAGATATTCCGGATCGTTGCAGCGGATGGGCATCTTGTCGTACTTCAGCAGCCATGCCGGCAGTCCGCCGAATTCCCACTCGGAACAGATATACGGCCCGGGACGCACGATTACATTCAGTCCCAGTTCCCCTGCCAGACGGATGTAGGCCGCGATGTCCAGCATACCGGTGAAGTTGAACACGCCTTCTTCCCGTTCGTGCAGGTTCCAGCAGGTATAGGTTTCCAGGGTATTGAAACCGCATTCCTTCAGCTTGGTCAGTCTGTCCCGCCAGTATTCCCGGGGAATCCGGAAGTAGTGCATGGCACCGGACAGAATGGTATAGGGTTTGCCGTCCATGAGGAAGTTTTTCTTGTCGTAAGATATGATAGCCATATGGTTTCTCCTGTCGGTTGATTTTGATTTTGGATAGAAATCACTCTGGTAAGAGTATACCATGAATCGGCAGAGAATGCAATGGAGAAACGCTTCTTTTTCCCGGAAAATCCACGGGCAGGCGTACAATCTTGTTTATTCTGTATTCGTGAAAGGGTGTATTTTCATGCAAGTTAACCAGTTGACAAGTCCACAAAATTTTGGTATACTCTCTCTATCCAAATCGTAAATGCGATTACGGGGAAACGGAACGGATAACATACCGTACAGAGAGCTGCCGGTGGGTGCAAGGCAGAGTGGCATACATCCGGTTCCTCTGGTCCCCCAGCAGCAGATCTGAACGCAGGCTTCTGCCAGTAAAATCTGACGGGTTCCCACCGTTACATGGGAAAGGCATCGTGTTGTGCCTGTTAAGTGGGTATTTTACTGCCAATCAGAGTGGTACCACGGGAGCATTCAGCCCTCGTCTCTGTCGGTTTTCCGATGGGGATGAGGTTTTTTTATGCCATACAGACTTGTCAACAGCGGAATGATGCAGGCAACACAATCCATACTGTGGAGGGCGGACAGCTGCCGTTCTCCCCGGGCAATCATTCTATTTTTATGCAGAGGTAATCAGTTATGAAACTTTCCTTCTCCACACTCGGCTGTCCTGATTTTTCCTGGACCGATATTTACACCATGGCCAAGGACTTCGGGTTCCACGGCATCGAAATGCGGGGGCTCGGCAACGATATTTTCTCCGTATACGCTTCCCCCTTCCAGCCGGAAAATCTGCCGGAAACCAAAGCTACCCTCAAACGGCTGAAGCTGGAAATCTGCTGCCTTTCTTCCGGCTGTGCCCTCCGGTTTGCCGACCGTCATGAAGAAACCATCGCCGAACTGAAGGAATATATCCGTCTGGCAAAGGAACTGGGTACCCCTTACATCCGTGTGCTGGGGGATCTGACCGCCGAAATCACCACCGATTTCCCGGACGAAAATGTAATCGAACCCATGAAGATTCTGGCTCCCATTGCGGAAGAAGCCGGCGTCATGCTGCTGATCGAAACCAACGGTGTATACTCCGATACCGCAAGACTGGCGGATGTACTGGCCCAGATCGGTTCCGATGCCGTAGGCGCTCTGTGGGACTGGAACCATCCCTATCGCTTTGCAGGGGAAATGCCCGAAAAGACCATCAACAACCTGGGTGCCTACATCAAGCACTGTCACATCAAGGACTCCGTTATGGAAAACGGCAAGGTTGTCTACAAGCTGGTAGGGGAAGGGGATCTGCCTCCCATGGCCGAATACCTCAAGGCACTCCGCTCCCTCAATTATGAAGGATATATCTCTCTGGAATGGCTCAAGCAGTATGCGCCGGAACTGTCTGACGCCGGGATCGTATTCCCCCATTACGCCAACTTCATGTCCCACTATCTGGGACTGGACAAGGGCAGCGAAAGACTCCAGAAGAACAAGCGGGGCGACGGGTACTATGTATGGGAAAAGGATCAGCTCATCGACATGACCTTCCCGCAGGTGCTGGACCGGATGTGCGAAGAGTTCCCGGATCAGTACGCTTTCCGTTACACCGAATTTGATTACACCAGAACCTATCCCGAATTCCGTGACGATGTGGACACCTTTGCCCGGGCGCTGATTTCCATGGGCGTAAAGCAGGGTGACCATGTAGCCATCTGGGCCACCAACGTTCCCGCATGGTTCATCACCTTCTGGGCATCCGTCAAGATCGGTGCGGTACTCGTTACCGTAAACACCGCCTACAAGATCCACGAAGCCGAATACCTGCTCCGCCAGTCCGACACCCACACCCTGGTCATGATCGACGGCTACAAGGATTCCGACTATGTTGGCATCATCAGGCAGCTGGTTCCCGAACTGGAACAGAACGACGAAGTCAAGCCCATCCACAGCCGCAAGCTTCCCTTCCTCCGGAACGTGATTACCGTAGACTCCAAGCAGAAGGGCTGCTGGACCTGGGACGAAGCCATGGCGCAGGCGGAAAAGACCCCCATCGAAGCCGTATACCGCAGAGCTGCCATGATCAACAAGCATGACGTGTGCAATATGCAGTACACCTCCGGCACCCCCGGTTTCCCCAAGGGCGTTATGCTGACCCATTATAATATTGTAAACGACGGGAAGTCCATCGGCGACCGTATGGATCTGTCCACCGCAGACCGGATGATGATTCAGGTTCCCATGTTCCACTGCTTCGGCATGGTACTGGCTATGACCGCTTCCATGACCCATGGTGTGACCATGTCCCCCATCTCCGCCTTCTCCCCCAGAAAGGGCCTTTACTGCATCAACAAGGAAAAAATCACCTGCTTCCACGGTGTTCCCACCATGTTCATCGCAATGCTGGGACATGAAGACTTCGCCAAGACCGATTTCTCCCATATGCGTACCGGGATCATGGCCGGTTCTCCCTGTCCGGTAAAAGTCATGGAAGAAGTGGTGGAAAAGATGAACATGAAGGAAATCACCATCGTATACGGTCAGACCGAAGCGGCGCCCGGATGCACCCAGAGTTCTACCGATGACACCATCGAAACCCGTGTGAACACTGTGGGCCGTGCGTTCTATGGTGTGGAATGCAAGATCGTGGATCCCGAAACCGGCGAAGATCTGCCTGACAACGTAGACGGCGAATTTGTTGCCCGTGGGTACAACATCATGAAGGGCTACTACAAAATGCCCGAAGCCACTGCCGCTGCCATCGACAAGGACGGCTGGCTCCACACCGGCGACCTGGCAAGACGGCTGCCCGACGGCAACTACAAGATCACCGGCCGGATCAAGGATATGATTATCCGCGGCGGCGAAAACATCTACCCCAAGGAAATTGAAGACTTCCTCTACACCCATCCGGATGTCAAGGACGTACAGGTCATCGGCGTGCCCGACAAGCAGTACGGCGAAGAAATCATGGCCTGTGTCATCCGCAGAGAAGGTTCCGAGGTCACCGGAGACGAACTGAAGAAGTATGTCATGGATCACATGGCCAAGCACAAGGTTCCCCGGTATGTGTCTTTCGTGGATGCGTTCCCGATGAATGCCGCCGGGAAGATCCTGAAGTACAAGATGCGGGAAGACGCCAAGAATCTGCCCGAATTCAAGGAAGCCGCCGGAATCGTAACCGCATAAGCAGAAAACCAATACAAAGACAGTGGGAACCTACCTGCTGTCTTTTGTATTTTATGCCGATTTTTCCCGGCACATCTTCCGAAATCCGATTGAGTATGTTATAATGAACAAAATTCGCATATGGAGATAACAGATATGAAAAAATGTACAGCTCTGCTCCTGCTGCTGGCGATGCTGGTATCCGGCCTGTTTTGTGCCGGTTGTTCCGATGCCGGTCAGACGGGAGAAACCACTGCCGATGCGGGGGAAACCATTGCTGCAGAAACACTGCCGGAAACCGAATACACCGACATTCTGGGAGAGCGGGATTTCGGCGGCGCTGATTTCCACATGGCCGGCATAAACACCGCCTTTTCCCTGGGGGAACAGACCGGGGAAGCCATCAACGATGCCCTGTATACCCGTGACCAGCTGCTGGAAGAAACCTACAATGTCAGAATCGTCACCACCCCCTACGAAAATGATGCTATCCTCACCGATGTGAAAAATCTGGTGCAGGCAGGAGATCCGCTGTATGACATGGTCGTCCACACCATCTCCAACACCCTCAAGACCCTGGGTACCGGCGGGATGCTTCTGGACATCAACACCCTTCCCACCATTGATCTGACCCAGAAGTGGTGGTCCACCTACGCCAACACCAACCTGCAGGTAGGCGGCAAGCTCCTGTTCACAACCGGGGACATCACTCCCACCTACTACAACATTCCCTACGCCATCGGGTTCAACATGAAGCTGGCCAACGACCAGAACAACGACCTGTATTCCCTGGTGAGAGAAGGTACCTGGACCCTGGACAAATTCGGCGAACTCTGTCTGCAGTACACGCTGGATCTGGACGGGGACGGAAAAATGACCAATGCCGACCAGGTTGGCTACGCCCATGTACGGACGGAGATCACTTCCCTCTGCCACTATATCGGCTGCGGCTTTACTCTGAACACCGTGGATGAAGACGGAAAAATTCTGGTGGATCTGGGCGGAGACAATTCTGTGACCGCCATCCAGAAGCTCAGCGACATCTTCGGCAGTATCAAGGACAACTATTTCACCATGGACGATCCCATTCCCATGTTCCATGCCGGTCAGGCCCTGTTCTACGGCAACAGCATGACCAGCCTGATCCTCAAATTCCGGGATATGGAAGACGACTTCGGATTCCTGCCTCTGCCCAAGTGGGACGAACAGCAGGAAAACTACCGCACCTCCGTAAATACCTGGACTGCCGGATACATCGGCGTTCCCAAGACCATTGCCGATCCCGACCGTACCGGTTTCATGATGGAAGCCATGGCCTATATGTCCAACAAGTATGTTCGGCCCGCAGCCTATGACAACATGCTCTTTGCCAAGGTAGCCCGCAGCGAAGAAGCCGCAGAAATGCTGGACATCATTTACGACAGCGTATATCTGGACGCCAACTATGTCTTTAACTTCGGCGGTTCCGGTACTGCGGTATTCCAGGCCATCATGGACGGCAAGCCTTTCGTTTCCTCTTATGAAAGCGTAAAACAGAAAATCGACACATCCATCGCCGATCTGGAAGCAAATCTCCAGTAAACAGCCAATAAAAAATGCTCTGTGTTCCGGTTTAATTCTTTCCGGTGCACAGGGCATTCTTTTGTTTATTATCTTCTCCGCTTCCGCAGTCTGCGTTCTCTGAGATGGGCGCCGATGAGTACATAGGCAATGGTCAGCACAATGGCGGACACCACAAAGGCTTTGAAAAACCGTCCTTCCGTAAAGCTGCGTACCCGGGCAAGAAAATACAGAAACTCACTTCTTGCCACACTGGAGGTGGTCACCAGCGCACAGCTCCCCAGAATCCGGTCTCCCATCAGCACCGTTATGGTTCCTGCTTCCTGACCGGTTTCCACAGGGGCGTCCAGAGCATCGGTGAAGGTGTTGTAGCTGTACCGGATATCCGTCGCCACCACCGTTTCCGAGGGCAGATATACCGTAATGGCCTGCTCCGGCACCAGTGTGACATAGTCCAGGGTGGAGGACAGATTTACCGGCAGTTCGCACACGATCTTGTCCGCCCGCAGCACTTCCACATAGGTGAAGGATGTAAATGCCCACTCGAACATTTTGATGGCATTGATATAATTGTACAGATTCTTGTCCACCGCTTCCGCACCCATGACAATGGCCAGATAGGTCAGCCCGGTGGCAGGTTCTTCCGCAACGGCACAGATGGCATAACCGCCCTGGGGAGTGGAACCGGCGTTCATCCCGATGGCGCGCTTGTAGAAATAATTGACATTGTAGTACTTGGAGATCAGGCAGTTCCGGTTGTAGATGTTCCGGTAGTCACTGCTGTTGGTAGCCGCCATAACATACTTGGGCGTGGATACAATTTCCATAAACAGCGGCAGGCTGTAGGCATATTTGGCAATGGCAGCCGTATCCGCCACCGTGGTGACCATGGCATCGTTGTGCATCCCGGTGGGATTGGCATAATAGGTGTCGTATGCACCCAGCCATGTGGCTTTTTCATTCATTTTGGCCACAAAAGCTTCCACCGAACCGTACGCCGCATATGCCAGTGCAATGGCAGTATCGTTTGCGGAATTCACCAGCGTACCGTACAAAAGCTGTTCCACCGTCACCACTTCTCCGGATTTCAGACCAATGTTGTTCCCGGCTACCTGTGACAGCATTTCCTTTGTGATGACAACTTCCTTCTGGAGATCCTCCCCCAGTGCTTCGATGGCCACGATCCCGGTCATGATCTTCACTGTGGAAGTGGGAAAGATACGCTCATCCATTCCCTTCTCCATCAGGACTTCATCATTTTCAAAATTGTACAGATATGCACCCACGCAATGCTCCACCGCCGGTGCGCCTCCGGAAGTTCCCGAAGAAGGCTCCGCAGCAGCGGCACCGACACTGAGCCATACCGCCAGCTGCACCACTGCCAGCACAGCCGCCGTGATTCGTTTTTTCATCATAGCTATACTATATTGTAAAAAACAGTCTCCTGTTCGTATTTTCAGATTTCTTTTTTTCCGCTGTAATACTGTCTGACCGCATCGGCATCCCGGTATACCTGTTCCCGCAATGCATCCAGCGAATCAAAGCGTTTTTCATCCCGGATTTTTCTGTCGAATGCAACCTCCAGTGTCTTCCCGTACAGATCCCCGGCAAAATCCAGAATCCAGGGTTCCACTGTGACATCTTCCGTATCCCCGTTGACAGTGGGTCTGGAACCGATGTTGCATACACCCATTTTTGTGCAAGGCTGTCCGTCAGAATCTGTAAAACGCACTTTGCAGGCATATATTCCTCTGGCAGGCGCCGCTTTTTTAGCCGGCAGACGCAGATTGGCTGTAGGAAATCCCAATTTCCGTCCCAGTGCTTTCCCATGTTACACCGTTCCGGTGATACTGTAGGGTCTGGTCAGCAGCTTTGCCGCCGTTTCCATGTCCCCTTCCCGCACCAGCGAGCGGATCCAGGTCGATGATACCGGACGTGCATCCCGCAGACAGGGCGTTTCCACATGGACCGTCACCCCGGTTTCTTTTCCCCAGCGCACCAGATCTTCCGCAGAGCAGGCACCATTGGCACCGAACCGGAAGTTGAATCCGCAGACTATGGCAGAGGGCGCAAACCGGTTCAGCAGAACTTCCCGGAAAAACGCTTCCCCGGACAGATGGGATACCGCCGCAAAGGACTCCGTCACCAGCCACTGTACGCCGTATTCCCCCAGCAGTTTCGCCCGTTCTGCGGCATCTGTCAGCAGCTCACCGGCTTTCGGCAGGGCATCAAAAGTCCACACGCCAACCGTTCCGCCTGTCTGCTCTGCCAGAGATCCGGCTGCGGAAAGAAGTGTCTGATGTCCCGAATGCACGCCGTCAAAAAAACCCAGCACCCATACGCCGCCTCCGGGACAGGAAGCGACCGGTGTCATGGCAGGCAGAGATAGGATTTGCATGGATTCACCTGATGTTTTCAACTTTCTGAAATACCGGACGCTTCCCGGCTTACAGTCTGCATATGACAGACTCAATACACTTTCAGTGCAAATACGGGACATACCGAAGTACAGTACCCGCAGAGCACGCATTTTTCGGGATCCACATGGGCGGTCATATGGGCTTCTGTCTCCGCAGAGATCCCTTCCGATGCCGCAAATGCCGCGCCGAAATCATATGGATTCTCTTCCTCTTCCGCCGTTTGCACCGCAAGAGTCAGCGCATTCTGGCCGCATCTCCGGACACAGGCACCGCAGCCCTCACAGTATTCTTCAATATGCAGTCTCCGGCGGACTCTCTGCATATGGGACGATTTTTCCGGAAACTTCCCGGTCGTAAAGAACGCAATATTGGCGTCAATTTCCGCTTCATCCTGCATTCCCACAGCCACCGCATCCATAAAAGGCTGTTCCAGTACATAGGACAGGGCTTCTTCCGCCTGCTGAAACAGATGCCCACCCGCCAGTGCTTTCATGCCGAAAATGCCGCAGCCGGTATTATGCAGTCTGGTCAGGGCTTCCGCCATCTGTTCCGGGGTTCCGTCGGCGATTCCGATGCCTGCCTTGTTGAACAGCGGATGCACCACGTCCAGCGGTACGCCTTCCTCCGCCAGCTGCAGCACCCCTTCCACGGCGGCAACATGATGGGTGGAGATGCCCACTGCACGGACAATCCCCTTTTCCCGCAGTTCCAGCAGGGTGTCCAGTGCTTCCCTGTGGCCACGGAGGGTATGGATGCTTTCCTGCTCGTGGAGCATAAACAGGTCGATGGTGTCTCTGTCCAGTGCCCGTCTGGCTTCGTCCACCGCTTCCAGCGCACCAGCTCTGTCATAGGCATAGGTCTTGGAGGAGATCATCACCTGTTCCGGACACCGGCACTTCCGCAGTCCCGCACGGATATGTTCGTAGTTCCGGTAGTACTGTGCCGTATCCAGAAAATTGATCCCGCAGTCAAATGCGTATGACAAGACCTCCCCTGCCCTTTCCACCGGCAGATTGGCCTGCAGCGGCCCTACGGTCAGGGAGCCGACAGCCAGCCGGGTGATGGGGGGGAGTCGTTCTGTCAGTATTCGTTTCGGCAGCTCAGACACCAAGGTATTCCTTCAGCAGCGCTGCAATCAGCTCGTACCGGTCAATCCGCCGGATCAGACCACGGGCATTTTTGTAGTTGGTGATATATGTGGGGTCTTCTGTCAGGATGTAGCCGACCAGCTGGTCAATGGGCTTGTGCCCCTTTTCCACCAGTGCATCGTACACCGCACGGAGCATCTGCCGCCGTTCTCTTTCCCGGTCCTCTTCCCGGATCGAGAAAGTGATGGTTTTTTCCATATCGTTTCTGTTCATAACGATGCCTTTCTGCTTTCGAAAACGCCGTCTGTCCTGCCATACCCGTCAGCAGATATAGCAGGCCAGCCCGGATTTTTCACTTCATTACTTATACAGGGGGTACTTTCTGCAGATCGCCTGCACCTGTTCCTTCACTGCGTCGGCATTGCTTTCAAAGTCTCTTGCCACATCGCCGATCAGGTGTGCCAGCAGGGTCATGTCTTCTTCCACCAGTCCTCTGGAGGTTACGGCAGGTGTACCGATACGGACGCCGCTGGTGATGAAGGGAGACTGGGGGTCGTTGGGAATGGCGTTCTTGTTGACTGTGATGTGCACTGCATCCAGACGGTGTTCAAATTCCTTACCGGTCAGGTTGAAGGGACGCAGGTCGCACAGCATCAGATGGTTGTCCGTGCCGCCGGATACCAGCTTGAAACCTTCTGCCAGCAGTCCGTCTGCCAGAGCCTTTGCATTGGCTATAATCTGCTTCTGGTATGCGGTGAATTCCGGACGGAGCGCTTCGCCGAAGGAAACTGCCTTGGCTGCGATAACATGTTCCAGAGGACCGCCCTGGGTACCCGGGAAGATTGCCTTGTCAATGGCCTTTGCCAGTTCTGCTCTGCACAGGATCATACCGCCTCTGGGACCGCGGAGGGTCTTGTGGGTGGTGGTGGTAACGATGTCCGCATAGGGAACCGGAGAAGGATGCACACCGGCGGCAACCAGCCCTGCGATATGGGCCATGTCCACCATGAAGTATGCGCCGACTTCCTTTGCTACTTTTGCGATCCGTTCAAAGTCGATCACACGGGGGTATGCGGAGGCACCGGCTACAATCAGCTTGGGCTTATGCTCTCTTGCCAGCGTTTCCAGAGTATCATAATCCAGAATGCCTTCGTCGGTCACACCGTAAGGTACAAAGTTATAGTAATTCCCGGAGATGTTTACAGGGCTGCCGTGGGTCAGGTGTCCGCCGCAGGCAAGGTCCATGCCCATTACGGTATCGCCCGGCTTCAGCAGAGCGAAATATACGGCAGTATTGGCCTGTGCACCGCTGTGAGGCTGTACATTGGCATGTTCTGCACCGAACAGCTGCTTGGCTCTTTCGATGGCGATGGTTTCTGCCTTGTCCACCACATAGCATCCGCCGTAATACCGCTTTCCCGGATATCCTTCCGCATACTTGTTGGTAAGAACACTTCCCATGGCCAGAAGAACTGCTTCCGATACCACGTTTTCCGATGCAATCAGTTCCAGACCATCCCGCTGTCTTTCCAGTTCCTCAGCAACCACTGCGCCGATTTCCGGATCGAAGCCGGACAGTCTTTCAATAGATTCGTTGATACTCATATTCTTCCTCCGCAACTGCAATTCTATACTCAGAAACCCTGCAGTCCACTTCGTTTCTGTGGAGATACTGCAAAACATTTCCCATGATACTATTATAACAGGAACGGACGCAAATTGCAACAGTGGAGAACATTTTTTTACATATTAATTTGATTACGGTTATCTCTGTAATCCGCCGCACGGACCGGATATCTTCCCCTGCCCTATCAAAAATTCTGCATTTTGTATTGTTTGCGTAAATAAAAAGAAAAATATTTCTGTAGGTATTGACAAAATGGTGGGATTGGTGGTATAATTTATACGATCCATAGGCTAAAATAACGGTAATGTTGCAAGTGCAGTTAGGACACACCTTCCGGCACTGTTATTTTAGTTGCAGCGGATAACCAGAGATAGAAAGCGGGTAGTCCATGAATTCCCCTGTACATTGTCTGATTGCATCCTCCAAAGGCGGCGTCGGTAAATCCACCACTGCCCTGGGACTGGCCGTAGTCTTTGCCAGAGCCGGCAGACGGGTTCTGCTGGTTGACTGTGATGTTTCCTCCCGTTCTCTGGAGCTGTTTTCCGGCACGGCAGACAAAGCCCTGTTTCATCTGGGAGATCTGGTTCTACAGCGCTGCAGTCCGGAGCAGGCATGTATTGTGCCCTTCCCCGAGCTGCCAGGTCTGACCCTCTGTCCTGCACCGTCCCGTCTGGAAGAATCCGATATACTGGAAAAGTTCCCGGGCGGCTTTCCGGAAGCGATTGCATGCGGGTGCAGAACCCTTGTGTCCAATGCCTATGATGTGATTCTGTGGGATACCGGCAGCGGATACGAAATCCCCCGTGCACTGGCTTCCCTTGCCCATGTAGCGCTGGTCTGTACCGAACAGTCCCCCGCCTCCATCCGGGCCGCTGCCTATACGGCTTCCCTGCTTTCGGATGTTCCGAAGGTGCGGCTGGTGATCTGTTCATTCGACATTGATGCTGCACGTCACAGCGAGCGGGCGGGTATGCTGGAGATGATCGACCGGTGCAATCTGAAATGTGCGGCTGTGATTCCGCTGGATCCGAAAATGATGAAGGCACAGGAAAACGGCACCCCTCCCGCAGAGAAACTCCCTGCCATGCGTGCATATGCCAATCTGGCAAAGCGTCTGGAAGGCTGGGATGTCCCTCTTTTTTCCGGCATCCGGGGCATGAAACGGAAACATGCACTGTAGTTCCGGAACCAACATTTGTCAGCAACATATCATATATATACAGAAACAGGAAAGGAACGGTTTTCATTTATGGATATTGCACTGATCGCCGATGACACCAAAAAAGAATTGATGACCCAATTCTGCATTGCTTACTGCGGTATTTTATCCAAGCATAATATTTGTGCCACCAGCACCACCGGCAAGTATGTGCAGGAAGCTACAGGTCTGGAGATCGAAAAGCTGCTGCCCGGATACAATGGCGGTGAACAGCAGATTACTTCCCGGATTTCCTATAATGAAATCGATGTCCTGCTGTATTTCAGAAGTACAAGCCCCAATCACGAAGACGATGAAAGCGAACACAATCTTCTCCGGATGTGCGATGTACACAACGTTCCCGTTGCCACAAACATTGCCACGGCGGAAGTACTCATCTGCGCCCTGGATCATGGAGATCTGGACTGGCGCGAAATCGTCAACCCCAAATCCGACTATAACCGTCGCCGCAGAGGGCTGTCCTACTAAATAGCGCCGCTGTCTGACCCACGAACCATATCTGCGCAGACAGCGGAATACGGCTATCCGTCCGTCATGGTGGAGGCCGTTTTTCGTTTTGTACGGGGAATCCTGTACAGAATCCAAATCCCATCGGAGAATAACAGAACCAAATGATCAAAATACTGTGTCTGGGTGACGTGGTGAGCCGCTGCGGAGTGGAAGCTCTGGAAGACGGCGGCATGCGGAAGCTCAGGGAAAAATATGCGCCGGATCTTGTGGTGGTCAACGGCGAAAATGCAGCGGAAGGCAACGGACTGACCGTGGATGCTGCCGAACGGCTGTATGACTGCGGTGCGGATGTAATCACCGGCGGAAACCACACCTGGCGGCGCAGAGAGCTGTACCGGATGCTGGACGACGGGGAGTACCTGATCCGTCCGGCAAACTACCCTTCCGAAGCCCCCGGCATGGGATATGTGCTGGTTGAGGTGCAGGGGTATACGGTACTGGTAGCCAATCTGGCCGGATGCGCCCTGATGGAGCCGCTGGCCTCCCCCTTTGAGACCCTGGATCGGATCCTGAACCGGGAAGATGGCCGGTATGACATAGCCGTATGTGACGTGCACGCGGAAACCACAAGCGAAAAACTGGCGCTGGCACGGTACTTTGACGGAAAACTGTCGGCACTGTGGGGCACCCATACCCATGTGGCCACCGCTGACCTGCAGATCCTGCCCGGCGGCACGGGATACATCACGGATCTGGGCATGTGCGGTTCCCACGGCGGGATCCTGGGGGTAAAAACTGAATCCATTCTGCACAAGTATCTGGTAAAGACCCCTGTACAGTTTGAGCCGGCCGAAGGAGATGTGCAGATCCACGGCGCCGTGTTTACAATTGATCCGTCCACCAAAAAATGTACCAGAACGGAACAGATCTCACTGAAGCTCTGATCCATCAATCCTATATCAAAACAGGAGAGTATCATTATGTACGCTGAAAAAATTGCGGCTGCCAAGGCCCATTACGGAAACACCGACAAATATTTCGCACTGCCTGCCGGTTCTTTTGCCTTTCAGAATGACTGGCTGGAAGGGGAACTGAGACTTCTGACGGAAGCCCAGCTGAAGGATACCGGCGTATGGAAGCTGTTCGTGGATCTGTTCCGGAATCCCGGTGTGGACGATGCCGACAACGGCTGGAGATGCGAATACTGGGGCAAGATGATGCGGGGCGCCTGCTTCACCTATCAGGTAACCGGCGACGAAGAGCTGTATGCCGTTCTGCGGGACACTGTAGAAGATATGCTCACCACCCAGGACAGCATGGGCCGGTTCTCTACATACACCCCCGAAGCGGAATTCCACGGATGGGATCTGTGGGGCCGGAAATACATTCTGCTGGGGATGGAATATTTCCTGGAAATCTGCAAGGATGAAGACCTGCAGGACCGGATCGTGACTGCCCTGATGGCACATGCCGACTACATCATTTCCAAGTTCGGGCCGGAAGAAGAAGGCAAACTGAACATCGCCAAGGCCACTTCCCACTGGGACGGGCTCAACTCCTGCTCCATTATGGAACCCTACATGTTCTTATACAACATCACAGGGCAGCAGCGGTATCTGGACTTTGCCGAATACATCCTTTCCTTCGGCGGCACCGCTACCGTAAACCTCTTTGAAAAGGCGTATGAAGACGACACCCCTGTATACAATTATCATGTCCGCAAGGCATACGAAATGATCTCCTGCTTTGAAGGGCTGGCAGAATACAACAAAGTCAAGCCCAGCGAAAAGCATACCCAGGCACTGATCCGCTTCACCGACCGGGTCATGGCGGAAGAACAGGCCATCATCGGCTGTCTGGGCTGCGAACACGAAATCTTCAACCATGCCGCACTGGTGCAGTGTGACGAAAGCCTCCGGGGCATCATGCTGGAAACCTGCGTCACCGTGACCTGGATGAAGTTCCTGTGGCAGATTTTCCGGCTTACCGGGGACGCCAAGTACATGGATGCCTTTGAAATTGCCGCTTACAACGCCATGTCCGCCGCTCTGAAACGGGAAATCCATCCGGAAGACAACGGCGGTATTCCGCTGCCCATCCACAGCTACAATCCAATGATCTGGAACCACCGTTTCCCCAAGAACATCGGCGGCTACAAGACCATAAGTGACAAGAGCCACTACGGCTGCTGCGTATGTATTGCCACAGCCGGATACGCTCTGGAAGGCATTTCCGCCGTCTGCGTGGACAAGGACGACAATATCGCCATCAATATGTACCGGAACGGTACCGTCAGAACTCCCAAGTGTACCCTGACCGCCGAAACAACCTATCCCACCAAGGGGGCTGTACGGTATACCCTGACCAACACTGCCGGAAAGTTTGCCGTTTCCCTGCGGATTCCCGCCTGGTCCGTCCACACCTCCCTGTACGTGAACAATGAAATCGTGGACGCCGAAGCCGGCACCTATGTGACCATCGACCGGGAATGGAAGGACGGGGACACCATCACCCTGAGTCTGGAAATGACCCTGCGCATGATCCATCCCCAGGATTTCGTGAAGGAAAGCGAAGTCACCAACCGGATCGCCATTATGAGAGGCCCTGTGGTATTTGCCATTGACGGCACCGGTGACGAAGAACCCACCTTTGCCCCTGTGGAACTGCGGGAACTGATGGCAAGCGGTCTGTCCTCCACCGCCCCCGTTCCCTGCCACCTGACCATTGACGTTCCGCATGTAGACGGCCGGATCGCCGAACTGGTGGACTACAGCTCCGCCGCACAGCTGGCCGGACACAAGCTCTCCTGCTGGATGAAGATCGACTGAACCAAAACCAAATAAACAAGTCCGGGAACTCCTGTATGGGAAAACCCGGACTTTTTGTTATGCAGTTTTGTTCTGTACGGCTGTTTTCCGGAAATAGACAATGATCCCCAGCAGCAGAAGCGCACCGAGTATGGGGAAGACGGAGGTCACAAGCATCCCTGCCTTCAGCCCGATCTGTTCTGTGGTAAGCTGCAGGACGGTGCTCATTTCCGCTGCCCACGCACTGGCGGACACATGGTCTACTACGATCCCCATCAGCTGGGGCGCAATGGAGGCACCCAGGTCTCCGCCCGCCGCCATCATAGCATAGGCCGTCACCCCGATCCCGGGGATTTTTTCTTCCATCATGATCAGTGTCCCCGGCCAGAGCATGGCAGTGAACAGCCCCGTCAGGATGCAGGCCGCAAACGCCGGAATCACACCGGAGGACAGACTCACAATCAGATAGCAGACCGCCGCACCGATCATCCCTGTCAGCAGAACCCGGCAGATGTTCTTCCCGAATCTGGCATAGGAAATTCTGGCAATGCCCAGCAGAATGGCAAACATGGCCATCCCCAGGATATCCCCCAGCGCCTTGTCGATATGCAGCGCATTTTCCATATAGCTGGAGATCCAGTTGGACATGGCGTTTTCCGCACAGCTGCCGAAGAAGATACAGCCCACGCACATAGCCAGCCCCAGCGTTCTCCGTTTCGTCCCGGCCGTATCCGGTGCACTTTCTTCCATATGCATCTCCGGCATGGGAGACAGCATGAACAGCACCGCTGCAATAACGGGAAGCAGACCCAGGAACATGGTAAGAAACATCCAGTTTTCCGAACCGAACAGCTTCAGGAACAGCGTGCTTACCACCACAATGGTGAACACCCCGAAGGCATACAGGGAATGGAGCATGCTCATGTCTCTCTGGGGATTATCCGAAGGAATCGCCGCAATGGTGGGACTGAGAAGCACTTCAGACAACCCGGCGGAGACCGAGAAAATGATGGTTCCCAGCAGAAGTCCGGGGTAGGCAAACTGCGGAAACAGGCTGGGAATCAGGGCATAGATAAACAGGCCTGCAGAGGTGATCAGCGGCATGACCCGCACAATTTTTACCGGGTTGAATTTCTTTGAGAAAAAGGTAAAAATCAGATCCACCGTCAGCTGGGTACAGAAATTGGTCAGCACCAGTGTGCCCAGCAGGGTGTAGGAAATCCCGTACTGCTCCCGCAGGGTGATAAACAGCAGCGGCGGCAGACTGAACACCGACGACATGGTGAAATACGCCATATAGCAGGCAAATTTGGTTCGCCTGAATCTGTTTCTTTCGACTTCCATAGATACTCCTTACCGGCAGAATCGTACCGTTCAATCTACAGGATGTTCCGCTTCGTATTCCGCTTTCACCGCTTCATAGAACTGCGCCCGGGCACACTGGACATACGGCCCCACGTACAGACCGGCAATCCCGAAGGTTACGGCACACAGCAGATACCATCCGATGAAGCTCAGATCCAGACAGAACAGCCGCCATTTGTTGCCGTCCATCATGGCACGGCTGGTGTCGATCACTTCCAGCGCTTCCATTTCCGGATGATCCCGCAGGATATACATGGACAGTGCATAACTGTATCCCTTGATGATACCGGGAATCACGAAGAGCAGTCCCCACAGGAAAGTGAAAATCCCCTGCAGCAGGTACACGGCAATACTGTTCACAAAACTCTGCTGCAATCCGGAAAACAGCACTTCCAGTCCGGGCTTCTGCCAGCGTACCTGTCCCAGCCAGAAGGCGGTGTATCCGTACGCAAAGGGACCTCCCAGCAGAATCAGTCCCACCACCGTAGCGTTCAGCGCCCCGGACAGAAGGCTGTACACCACTGCGCACAGGATCGCCGTGATCCAGCATCCGCCCAGACATTTTCTCGCCATATTCCGGAAATCTTTTGCATATAACATATCATTTCCCTCTCTGTTTTTGGAAACTCTGTATCAACAGTATAGCATATCTCCCCCTGTTATGCAACCCTCTCTGTGAAAAAGTTTCGCTGACAAACCGCTCCTCCGCAGCATACACTGGAAACAGCATCCGCAAATCTGTGTACCGAAAAGGAGCAGCGAAAACCCATGAAACAAAAACTGAGCACACTCTCCCCCGGTCAATCCGGAATCCTTGCCCATCTGGAAGACGGCGGGCGGCATCTCTCCGGCAGACTGCGGGATCTGGGCTTTACCCCCGGCAGTAAAGTTACCCTTACCGGAATCAGCCCCCTCGGCGACCCTCTTGCCTTCCGGATCCGTGGAACGGTCATTGCCCTGCGGCGGACGGATGCGGCACTGCTGGAAGTTTTCCCCTGTGAACCGGAGGAAGGGAGGGGACAGAGATGATCCGTGCCGTACTGGCAGGCAACCCCAATGTGGGAAAAAGCACCGTGTTCAATGCCTTAACAGGGCTCAGACAACATACGGGAAACTGGCCGGGCAAAACGGTGGAAACCAAAACCGGCACATTCCGCCACAACGGACATACTGTGGAAATCACGGACCTGCCGGGAGCTTATTCCCTGCGTCCCCATTCGCCGGAGGAAGCGGTGGCAGGGGATTTTCTGCGGGAGAACTGTACCTGTGAGGAATGTGGCCGACTGGACTGTGTGGTGATTGTTTGTGATGCCGCTGCCCTTTCCCGGAACCTGATTCTGGTGCTGCAGATTCTGGAAATGACCCCCAGATGTGTGGTTTGCGTCAATCTGATGGACGAGGCAAAAAAGCGCGGAATCGCTGTGGATACGGATGCATTGTCCCGGCTGCTGGGTTGTCCGGTAATTCCCTGTGCCGCCCGTCGGAAAGAAGGATTGTCCGCCCTGCAGGATGCCATTGTCCAAACCGGAACAGAAACCGGGAATACAGGCATGCCTGCTTCTGCATACGACGATATTCCGGCACGGGCACAGGCCATTGCGGAAGAAACGGTGCACACCTGTCCGGATACCGCCTACCGCCGGGATATGCTGTTTGACCGTATCTTTCTGGGCAAATGGACAGCGTACCCTATCATGGCTCTGCTGGTACTGGGTATCTTCTGGTTGACCATCCATGGAGCCGGATACCTTTCCGCGGGACTGGAATGGTGTTTTGACAGAATTCTGCCTTTGTGCCGGGATCTGCTTCTCATCTGCAGACTGCCGGAGGCGGTTGTTTCCTTTCTGGCAGACGGTGTACTTGGTACCCTGACACAGGTAATCGCCGTAATGCTGCCCCCTATGGCCATATTTTTCCCGTTGTTCACCCTGCTGGAGGATCTGGGGTATCTGCCAAGGACAGCGTTCTGTCTGGATCGGCTGTTCTGCCGGTGCGGAGCCTGCGGGAAACAGGCACTTACCATGCTGATGGGTCTTGGGTGCAATGCCGCCGGGGTCACCGGATGCCGGATCATCGATTCTCCCCGGGAACGGAAGCTGGCCATTCTTACAAACTGTCTGATCCCCTGCAACGGCCGGCTGCCCATGGTGCTCTTTCTCACAGGTACGCTGACAGTGCTTGCAACCGGTTATGAAGCATCCGGCGGACTGCAGGCAGTTCTGCTGACGGGTACGCTTTTCCTCTGCACAACAGTCACCCTTGCCCTCTGTCATATCCTCAGCAGCACCCTGCTCCGGGGTACCCCTTCCGCCTTCGCACTGGAACTGCCATCCTACAGAATTCCCCGTGTGGGATAGGTGATTGTGCGTTCTGTACTGGACCGGACCCTCCTGGTACTGGGCAGAGCAGCGGCAGTTGCGGCTCCGGCGGGGGGAATTCTGTGGATCCTGTCGGCGGTATCGGTGGAAGGCGTCACACTGTACGGACATCTGCTGCGGCTGCTGGATCCGTTGGGACAGTTTTTCGGGATGGACGGGGTGATTCTGTCGGCGTTTGTGCTGTCTCTGCCTGCCGCGGAAATCTTTCTGCCGCTGGTGCTGATGGGGTATGGGATCCATGGGGATACGCTGACAGGTCTGATGGAACAGGGATGGAACGGAACAACTGTACTGTGTGTGCTGTGGTTCACCCTGTTTCACTGGCCCTGCTCCACGACCATTCTCACCATACGGAAGGAAACCGGATCATGGCGGTGGACTGCGCTGGCAGTGGTTCTGCCTACCCTGACAGGACTTGCGGGCTGTGCGCTGCTCCGGTGGGGGGCGGTGGTTCTGGGGCTGTAACGGCGAAAAAATACCTGATCCCGGGAACTGAACATTCCATGGGGACCAGGTATTTTTTACATGAAGAAGTTTTCTTACGGTTTCAGAAACCCTTTATCTGCGCTTCTTGGAAACGATGGCACCGGTGAGAGCGGCAACAGCGGCCAGCAGTACGGTTGCATCGGCAGTCTGGGGAGCGGTGGTGGGAGCACCTGCAGCGGCAGCAGCGTCAACCACTTCGGCTTCTTCCACTACGGGATACAGGGTGTTGTTGTAGTATTCTTCAGCAGTTACGCCGGTAGCAGCGTAAATGTCTTCATAGTAGTGCTGCCAGTATGTACCGCAGAACTGACAGGGATCCAGAATGGCGCTGTTGCCTTCGTAGTAGTTGGGGTCATATTCTTCGGTGGTCAGTTCGGTAACAACCAGTTCGTCGATCATCCAGCCGGTTTCACGGCCAACAAAGTGGATGGAGTGTTCCCCGGCAGTCAGGTTCAGCACATTGGGTGCATGACGCCATTCGCCGTTTTCAATGGACCACCAGCCCTGCATATTGGTGTCGGTGAAGGTACCGCCCTGACGATAAGTCAGATAGAAGTACTGCCAGGAACCGTAGCAGGCGGGCATCAGAGCGGGATCGGTTTCCCCTGCGGAGTCGTCTTCATCCGGGAAGTCCCAGATCAGGGATTCGCCGCCGTCTACAGAGTAGTGGATGGAGTTGTTGGACTGGCTGGGATAGAATACACGGCCCCAGATGGTGTAGTTGCCGTCTTCGGGAACGGTGAAGGTGAAGGTAAAGCCTGTACCGGAAGCGTTGTCGCCCTTTTCGTTACAGATCAGAACCTTGTCGTTTACGGTACCGTCAGCGGTGGTGGCTGCAAATGCGGAGCCTTCCAGAGCCATATCGGTAGCCTTGTAGAATACGGTGTAGGGCACGTCTGCAGCCATGGTGCTCAGGGCCAGAACTGCTGCCAGCACGATAGAAGTGATGATGCGTTTCATAACAGATCTCCTTTGTTATTGTGGGTTTATTGCCTGTGTTTCTATTATAGCGAATTTTCGGCAAAGTACAATACCAATTCCGGACATTTCGATACCTATTTCGGTCATATCTGCAATTTACCGATATCTGCTTGTAAAAATATCACATGTCAATTTTCGTACAGCTTTCCCTGCAATTTGCACAATTCTCCACGTTAAATCTGTTATTTTCAACAATTTCAAAACAGACAAGCATGAATTTTCATTCCAAAAACATCCTTCCAAATCCAACCGGAAAACTATTTCAGCCATTTTTACAACCATTTCGGACATCAGCTTTCCAGACTTCGGCGGTATACCCCGATGGACATGCCCTCCTGTTGTTTGAAAAAACGGTTCAGGGCATATTCCGACTGGAATCCCGTCCGTTCGGCAATGTCTCTGAGGGTCAGTTCATGGGAATACAGCAGTTCCTTGATATAGACAATCCGCTGTCTGGCAATCAGCTGTCCCACAGAACATCCCAGGTATTTGTCCGTCAGCCGGTTCAGATGGCGCAGGCTGATATTCATGCGGCTGGCTACATTTTCTCCTGTCAGCCGTCCGTCAATATTCTGCTCGATATACTCCTGAATCTCCCGGATGCGGATGTCATTCTCAAACACCTTCCGGTCCTCTGTTTTTTCCAGACTGTCCGGAAAAATCTGCCGCAGAACTTCCAGAATCAGGCACTCCAGCAGGTTGTTGATGGCTGTGGTGGTCCCCGCCCGGCTGGTCATGGCATTTTCCAGCATCCAGTCCACATACACCGGCATGGCGTCCGAGGCACGGTAGGCACGATCCGTTTCCAGCCGTTCCAAAGCCTGTCTGACAAAATCCATTTCGCTGTCGATGGTCAGTCCGCAAACGAATTTTTCCATATCCGGTACCAGGGGACGGATCAGATGGGTACACCGGGGCGGAATCAGAACAAAGCCGCCCTGCCCGACACGGTACGGTTCCCCGCCGCTGATACTGACCTCCATCTCTCCGCCCAGCACATAATGCAGTTCATAGAAGGTGTGCTGGTTGGGCGTTCCTGCTGCTGTGCCTTCTTTTTCACTGTAGGCTGTCCGGCACCATATCACATTGCCCCAGAACAGGACATTCTGCAGATGCAGCTTGTACCGGCTCAGTTTTTTGGATGCCGCAATCCGGCTGGCACGATCCATGATATCCCCCCTTTTTTTCCGCTTCGGGAATTTACCGTACTCCCTTGTACACAACGTCCGCTCTGCCCATGGGGAGGCAGTCGCCGGTATCGTAAAAATCTTCCGCTTTCGTGATTTCCACCCGTGCATCCGCCGCCTTGCAGCCGATCCGGAACGGTCCTTCTCCGATGCCGATGGCGTCAAAGGGAATGTTCACATGCAGCAGATTGCCGGATACAAAGCTGAAATTGCCCACGGCAGCCACCTTCCCCGGCTTCACGCCATCTTCCGCCGCACAGATCAGGCAGCGTTCGGCTGTGTCGGTGACCACCACATAATCGTATCCCCAGCTTTCCTTTTCTCCAACGGTCAGATACAGCCGCATCCATGCACCGGTTCTGTCTTCCGGGTCGATGGGGGAGGTGGTTTCCACTTTCACGATCAGGGCATCCGGCGTATGGGAAAGGGTCAGCGCAGCAATGGCATTCCGTCCGGTACGATTTTCGTAGGTTCTGTCATAGCCGGGGTGGCATCTGTCCATATTGCCGTCACCGTACCCGGAAAATACCGCCTGTTCCCCCACCGCATACACTCTGTCCGGTTCCATCCCCTTGAGCCGGCGGATCCAGCCGCACATCTGCAGGTAGTAATTGTCAAAATACCCGCCCCGCATCATTTCGATGTCCCGGCTGTACTCGCAGTTGGCACAGTCCACAAACATCACAGGCCGTTCGGGAATCCCCGGCCAGTATCCGGCGATCCATTCGTTCCATCCGGTCACCAGCGTCACAGGCACATCGGCTTCCAGTGCTCTCCCGAACTGTTCTTCCAGATTGTATCCGTACAGAACGCTGTTTTCATGGAGATCTTCCCTTCCCGCATGGTAGGAACGGCCGCAGTTGCCTCCCTCGCCGTACATGGCGGAGTCCCCGAACCGGAGCTGGGGATGCTGTGCCACGGATACATTGATCACTTCCGGTACCCCCTGCAGATTGGGGAAGGCACGCTGGGGTTTCACAAAATCCATCCAGGGCCAGCCGCCGGCCTTGTCCGGTTCATTGGGCCACTGGGACAGCTTGATATTGAAAAACGCTCTGGTTTCGGGAGAGCATTCCTCCGGCACGGCAATGATCACCGGCCTGCCTTCATAGCAGAACCATGTGTTTTCGCAGTAACCGGGTTTATAGATGGAATCGTAGATTTTCTGTACCGTCTGCCCGGAGGCGGTGTTGGTGTAGAACATCACTTTCGGTGCGTTCAGGCCTCTGTCGATGTATTCGGACAGTACCTTCATGACGATCTTCACGTTTTTTTCATAAATCACCGCATTGGTGGTGTCGAAGAACAGAAAGTCCACCCCCGCCTGGGTCAGCAGCTTCATGTGCCGGCGCACAACCCATTCGTCGTCGCTGTAGTAGTAGCCGTAGAAGGGTTCGCCCCAGTGGTGGTAGGTACCCACGCCGCCCCAGACATCGCTTTTGGGCTTGTATCCCGCTTCCGGATCCGCCGCCAGAATTTTGGAAATGTCATAGGGTTTATGCCGCCCGTGTTCCCCCAGCCAAAGGAAATAGAACAGCCCTACCAGCCGGTCTTTCCGGGGAGCAGGTACGTCCTCCGGCAGCTTCCGTCCCAGTGCGTCGATTGCATATGTATTCATACCAGTCTCCTTTTTCACAGTCCTGCTTTCCATTCCGCTATATGTTCTGCGATAAATCCGTCGTCACAGAGGAAGGGATATTCCCGGCAGATCCGTTCTATGTCTTCCGCCTGTCCCGGGGACAGAGTCTCTTCCGGATCCAGACAGTATATGGTTTTCATCAGTCCCTGCCGGCGCAGCACTTCATGAAGCCCTGCAATGCATCCGGCAAAGTTGTTCCGGGCGTCAAACACCGCACTGTTGGCATCGGTGACCGCCGCCGCCATGGCCAGCAGTTCCGGAGGCACCACACCTTCCGCTTTGGCACGCCGCACCGTTTCAAACAGCTCCACGGCACATTTCGTCCACACGGACCAGTGCCCCAGCAGCCCGCCCCGGAAGGATTTTTCATAAGTTACGCCATCCACCGTAAACCGGTAATCCGCCAGCAGATCGGATACGATATTGTCATCGTTGCCGGTATACAGGGTAATTTCGTCTCTTCTGGAAGACAGTGCGGCAGCCCGTACGGCGTCCAGTGTCTGGTACCGGTTGAAGGGCGCACACTTGATGGCCACCACATTGTCAATTTCACAGAGCTTTTCCCAGTATCCGGGGGTAAAGGCACGGCCGCCCACCGCTGTCTGGAGATAGAATCCGATCACCGGCATCACCTCTGCCACCGCTTTTGTCCGTTCCAGCAGTTCTTCTTCCGTCAGATGGGAAAGTCCGCCGGGACTCAGCAGTACAGCATCGTAGCCATAGGTCTTTGTCAGTTCCGCTTCCCGGCAGGCCTGCTTTGCTTCCCCGCAGACACCGGCCACCTTCACGATGGTCTTTCCGGTTTCCGCTTCATACTTTGCAATCTCCTCCGCCACAATCCGCAGTACAGGTTCATACAGCCCGATCCCGGGATCCCGGATGGCAAACTGGGTGGAATGCACGGCTGTGGCAATGCCGCCTACACCGCAGTGGAGATAGTACCGCATCAGCAGTCTCTGGCTTTTTTCGTCAAATGTTCTGTCCGCATCCAGTGCCAGAGGGGTGGCCGGAATGATGGTTCCCTCATGCAGGATGGACAGTGCTTTTTCATGTCTTGTCATATGCAGTCCCGTTTCTGTTCTGAATTCTTTTGTTAAAATTTCCCGTCCCGCTGTTCAAAGTGGGTGGGCTTGTCCAGTGTCCGTCCGCCGTCCAGAAGCCATTCTGCCTGCCACCGGATCAGGGTTTTGGCGGAAACTGCCGGATAACCGAACACCGACATGGCTTTTGCGGAATTGTTCAGCAGGGCATCCGTACCGGGTTCTCCCTCGAAAATGGGTTCCTTCCCCAGATACCGTCCCAGTTCCAGTGCTGTCTGTCGTACGGACAGGATTTCGGGCCCGGTAACGTTCATGGTACAGGCGGGAGAGTCGGCGTGGAGCAGACCCCGGATGGCAATTTCGTTGGCGCTGCCCTGCCAGATACAGTTGAAGCAGGCTGTGTGCAGGGATACGGGCTTTTCTTCCAGTATATTTCTGGCAATGTCGTAAATCACACCGTACCGCAGATCCACCGCATAGTTCAGGCGGTAGAAGAATACTTTGGTGCCCCATGTGTTGGCGGCATATTCAAACACTCTTTCTCTGGCCAGACAGCTCATGGCGTATTCCCCCACAGGCCCCACCCGGTCTTCCTCCCTGCAGCCGCCGCTTGTGACGGGCACCAGAGGATAGATATTGCCGGAAGAAAACACCACGATCCGGGAATTTTTGAATTTTTCCGCCGTATAGGCAGGCAGGGCGGCGTTCATGGACCAGGTCTGCCATTCGTTTCCGTCGGTGCCGAATTTTCTGCCGGCCATGTAAATCACGTTTTCTGTATCCGGCAGGGCACGGAGTTTTTCCGTATCCAACAGGTCGCAGGAGATGGTTTCCACCCCGTTTTCTTCCATGTACTGCTTCGCTCTGGCATCACTGCCCCGGGATACCGCAATTACCTTTTTGTCCACCCCGGCTTTTTCCATGGCCCGCTTTGCCAGTACACACAGGGTCGGCCCCATTTTCCCGCCGGCACCCAGCACCATGATGTCTCCGTTCAGCTTCGCCATATCGGCCGCCAGCGCATCGGAAGGCGTGGTCAGCATGGTATCCAGCGCCTCTTCCGTCCATTTGGTTCTTTCCATCGTTTATATCTCTCCTTCCAGATACCGGATATATTCCTCTTTCGTCATCTGCGGTACAAAAGCTTCTTTCACCGCCAGCGCCTCTTTCGCCCCGTCCCACAGCAGATCCACCGCCGTCATGGCCATCATTTTGGCAGGCAGCAGAATCGCCTTTTCCGGATCGGCCACGGCGAATTCCCGGCTGTGGAGATTTCCCGTAAACCCGCCCATGGAAGGCTGGATCACCGGCAGAAGCATGCTTAGATCCCCCACATCCGTGGATCCGGTGATGGGCTCACCATATACCAGGTTTTCCCTGCCGATCAGGGAAGCTGCATTGTCCTCCAGTACCGCCGACAGTCCGGAAGACTCCGCAATGGGCAGATACCCGGCCAGATCCTCGCTTTCCTGTTCCGCACCGATCATCTGCGCACCGCCGCTGCAGGCCCGTTCCACCGCTTCATTGCCCTTACGGATGGCGTCCAGCGTGGCTCCCCGGACATACATATCCACCGAAACCTCGTCCGGCACGGAATTGACCACATCCCCGCCCCTGGTGATAATGGGATGGATGCGGATATGTTCTTCGTCCCGGAAGGTTTCTCTGTTGGCGTGAATGCCCAGAATGGCCAGGGCTGCGGCGTTGAGGGCATTGGTACCGTCCCAGGGAGTGCTGCCGTGTGCCGCTTTTCCCCGGAAGGTGATGGTCTTTGCCCGGAAGCCCAGATTGTGTCCCCGGCAGTACAGCTTTGCTTCCGGTTCGTCCGGCTGTGCGTGAATCATCATGGCGGCGTCAATATCGTCAAAGGCCCCTTCGGCAATCAGCTGCTGTTTCCCGCCGAAATACCGGATCAGCCCTTTCTCCCGCATGGTACGGCGGGTGTCCAGGTCAATGAATTCTTCCGCAGGGACAGCCAAAAAGGTCACGTTCCCGTCCAGCCACGGCATCACACCGGCCAGACCTGCTGCAGCTCCCAGCATGGCGGCGATCTGTGTGTGGTGACCGCAGGCATGGGCGTTCCCGTCCGGTGCGGCATGGGGATGCCCGACACATTTCAGCCCGTCCAGTTCTCCCATGATACAGATATTGGCTCCGGAATCCCGTCCGTGCAGTGTGCCCTTCACACCGGTCACCGCATGGGGCCAGGTATAGGGAATCCCCAGAGCATCAAAGGTATCCCTGACCAAAGCGGAGGTTTTGGTTTCCAGATACCCAAGCTCCGGGTTCTTCAGAATCGTCTCCGCCAGGGTGTATATCTGCTCCGCCGCGCTGTCAATGGCATCACATACCTGCTTTTTACATTGTTCTCTCGTCATACTGCACCGCCTGCTTTATATTCTGTCTTCAGTATACCACAATCCTGTGGCATCTGCAAGGGAAACGGGAGAAAAAACTGCGGAACAGAAAAAGACAGCCGACCGGCGACTGTCCTGTGGTATCTGTTATCTTGTTCCGTCTCCGCAGTCCTGCAGCAGAGTTCCGGATCTGTTTACATCTGTATCGTACAGGTATACAGCGGCAGGCATGGTATCCATGATTTCCGGCAGATACAGTTCCCCGCTGTCCACCGCCATTTTCCCCATAAGTCCCACCGTACGATGGAAAACGGTACTGCCGATCACCGCACGGATCTCTGCCGCCACAGCCTTGGGGGCATGTTCCTGCATGATGTTCACCGCCAGTGCTGCCAGATCCCGGTAGACCTCTGCCATCCCCTCTGCCTCCGCCTGCAGAATCTCCCGGAAAATACAGCCGGTTTCTCCCGCAGTCAGGTATACAAGAGGCGCATCCGCTCCCCCGGCAATACTTTCGTCCGCCAGCTTCTGCAGTCTGTCCCAGTTTTCCGGGCTGTCCACATCATTTTTCCTGTCCAGCACACCGAAATTGGCAAAACAGGCCGCCAGATCTTCCCGCAGTCCGTAATGTCCGGCAAAGGCACCGCTGCTGTACACCGAATCCGGATCATCATAATCCACTGCATAATTGACCCCTTTGGCATCCGCATACAGGTTTCCGGGATATTCGATGGCATCCCGGTTTCTCCAGATGTTGTGTCCTTCCTGCATCAGCTTGAAGTAAAATGCCCACAGCAGCCGGTTGTCCGTCATACCGCATCCACGGAACCCCACCTGCCGGATCCGGGGCAGTTTTTCCTTTACGGACGCCAGAATCTCCCCCAGTCTGCCGGTAAGCCGTTCTTCCGCCGCCCGGTGCAGATCGGTATCAAAATCCTTTGTGAAGATACAGAGTTTTGTCTGGTATTTCCCGCCGCTTTCCGTCATCAGTTCATATTTCTGCAGCAGTGCAATCTCGTCCTCCAGATATACCGCCGCCACGCCCAGCTCCAGGGACAGCTCCTGCAGCGTCATGGGGGTATAGTACGCACAGTACAGAATGTTTCCCGGCAGTTTCCGGTTGAACAGATTCCGGTACTCCGCATTGTAGGCGCCGCTGAAAATGGTGCCGAAATAGAAGTCGGCAGGCTTGTAGCTTTTTTCACCGTATGTTCTGGTCATGGTCAGACCCTCCTTCAGAATCCGTCTCGTTTTGTAGAGATAATACTTCACCATTTCCACAGTGATCCCGTACTTTTCCCCGATCTGCCGGCAGGTCAGGCCGTCGAAATAATACGCCACTGTGCATTTCCGGTACTCCCCCGCCAGAAGAGACAGTTCCCGGCGCAGCAGAGCGGTTTCTTCCTTGCGGAGTAGGATGTCCTCTGCGTCTTCGTCTTCCGGAATATCCTCCGTTTCCACCGGTACCGTACGGCTTTTCTTCCGGTAGAATTTCTTCACCGTATTGGCTGCCACAGCCCAGAACCAGCCGAAAAAAGCGTCGTCACAGCGCAGGGTATGGGCGTTTTCCAGCACGGCCACCACAATATCCCCGGCCAGATCCTCGGCATCTTCCCGGTTCGAGACCCGATGCAGGGCATAGGCAAAGATGGTTTTCATGTTTTCTGCCGCAAGCCGGGCAGCTTCGTGGGTTTCCATGGGTACCTCCCGAAATGGTGTTTCTTTGAAGATCTTCATTCATATAGTACCATACTCCCGCCCCCGGTGAAGCCTTTTTCACAATTTTTCCGCAGGAATTTTTTCCGGCATATGGATTCCTGTCCGGATTTATGTTATAATGAAGACAGAAACGGAAATATCCGGAATGGAGGTTCCTATGCAGATACTGGTAAACTGTATGGCAAATGCCGACAATCAGAATACCTTTTTTACAGACCGGGTGAAGGCGGAACTGGCTGCCTGCGGCGATGTGCGGTACGGCGTATTTACGGGAGACGAACTGCGGGATGCTCTGGCAGGGGTGGATGTGCTGTTCGGCGGATGGGGACTGCCCCGGCTGGATCAGAACATGCTCTCCCGGGCGGACAAGCTGAAAATGGTCTGTTATACCGGCGGCAGCGTGGCGGATCAGATGACGGAAACGGTGGCAGAGCGCGGCATCCATATGCTCAGCGGCAACCGGCTGTATGCCAATTCCGTAGCGGAAGGCACCATCGGGTATATCCTTCTGGCCCAGAGACGGCTGGTGAAGCTCATCAATGAAACAGCGGAACAGGGCTGGGCACCGTTCTATCACAGCGACGGGATCCGGTTCAAAACCGTGGGCATCATCGGCTTCGGGATGATCGCAAAATATCTGGCCAAAATGCTGCAGGCCTTTGAATGCCGGGTGCTGATCTGCTCAGACTGGTTCCACCCGGAAGATGAAGCAGAATACCGGGCAAAAAAGTGCGATATGGAAACCCTGTTCCGCCAAAGCGATATTGTGACCCTGCATGAATCCCTCCGGGACGACACCTACCACATGATCGACAGGCGGTACTTCTCCCTGATGAAGCAGGATGCCCTGTTTGTGAACACCGCCAGAGGGCCCATCATCGTGGAAGAAGATCTGGCGGATGCGGCAAAGGCGGGAAAGATCCGGGCCGTTCTGGACGTTTACGAAAAGGAACCGCTGCCCATGGATTCCTGTCTCAGAGGGTGCGAAAACATCATTCTGATCCCCCACAGAGGCGGCCCCACCATCGACATCCGGGAACACGTGACCCTGGCGCTGATCCGGGATCTGAAAAACTATATGGAAAAAGGGGAGGATGCGGTGCTGGAGCATGAAATCCTCTGGGAATACGCCCGGCACATGACCCATTCAGCAGCCAATATCAAGAAATAAATAAGGAAGAAACATCATGTACAAAGCAATTTTGTTCGATATGGACGGGGTGCTCATCGACTCCGAGGGCGTCATGGCCCAGTCCACCATACAGGCGCTGGCAACCTTCGGGATCCGCACCACCGAAGAAGATTATTATCCCTTCATCGGCAAGGGGGAAAATCTGTATGTGGGCGGCGTGGCCAGAAACCACGGATTTGTGTATGTGCCGGAAATGAAGGCCTGCACCTATGAAAAGTACGGTGAAAACATCGGGCCACAGCACTGCATTCCCGGTGCGGCGGACATGATCCGTGCTGTGGTAAAGGCAGGGATCCCCCATGCGCTGTGTTCCGGCGGGGAACTGCCCAAGGTACTGCACAATCTCCGGGCACTGGGTCTGACCACGGATGATTTCAATGTAATTCTGTCCGCTCTGGACGTAACCCGCAACAAGCCCTTCCCGGATATCTATCTGAAAGGTGCGGCAGGTCTGGGCATGGATCCGGCGGACTGCGTGGATAGAAAAGAATTTCTATACAAACAGTACACAGCTTCCAGTTGAATACACGGACGATATTTTTAAAACCGTTGAACTTCAAAGTGAACTTCAAAGTTTATATACGGGTGGAACAGTTCTTCACTTCTATTTAGGCGAAAAAATTGAAGATAAAGAGATCGCTAAAAAACTAATAAAAAAGATTTTCACAAACTCAAAAATGCCATATATTTCACTTACTCCAACATTCAGTATTTGTCAAAAACATGGATATATAGCAGGCGAACATTTCTCTTGTCCAGAATGTGGAGGTAAAACAGAAGTATGGAGCAGAGTTGTTGGCTATTTAAGACAAGTTCAGGACTTCAATGAATCTAAACGTGAAGAATATAACATTAGAAAAAAATACACCATTAACGAGGATTTAATTTAGTGAACATAGGAGGCTTTTTAAAA
>JAFQGY010000247.1 GCA_017415325.1 Clostridia bacterium
AGTCCACCCTGATCAAGATCCTCTTAGGACAGCTGCCTGCCGTATCCGGGGAGATCGAGCTGGGCTATAATGTCACCATCGGCTACTACGACCAGGAAAACCAGAATCTGGACGAAAACAGCACGGTTCTGGACGAGCTCTGGAACGCTTATCCCGGCCTGACCCAGACGGAAATCCGCAGTACCCTTGCCCTGTTCCAGTTCCGGGGAGACGATATTGAAAAGGAAGTCCGTGTTCTGTCCGGCGGAGAAAGAGCCCGGCTGACCCTGGCCAAGCTGATTCTGTCCAGAATGAACCTGCTGATTCTGGACGAACCCACCAACCATCTGGACATCGGATCCAGAGAAGCCCTGGAAAACGCCCTCTCCGCCTTCGACGGCACCATCATCGCCGTATCCCACGACCGGTATTTCACCCGGAAGCTGGCCACCCGGTTCATCGACCTGTCCTGCGACAGAGCGGTGCAGACCATAAACGGCGTCCACCACTGGCGGGATTTCATCGGCACCTATGACCAGTACATTGCCCTTGGAGAGAACCCCGGTGAGGAAAGCATTATAATAAAGGAAGAAAAAGCAGCATACGAGCTGACCCAGAAGGAACAGTACCAGCAGCGCAAGGCAGAAGCAGCCCGGATCCGGCAGATGGAGCGTCGGCTGGATGCCATTGCGAAGGAAGTGACCAAGCTGGAAAAAGAGCTCTGTGACATCGAAGACGAGCTGTTCGGAGAAGCGGCCACGGACTATCTGCGGGCAGGAGAACTGTCGGACAGAAAGATCACCGTGGAAGACCGGCTGATGCAGCTGTATGAAGAGGAAGAGACGCTTAAAACGGAACTGGAAGAGAAGTAAGAGATCAGAAATAAAAAAGTAAGAAATAGCAAAAACGGCCTGTCCGATGGAATCTGCTCCATGGGAAGGCCGTTTTTTGGGTGTTATTCATTTTCCAGTATTGCCGCAATGGGTCATATCGTCACTCCTTCCAGCAGGATATTCCGATACAACGCCGAATCCGCACCGATTTCCCGCAGTTCGTATACATCCACAGCTTTTCCGCTGGCTTCGTGCAGATCTTCCGCAAAGGAAAACACATCCATCGGGCGAAAATCCGGTCTGCCGATCAGCAGCAGATCAATATCGCTGTTTTCATCCGCATCGCCTCTGGCATAGGATCCAAACATTCTCGCTTCTGCAACCCGGTACTTTTCCATCAGCGGCCGCACCAGTACATACAGCTCTCCGCATGTGTAAATCTTCTTCATCCTGCCCCTCCTCTGATACAATTCTCTCTGTCATCAGTATACCATATCTCCTCCGGTTTGACAAGAGCAAATTTTACCACCCCATCAGCGGCTCCGTCATTTCATACGCCCCGTCTTCTCCCGCCCAGATATGCTCCGTCCAGCCAAAGGGCAGATAGTCCGTCCGCCACCGCAGAAAGTCCTCCCGGCATTCCTTCACCGTCACCAGAACCGGCACAAAAACCGGCAGTTCCCATTCTCCCGCTGCCACAGGCCGGATGATCTCTGCCGCCTCCCGCCGTTCCATCCCCATCTCCCCCGGCCAGACCATCGGCGGATGCACACCGCTCACCAGCACCCAAGACAGACACACCGCCAGCACCATCACGCCCAACCGCCGCAGCTCCCGCCGTCCCCGCAGCCATCCGGCAATCCACAATACACACGGCAGTACCAGCACCTGCGCCAGAAGCATCCCCAAAAACACCAAAGACAAAAACCGTTCCATCTGTCATACCCTCCCTTTTTCCATAGGATACCACAAAACGGAACGATTGTCAATATCTTTTTATTGTTTTCCGATATTTTCGATATATCTCTTATCTCTTACTTCTTATCTCTTACTTAACAGAGTCCGCCCGATCTCCGTGTCCTCCGGCAGATCCAGCAGCAGCGCCGCATATCCGTCCCCGTCCCGGAACACCGCCAGAATTGCCTTCTCCCACCGGTAGGTCTGGATATACTCATACACCTTCGCTCCGGGATACTGCGTCAGAATGTCCTTCCGGCTGTATACCGGCACATCTTCCCCCGGCATCCGGCTGTCGGTACGAAATACCACCGATGCCTGTACCAGACTGTCCAACCCCAGTACGCATTCCATCACACCGCCCCGGCTTCCCTGCCCTTTCACCACGATAAAATCCAGCATATCGGCAGGGGCATACCGCAGAGACAGTCCCCCGGCCAGCGCAGGCTCCGCATCCTCCCACACAGCACTGTGATCGTCTTTCGGCCGGATCGCAAACACAAACCAGGTCATCCGCCACCGCAGCAGCAGATACAGCGATGCCACCACCCCGGCCAGGCAGATCAGCTGAAAAATCCACGCATACCGCTCTGTCATGGAACCGGCAATATATCCCACAATCCCGATGCCGAGGCACAGGAACGACAGCATGGTGGGAACGGATGAATTGGGACTTGGACGATAGGTCATGGGAAACCCTCCGGGAAAGTAAGAAGTAAGAAATCAGAGGTAAGAAGTAAGTAAGCGTGCAGCCGGCTTCAGCCGTTTACCGGTACAGAGGCTGCCGGAGACAGTGAACCGACGTGGAATTCCTTCTGACCGGCTGCAGAAATGCCGGAGATTGGCCACCAGTGCACCAGCATCCGTGCATCAGCACCCGTGCATCGGCACCGGACACCGGGCACAAATGACAAAACCGTGCCAACCTCAAGGGTCACACGGTTTGGATGTCACGCATTTTCTTCTTTAGCGATGATCTGCTTGCCATCGTAGTAACCGCAAGCGCGGCATACGCGGTGAGCCAGATTGTATTCTCCGCAGTGAGAACACTTTACCATGCCAGGCATGTCGAGCTTCCATACGTTGGAACGTCTCTTGTCTCTTCTTGCCTTGGAAACTTTTCTCTTCGGTACAGCCATGATTACACCTCCTGTAGTGGTCGAGTCACATATTACAGTTTATTATATCACATTGAAAGCGAAATTTCAAGTGTTTTTTCAATTATTCTTCGGATTTTTCCGAACTTTTTTCTCCGCGGCCGGCTTCCTCTGCTTCTTCCGCTTTGTACTGATCCAGCAGCGCCTGCAGCTTGGCCATTCTGGGGTCGATGACCTTTTTTGCCGCTTCCTTTTCGGCACAGTCGCATCCTTCGGCCTTCTTGTGTCCGCAGATGGGGCACAGACCTTCGCAGTCGTCACTGCACAGGGACACCATCGGCATCTCCAGCAGAATCTGTTCCAGAATGTCACCGTCCGGGCACACACGGCTGTCCGTCAGATACAGCACATCTTCCAGCACGCCGTCCCATTCCTCATCGTCGTCATACACCGCATCCTGCACGGCTTCTCCGCTTCTGACCGTCCGTTCCAGATCAAACTCCATGGTATCTTCGATGGGATCCAGACACCGGGCACAGGGCACCACATACTCCGCCGTCACATGGGCAGTCAGCCGCAGATACCCGCCTACGGAATAGATCTCGCCTTCCACCAGGATACCGTCATCCGCGATCACCAGGTCTTCCGGCAGAATCACGCTGTCTTCCCCGACATCCGCCGATGCGGGAGAAAATCTGTAAGAAAACGGCATCCGGTCCAGCCGTCCGTTCAGCACCTGCGTTACGTCCAGTTTCATATTCGTTTACCGCTCCTTTTTGCCTGTATTCTGACAATCACACCTTATCATTATACCGTCTAATGCCTCCTGTGTCAAGTGGTTTGAGAAAGAAATTTTAAACCAAAAAAACAAGAAATTCCCACAGGTTTCCGACATTCGGTTGAAAAATTCATAAGTCTGTGGTATACTGACTGTATCTCATGAAAACGAGGATGCAATATGTTCAACAAGATCATCAAGACCTTTATATACGCCGTGATTCTGGTGCTCTGCGGGCTGATCATTTTCCGCTGCTGCGCCAATGCCGACCGCTCCACCCTGACCGACCTTGCCGTAACCCCCGAGCTGGTTTCCGCCTGGGCCGATGGAGAAATGGAAGTGCTGCGGCTGGAAGAAAATGCCTCCGAAATTGCCCCGGACGGGTACTTCACCGCCTACGGATTCCGTTTTATTCCCGAGGCAAAACAATTGCAGGTGACCGTGCGATTCAACGTCAGCACATGGGAATATCTGGAACTGCCTGCCGAAACGCCCATGGACTTCTATCTGTGTCAGAATGACGACATCTCCATCCTGCGCGCGCCGGATCTGGTGCTGGAAGAATCCCGTTCCATTTACCGGTACCGGAAGCTGGTGTGGAACAACGTGGACATCGGGGACGCCAACTGGCAGGTGTACATGGACCGGCAGGACGGGGAATACAGCATCGCTCCCATCCGGTACGTGGAACAGGAATACCGGAACTACAAGCTCTCCGGCGGGGAGAAGAAAGCATTAAGTAGTCAGAATTAAGAAATCAGAAATATACCATTGGATGCATTACGGCTTGCGGAAGGGAAATCCTGTTCTGCAGGCCGTTTTTTCCGGAAATTTTTCTGTTTGGTGAACCTTTCTCATTGTGTTTCCGTCTTGTATCATGAAACCGGTTTTATTGCATACAGGAAAGGAGGGATACAGATGGACAACTTCGAGACACTGCTGGAAGCACATCTGCCCATGCTGCGGCGGCTGACAGAGTATAGGCTTCCTCCGGCAGATGCGGAAGATGTACTGCAGGAAATTTGTCTGGCGGCGTTCCGGCACAGGGACAGTCTGCGGAATCCGTCGGCGTTCCGTCCGTGGATCTGCCAGATTGCCAGAAACCGGATCCGGGATTATTACCGGGCTGCCGGAGCAGAAGAAACAGGTCTGGCGGAACTGCGGCAGCGGCACTCCGCTATCGGCCGGGACACCGCACCGCTGCTGGTACGGGAAACCCTTGCGTCCCTTGCGCCAGCAGACAGGCAGATTCTCCGGCTGTACTACTTTGACGAACGGCCTGTAGCGGAAATAGCAGCCCTGCTTGCCATCCCGGAAGGTACGGTAAAAAGCCGCCTGCACCATGCCAGAGAACGGTTCCGGCATCTGTATCCCCACACAGAAAAAGGAGAAACTGTTATGAAACAAACTGCACCATATACTGCCCTGCCGGAGATTCTGCCGGACTACACCATCACCGCCGACACCCGGCCGCCCTTCCCCGTGGTATGCGAGGAACTGACAAACTGGTTCATCATCCCCCGTGTGGGTGAATCCGTGGTCTGGGGCAGCTATGACATGCCGGAGAGAAAGCGGACAGAAACCGTCCGTTCCGCTGTCACCGGAAAAATCCGGATTCATGATGTGGAAGGAGTAGAGATCGAAACGGTATTCGCACCCGCAGAAACGGCAGATAACACCGTTCTGCCGCCCCATATCTATTACGCCCAGCTGACCGACACCCACTGCCGCTGGCTGGGAGAATGCTACACCGACAGAGACGGGGTCAAGCGGATCCTGACCTTCCTGGACGGGGACGATTTCATGGAAGAATGGGGCATCGGTGAGGACAACTGCGGTGCTCCTACCCATCTGCAGTCCGGCGGAACCATCCTGCGGCAGGGGAATACCGTCACCACGGCAGTGGAAAAGCGCTCCCCTGGACAGATGCACATGGACATCGCCGGCCGGTATACCGTAACCCTCGGCGGACAGACATACGACACAGTCCTTCTGATGCTTATCTATCCCAACGGCGCTGCTGCGGAACAGTATATCGGTACAGACGGCCGGACAGTCCTGTGGCGTCGGTTCAACCGGGACGACTGGCACTACAGCGGCATGCCGGAAGGAAGATGGAGCGAACACCTGCCGGAAAACGAACGGATCACCATTGACGGAGAGATGTACGTGCACTGGTACGACTGCCTGCAGATCCGCGGAAAATAAATCCTGCACAATCCCTGAACAGCCTGCGGAACACTCTGCGGGCTGTAATTCTGTCTGCAAAAAACCGACCTGTCCATGTGCTTTCACACCCTGTCAGCCGGTTGTCTGTACTGTATTCTGCCTTCCTACGGCTTCACCGCATTCTTCATCCGGCATAGTGACCACTCCAGGGAAGACTGCTGTACCGCTGCCGCCAGATCCCACAAATGCGCCGCAATCCGCAGCTCCACCCCACGGGAAAACAGCGCCTCCGGCAGATCCCTGCAGACATGCCTGGCAATGGGCACCTGCGTTCCGGTGGAAACATAGTACCCCGCCGCCGCGTCCTGCAGCCGGAAACCCGCCGGATCCAGTTCGTACAGGTACAGTGTCGTATCCAGCATCCGCCGGAACCAGCCGGACTCGATCGCCACAGCCCAGGTGCAGCTGTTCATGGCAAAAAAGCGTGCCCGGTCTTCCGCAGTGGTGTTTTCCGTCACATGATATGTCACCCTGGGGCAGTCCCGGGGCGTGAGAAAATTGGGCAGATGCACTTCATCAATGGCCCACACCAGCCCCACCGCAGGATCCAGATCCGCTCTGGCAGGCAGCCGGGGATGGAACACGGCAATATCCGGCTCTTCACTGACATGAAACAAACGCATAAAAACCTCCTTCCGGCAAAATATCCCCCAGCCGAAACGGAACCGGGGGATATGACAGAATCCTTCTTTATTTCTGACTTCTTATTTTTACTGTGTCACTTCCAGTGCAGCCAGGGTCTTGCCCAGTGCGGTTTCCGCAGCCTTGGTAACTTTTTCCACACGGGAGGCCAGATCGGTCTTGTGGGCGGCGGTCAGGTCGGAGGGAACGTAGAAGAGCTTTCCCCAGTCATACAGCAGACCCAGTTCAAATATACGGGCGCTGAATACCATATCCAGAATCTGGGTGAAGATTTCGTCACGGGCAAACTTGGTGGTCACGCAGATGTCATAGTAGGCGGGGGTCAGAATGTACAGACCTTCGGCAGACAGCGCTTCCACCAGAATCCCGGTGCGGTCTGCGTCCTGCATGGACTTGGGCACAGCAACAGCAGTAGCCTGCAGCAGTGTCAGAATGGAGTGGTAGTTTTCCTGGGCTTCGTCATACTTCGGAATGGGCATGATACCGAAGTCGGTAACCATTTCCCGGAAGTCTCCCATGCTGCCTACGATACCGGTGAAGAACAGGGAGCGGTCTTCCTTGAAGATGTTGTTCCGCACGCCCCATACGTCGCCGCCGTAGCTGGGATAGTCGTTTACGATCCAGGAATATTCCTTGTTGCCGTTGATGTTGTAGGCACGGTTGAACACGTCAAAGTACCGTTCGGTGTTCATGGCGATGTAGGGAATGTCGTTTTCATCCTTCCGGAAGACATATTCCCCGGCGCCGGCAATATACACGTTGGTGTTCCATGCTTCGCCCAGCAGCCCCCACTGGTCATGTTCGTTCTGTACGCCGTCCCCGTTCAGGTCCACGGCACAGAGCTGCAGGATCTCGGTCATCCGGTCCATGGTCCAGGTGCCTTCCAGAGCCATGTCGTACAGGTTGTCCACGCCCAGTTCGGTGGCCAGCTTCTGGTTGAACATCAGCAGATAGGTGGAGTCGTTGTCACGGATATTGATATCCCCGACGATCATATGCTGCTTATGGCCGATGGAGATGGCGTCGTTGGCATACTGGTCGTACCAGGGCTTGGACAGGTCGATATAGGGGATTTCGTTGATGTCCAGCAGCAGAGAAGTGGTAGCCATATTGGCGGTGGTCAGGCAGGTTGCCATGGTGATGTCATAGGCATTGTCCCCGGCGTTGACGGCAGCCTTGACCGCATTGCCTGCAGCGGCGTCCATGATACCTTCGATGGTGACGTTGTACAGGTCTTCCACGGCGGCATTCCGCTGGTACACGGCGTCATTGATAGTTTCCCCGTTCAGTTCTTCCACGTCCACTTCGGGATAGCGGTTGATCTTTTCGTAGATGATGTGGAATGCATAACCTTCAAAATCGCTGTCCGGCAGGTTTGTGGGAACACGGGTGGTTTCTGTCTCGGTTTCCGCAGTTTCCGCAGCGGCAGTATCGGCGGTGGTTTCCGCAGTTTTGGTGTCCCCGCAGGCAGCCAGTGCAGAAAGGAGCATGGACAGCACCAGCAGGAGGGTGAGGGATTTTTTGAATCGCATGGTATAAGTCTCCTTGGGTTTGATTTTCGTGTGGTTGTATTATAGTACAGATGCCGGGGAGATGCAAGGGGGGTATGGGGGATAATCCTATACCCGTTGGCCGGCCGGTGTCTGCCTGGTCATATCCGTTCCGGTGTGCTAGGCTGAGGGGATAGCTGAAATCGTACGCCGGGGAGTCGAACCCTCACCCCTGACGGGGTGGAAAAGTTCCTCGTTTGTTTGGCTGAACAGGAAATGCATCCGGGCTGCTTTGCCTGAGCCGGACAGGGGAGCGATTCCCGGAACTTTTACAGGGGTTTTCTATCCTCATAATCGAAAAAAAATATCCATACCGGGGAGCAGAGTCAGCTGAATCCGCACGCCGGGGAGTCGAACCCTCACCCCTGGCGGGGTGGAAAAGTTCCCTGATTGTTTGGCTGAATAGGAAATGCATCCGGGCTGCTTTGCCTGAGCCGGTCAGGGGAGCGATCCCCGGAACTTTTACAGAGGTTTTCTTTCCCCATAATCGCAAAAAAATATCCATACCGGATGGCATGGATATTTTTTGGTGGAGAGCAGTGCGCAAAATGCGAACACCAAACTTGAAATAACTACACGATACATCATTCTGACATCCTATTTACATTCTGTCTTTTCTGTGCTATAATAGTCCTCCCAAGGAGGTGCGCACAAATGTTTGATCGTCAACTGCCTTTTTCGCTTGAAGCCGAACAAGCCACACTCGGCTCCATCCTCATAGACCCCGCCTGTCTCGATTCCATCAAAATATCCCGTGAAGATTTCCACCTGACCGAACACGCCGAAATCTTCACCGCAATGCAAAAGTTATATATAGAATCCCGCTCCATTGATATTGTCACCCTGATAGATACCCTGACAAAATCCGGCACATACGATGAATCAGGCGGCAGGGAATACCTGACCATCATTGCAACTGCAGTTCCAACCGCTGCCAACGCCGAAGAATACGCTGCAATTGTCAGGGATAAAGCCAACCTAAGACGGATCATCGAAAATGCAGAATCTGTTGCAGAAGCAGCCTATTCCGGTGAATCCTTTGAAACCGTATCACAAATGGCAGAATCCAGTTTCTCCGGTATCTCGGATGGTATAGAACGAAAAGAATTCCTCCCCATCCAAGAAGGAATTCTGCAGGTATATAAAACTCTCAACAATCTCCGTGATAACCCCGACAAATACCGTGGTGTTTCAACTGGATTCAATGCATTGGATGATGTTATAATCGGCATGAACCGCTCCGATTTGATTCTGGTGGGAGCAAGACCCGGTATGGGCAAAACATCTTTCGTCATGAATATAGCCACCCACGCCGCCGCACAAACCGGGAAAACCGTAGCTATATTCTCGTTGGAAATGTCCGCAGAGCAGCTTATAAACCGTATGTTGTCATCTTCCGCCTGCATCCCGTCCTATTGCATGAGAACCGGAGAAATGTCCACAGAGCAGTCTACAGCCCTTGCACATGCGTCCACCAAACTTTCAGAAACCAAAATCATGATTGATGATACACCCGGTATATCAGTATCTCAGATCAAGTCCAGACTGCGCCGCGCGAAGGATCTGGGTCTTGTGGTGATTGACTATCTCCAACTTATGCAAAGCGACAACACAAGCGCAAACCGTGTGCAGGAGGTAGGAGAGATTTCCAGAGGACTAAAGCTGCTTGCCAAGGAACTGGATGTTCCGGTAATCTGCTGCGCCCAGCTTTCCCGCTCCCCGGAATCCAGACCCGACAAACGCCCCATGCTGTCAGACCTGAGAGAATCCGGATCCATTGAGCAGGATGCAGATATAGTCATGTTCTTATATAGGGATGATTATTATAAACCTGATGAAGAAAAAACAGAATCCTCAGTAGCAGAAGTTATCATAGCAAAAAACCGTCATGGTTCTATGGACAAAATAAAGCTCGGATGGATAGGGAAATACAACAAATTTATAAACCTTGCATAACGAAAAGCCCCTCGATTGAAGGGCTTTTTTCTTTAGGTTTTAGCAGCACCATCAATAGCAACTCCTGAAAAACCACAATCCATCGGGAACGGGTTCGCATAGTTTTTCTCAGATATTGCTTTGATAGCTTCTGCAAACACATCCGGTTTGAAAAGATCATTGACAATCCGGACTGTGTCAGCGTATGTACGGAGTTCTTCCATGGACATTTCTTTCAGATCCATAGACCGAAGGTGGTCAATGAGATTCTGTTTCAGTTCGTCAAGGTTCACGTGTCCTCCTTAGCTTTTTTCCAGCAGTTCGATAAACTTATGCGCGAGTTCCTTCTCTTGCGGGGTTCCAGCCTGACGCATCATCATTTCCACCTGCTCTTTGAGATGCTTCTTCCCATCGTCCCGGGAATATCGGCCCATACGGTCCCGTCTGTAGGAATCGCCCCCTTCATCATAGGAAGCTCCTCCGTCTCTGGCGTATCTGCCCATGGAATCCCGTCTGGAAGAATATCCACCCTCCCTGGAATACCCACGGTTGGAGTACCCACCTTCCAGTTCTTCTTCCAGCATTTCCGCCTTCAAAGATTTCTCGTAGGCAACCATGGCCATATAGATGGGTTCAATGTTTCTCTGGTCAATCCGTTCCATGCCCATCTGTGCTATGAATTCACAAAGGTTGTCCCGGATTCTTTCAGCCGCTTCACCATGCATATTCTTCACCTCCTTACGATTTCTTCACGATCAGGGATGCATTCTGCACAAGAATGTCCTGATCTGCCGTATTCACCACCGCGAAACTCAGAGGAAGCCAGCTCGGCACAAGGATTTCGGCAGAAGCCGTCACATTGCCGTATTCATCCGCTGCCGCAGGGGTAAACAGCCGCTCTGTGGAACCGATTACTTCACCATCCACTGCCAGTGCCAGAGAGATTTCTCCCACCGTACCACCTGTAGGAACCGCAATATTGGCACCGTATATGATGGTAAGCGGAGTGAAATTGCAACCCGGCAGACCACGCACACTCACGGTTCCGGTACCGGGACGGTGATAGACAAGCTGCCTATTACAGCCCCGGAAACCGATGTCATCCGTGAAAAGTACGTTGCCATTGGCAGAAACAGTCTGAACCGCTACCGCTGTTAATTCTGCCATAGTCCGCACCTCCCGTTAAAATCCATAACCATTGCCGCAGCCGCAGTTACCTGCAAACTGGACCTGACCGCAGCAGTTAGTCGGGAAGGACACGGGGGTGGGGGGCTGCACCACATAAGCAGGAGTGGGACAGTCAGCACCCAGTCTGCGAATCAGCTCTGCTCTGGAAGCATCAATGGTGGCTGCGAAGTACGCATTCTGTTCCGCCTGAGATGCCTTGAACTTCAGTGCCTGGTTTTCGCTCTGCAGAGTAGAAATCTTATCCTGTACAAGGAAATCCATCAGTGCTCTGCTGTTGGCGTTCTGGTTGTCGATGATGTCACGGGTGGTGTTCTGGATGGTGTTTCTGGTGTCGCAAGCCTGCGTTGCCATGTCGTATCTCACGTTATCAATGGCTCTCTGCGTAGTGCAGCAGCAGTCGGAAATCTGGTGACCGATGCCGTTGATACCGGACTGCACATTGTAGCCCAGATTGCAGATAGCATTGTCAACCCCATGGAAACCGGTCATCAGAGCGTTATTCAGAGCATACGTGGAATCACAGATGCCCTGCTGGATTGCCTGAATACCTCTCTCGATGTTGTTGAATGTGAAGCCGTCATGAATGGCTGTACGTGTTTCCACGCCGTTCCATGCACTTACAAGGCCGCCACCGCCGCCGCCGAAACCACCGCCGAATCCGCCGCCCCAGCCGCCGCCGAACAGGGCGAACAGGACGATCAGACCCAGAAGATCATCGCCGAACAGGCCGTTTCTGTTGTTGTTGCCGCTCACAGCTGCATAATCAGCCGGAGACATACCTTCGTTGTAGCTCATTTTCTCACGCTCCTTTAAATAAAATGTAGATTTATATAACAACGGGATTCCCGTTATTATCCTTGAACACCCCGCATCCGGTTATAGAGGGGACGCAGTTGATTGGCTATCCCCTGCAGCCTGTCAAGCTGGCTCTGCGGAATCTGGAATATGTCTATCCGTCTGCGGATCTCGTCCCATGGGTTCCCCTGATACCCCTGCATAAACTGTAGGAGCTGCTGTATCTGCGGGGACATTGCCGTATTGTCCTTCACGCCGTCCAGAATCGGGTTTGCCATAATAGCCGCCTTTCTCCATGATTTCCTGCATCATGGCCAGTATTTTGTTGTTTTCCTGCACCAGTTTGTCAAATTCCTCCCGGAGAACGTATTTTTCCGGACTGGATGTGGGAATCTGTTCCGGATGCACCTCCGTAATCTGGAAATACCGCATACTGGGAACGCCGTTCACATCCACGGTTTTCTGATATACCATGGGTTTCTCGGAATCAAAAAGCACCACTGTATTGCCGGGAGCCACAAGATACCCTTTCGCTTCTGCCTCTCCCAGTACCCGGATCAGATTGCCGCCGCCCTGGTTCATGGGCATCTGGTTCATGGGTGGATTCATCGGCGGTTGATACTGCTGCCGCATCTGCATAAGCCTGTCCTGCATCGGCTGTCCGTAAGCACCATACATGTTCGTGTTGTTGAACTGCGGATTGTAATACTCATTTCCCATCATCTTTCATCCTCCCGTTTCCAGTAGTAAATTGGAATTTCCTGTCCACTGTCCCATGTATCAAAGTAGTGCCCATCGCATACAGCGACAACATGGCTGGATAACGCAAGTACATATATCCCTTTGGGGTTGTCCTCACAGAAGTCCGCCACCGTGTAAACATCCCGCCCATGGTCATCAACCACATACCGGCGGAACCCCTTGGAGCGTAGGAATTCACCCCATACACTGTTGGCTGTAGGCATCTCACAGGACATGAACCCAAACAGGCAAAGACTGATATAGGTGCTGTTCCAGTCCATCCCCAGTGCCTTGGAAATGGCTCTCACGGTGCAGTCACCGGTTCTGTTTTTCGCCGGGTTGGCATTGTAATTCACATATTTGCCCATCGGTTTTCACCTCCGAATCAAACAAAAAATCCTTATCTCTTGGCTTCATTGTACCAAGAAATAAGGATTTCAAAGTGCGCACATAATGTGCTGTTTGTGTATGGGAAGTGCATGAAAAGTGCACTACTTCTTGTATTTTCGGACAATATCCCGGAGAATCAGCATTGCTTTTCGATAATGTGCTTTTGCACTTCTCTCACAGATGTTCAATTCCATGGATATTTGCACAAAGCTTTGGTCAAGGACACGTTTCCGGTAAAGAATGTCTCTGTCAATTTTCTTGAGTGCGCATTTGTTTATGTAGTATTCGACTTCTCCATACTCATTGCATCCGATTACTATGTCTGTGGCTTGCCTAAGATCCTCTTTCATAGGCAGTTCCTCCTGTTACTTGCCGTCGTTGATGTCGGCATCACCCATTCCGTCTTCGTCCGCTATATTGATATTGATAGGCGCACTGTTTTCCGCTACAGCCTTGTCCACAAATGCCTGAGACAGAATCCGCACAATGTCCACGCCGCCCTCGGTGCCCATCCAGATCCAGCAGCCCTTTGTCACCAGATCAATAATGTCCATCACACCGGGGGAAATGGATTCCTCAAACAGCGTCACCACCAGAAGAATTACCGTCAGTCCGATCATCGTAAGAAACTTCCGGGAAGACAGCTTCTGTTTCCAGTTGATCTTGTTTTCCGCCTTGCCTGCCGTTACCTGTTCCATCATGTTCTGTTCCATATTGCATCTCCTTTTCATGTTTATGTTGTTCTCGATTTTCGTTGATCCGGATTATCCCCGCTGCTATGGATTCCACACCCACCGCAGCGGATACCCCTGCTATCAGTGCTGCCGGTTCATTCCCCGTGATAAGCCACGATACATAGCAGGCTGTAAAAAACGCCCCCATGTACAGGTATATCCCCGTCAGCAGCCTTTTCATGTAGCGCAAAGGCATCACCTCCACTGAAAAAAGACTGAATAATCACTGAATTTCAGCGTTTTTCAAAGGAATTATGTATTTTCCTGTCAAATAGTCAATCTTGCATCCTTCTGTTTTATCACTGCATTTTGAACAATATTCTTTTTCACAGTGCAGTTTCCACCATTTGTCGAAATTGGTGATTTTCAGAATCCATTCATACAATCGGTTCATTGTGCGTCTCCTATCTGAGGATGAATATTCACTGAATTTCAGCGTTAATCCCAAGCAAAATACGCATTGATCTGCCTCCAGCCGCTCGACCCAGGCATCACCTTTCCATCAATCTTGCAATAATATGATCCCCCGCCGTCAAGCTTAAGGATGTCATCAAACCCTTCATCTTTCACGATGTCCCAGAACCACATCCCATAGATCATGTTCCCGGATTTCGCTTTGCTCTGCCCGGTGATAAGCCATACTTCACCATCCCGCACACCCAGCCAGTTGTGATAGGTATTCCGCACTGTATCCGCAGGCCATCCCTGACGGTTAACATAATTGTGCCAGTCCACATCATCACCTTTGCGTACACAGGGAACGCCGGATACCGCATACTTTACATTATCCGGAATCATGTTTGTATCCGCCACATACGGTTTACCGCTCTTGGGAATAATAAGCGTAGTCACACTCTTGTTTCGGAACTGAGAGTCTGCCGCATTATCCAGACATCCGTACCACAGTTTCCCTGCACCAATGTGCTTATCAAGATCCTGCCGCACATCCTCCGGCACCTGATAGGATCCCATGTCACACACCAGATTCCCACGTGGAAGGGTATATGTGGTCTTCCCCCGCTTGTAGTTCCCAAAGAAATCTGCATTGCATCCGTTTCTGCCGGTGATTTTCTTTTTGTCGGCATCCAGATACACCAGCCGTGGATTTTTGCATTTCACAAACCGAAGACCACCTTTTGTGTAGTCCTCCGGTTTCACTTCCTCCCCTTTCCGGTATCCTTCTACCATCTTTAAAAAACGATCCCAGCCCATGTCAAGCGTCCGGTGCGGACAATATTTCCCGGAAAAGTCCTGATGCTTCTTCACTCGGTCAATGCCCCATCCGTATGTATCCAAAAGGGACGCAATAAACGCCGCCGCATTCTTTTCCGCTTCGATAAATCTGGTTCCCCCGGATTTGCTGTAGCAGATTTCGATACCGACGCCCGTCCTGTTCCCTTTGCCGTTTGCACCATCCCCTGCGTGCCACCCGTTGCGAATCAGCGAAATCCCCTGCACGACCTCTTTATCATCAATGGCAAAGTGGAAGGATACCTCCTTGTTGTTGCTCTGCATATACTTGATTTCGTTTCGTGCGGATGCATCGTTGGCAGTGTTGTGAACCACAATGCACTCCGGCACCATCGAATACGGGCATTTGATCCCGTATTTCGATGTCGGCATGTTTATGGTAATCTGTTTGTATCCCATATGATACCCCTCATTCGTGGTGATAAAATCCCACTTTTTCTTCCAGTTTCGTTACTCTGTTTTCCAGTTTGCCGTAGTTCTTCTGCAGCTCGTCCAGTTTCCTCTCCAGCCCATCCACACCTTTTTTGATGTAGCCCAACTCCGTCAGAACCTGCCCCGTCTGCTGCCCGTTGCTTTTTGCCTGCGTTGTGCGTCCTATAAAAAATGTTGCCACAGAAAGCGCACATCCGCACAGCGCAATCAGAAACGATACATCAATCTGCATCCATCCCACATCCTTCCCGCTTGTCTGCCTCCCCGGCCACTCTGCAGCAGCATCCGACCACCAGCCCAATGCATCCGCCGCAGACTACACCAAACAAAAACCATGCCATTTTTATATCCTCCTTGCTAAAGAATCGGGTTTTATTGCTGATTAAGAAATCACCATTGCCAGACATTCCTCGTCTGTCTTAGCCTCAAACCACACTTTCACACTATGGATAGTTCCCACATACTTCCCAGTGGCAATAAACATATTTCTGGTATGGGCGGTCGTGTTGATTTTGCCATCGGCAACGGTTGTAAGCTCAGTTGCGTCCTCTTTAGCGAAGAAGAAATTTCCACCGGAATGTCGCAGAACAAACTTATGGCGTATACCTAAACATGCATTCCAGGGCCATGTAGTAGTTGAGTCACCGTTAAATATACAGCTACGAGACACTTCACTACTTTCATTTTGAGTACCAGCGACTTTCCAACCAGGCCACGGACTTGCTATACTCTCTGCATCAAGCACCTTGTATCCTCCGTTAACGCCCTCACCATACACAGGCGTAAAATCCAAAAATACCGTATAATCTTTAACTTCGTCCTGAAGTTTGATGCCAGTGTCAATACCAGCGGTATTAGTTCCGTCAAACGTGGTTTCAGCAAGGCTATACGCAACACTGGTGTCAACAGCCGCCACAGCTATTACAATATTGCCCGTTACATTGGTAATAGTAATCACGCCATCAGAATAAACCGTGGAAGTAATGTCAACGCCGCCCATTGTAATGGTGACGGTTGCACCTTCCAGAGTGTAGCCATCTTTTGCGGTCAGTGTTGCTTCGTAGCTTGCACCTTCTGTAACACTCGCACTTGTATTGCTATTGGTTACGCCGAACAGGTTGTTCGTAACAGAATACTGAGTTTCAATACCGCTAACCGTCACTGCGCAACTTGCAGAAACAATACCAGCGGTTGCCCGGATTACACAGCTGCCATCATGCAGGGGTGTAACCACGCCACCGTCTACAATTGCTACATTTTCGTCTGTGGATGTCCATACAACACTATCAGTGGTGTCAGAAGGTTCAACTGTCGCCACCAGAGTTGCGGGTGTTTCGTTCGTAAAGGTCAGTGTTGACTGGCTCAACGTAATGGAGGTTGCTGCAACTCTATATAAATATTCATCAACCCACTTCTGTCGTGCCAACGCATATGTACGAATCTGCTGTACATTATTCTTGCCCTGCAGAGGTATTGCTGTAAACGCTCCGTCTGCGGTTGTTGCGGCATAATCTTCTTTCACCAATTCTTCCGGCATAATATCCGTAAAGCGTTCAAATCGGTTAATGATATTTTCTATAGACAGTGCGCTGGACTTTAACTCTGCCCAACGTGCTTTTAGTTCGCTCCAAAACACTTCTTCCAGTCGAATATAGAGCAGATTCCCACCGCCGCTCATGTCCTCATAACTGGAACGGGGATAGTCTGTTGCCACAAAATAGGCATTCCAGTTAAGCCCCCACGTTGCGTCCATGTCATAGACCTGTGCGAACCATTTAATACCATCCCATGTCATGAAAAGCTGGTTCTTTTCATAACCATCCATTCCGCACATAGCAAGACCAAACAGGTGATAATCAAGGAGACTCCGCACATCAATATAGTTGTCCAGATTTGCCTTGAATTCCTCATTGGTACTGTTCTGCACAAAGTCGATAACCTCGTTCCACCGGGTCATGATAGAATTCGGGACGGCATCATGGATTTCGTCAGACCACCCAGAGCCATTACTAACCCAAGATGCACGGAACAGAGCAGGATTGCCGCCCTCGCCACACAGAATGCAGTGGGTATCCAGCTCATCGTCCATGTTTGCCATCCACTTGTCTTTTGGTATATTGAGTGTATATCTTCCCTGATACACACCGTCAGCGTATACCTTGACGGGGAATCCATCAATAACGCCTAAATTTGGGCTTGTCCGCATCAGTTCGGGCAGTTCTGCATAATTGGCTCTGGACTTGATAATGTCACCCCAAATACGAGCAGACACCACGTTTCTGGCTTGGGAGAGGTCAGTCCAGTTCGCCTTGTAGCAATGCTTGTTCTGCTTGCCCCAGCCCTTGAAGTCTACTTTCAGCTTTTCGGTGCAATCTGCGTCTTTGTACATCTTGACCGTCTGATTCTTTTTCGGGAAACGCATGGTACTGTTCCCCTGCGCCTTGATTTCAGCATACCCGGAAATATCTTCTGTTTTGGAGATATACCGGAACGGTACAACAGCTTCATCTTTGGTTTGCTGTAAAGCCCCGCCGAAGAATACCTTCGGAATATCATCCTCTGCGGGTTCAACCAGTGTACCACCCAACTCAGCAATCGCTTCCGAAAGTTCAGCAAGTTCCCGCTTAACTTCCCCCAGTTCCGTCTCCACGGGCACCGCAGCAGTCCCGTCCCACCAGTAGTCCGGCACATCCGCCGCCCGGATAAACAGATCCTGCCCCACTTTCAGCGTACCTGCATTCTCTGCAATATACGCCTCCATCTCCGCAACCGTGTCAAACACCACCCCCGGCGCCGCATTTTTGATTTCTTCAATCTTTGCTCTGGCAGTTACATCCGCAACCGGTCTCCCGTTTATGCTCTTTACTTCTGTTTCAGCCATATCAAATCACCCTCCAATCGTAAGATTTCCTGTTTCTTCATCAAACACAACACCGCCGGACGATGCTATTTCCAGATTTCCTGTGGCTTCATCATAGGTTACATTTGTGTTACCTCCACCACCTGATCCGCCAACCTGTTTCCATACAGGATACGGAGGTTCACTTGGCATAAAACTTTCCATTCTCACACAAAGAAATATTGTCCCCGTTATGGTATTGATGTACAGATCGTTAATGGATGCAGCTTCTTCGCCAGTAGGATCCTCTTCTCCGCTCAGTACACCGCCGCCCAGAGTAATATAGCTGTTCGGATACCACTTGCTTGTGTTGATGTATAACCGGCCTGTGGTTTTGTCCACATAGAACTGCTTATAGTTGATGTCATCCCATTCACTCGGTTCTCCGCTCCCAATTTCAACAACATCATCCGGCGTCAGACCCATATTCGGTAGTTTGGCTCTGATCCTCTCCCCATCTTTCAGTAGTATTTCCAGTGTATATTCAGAAGGTTTTCCCGTGAATATGGTTTCATACACCGCTGCACTCACTGGGTATTTCTTGTTATCTGCCATTGCCCCTGTGTCAGTTTCCCCGATCCACCAGTTCCCATTGGCACCTATGTGCGGTGTTATGCCGTTTTTACCCTGTATACACGGAACAGGCACGAACTTTTTCTTCTCGTCCCGCACAAACATGGTTCCAAGATTGCCTATTGTAGGCATTGTATCACCTCCTTAAAGTTCACTTATAACTGTAGCAATATAATCTCCAAAGAATCTGTGTGTTCTTGTATATCCTGTTGCCTCAACTGTTACACCATCTATTTTGGAATATGTAACCACAAAATCTTTATTTGCACTTCGGTACAAGTAGGCTTCACCGCCATCAGCCCCTTTTTTGACCGCAACTGCATATGTTTCATATTGTTTTCCTTCATAGAAAAAACAATATAAATTTTCAACAACGTTTGTAAATTCCGATGCGGCGATATTTGATGAAGTTCTGTTCAGTATCAAAAGATATGGAGTTACTGTTTTATCCGACAATACAATTTGCAGGGTGTTTCCATCCGCTCCTGTGAATCTTTTCTCCTCAAATTTGTCTCCGCTTACAGCTTCCACTTTCAAGTTATCTTCCAAATATTTTCCTGCTGTAATGAAATATTGTGCTGTTTTACCGGGAGTGATTGCCATATTATCACCGTTATATTCACAATATACCGGGATTTCAAGACTGTTATTTGCCGTCTTCCCTCTTGCAAGATAACCGGATTTTGTTGCCGCCGAAGATGCCGATGCAAGTAATTTTCTCTCTCCGCCTGTATTGGAGAAGTTTTTCGTTATTGCAATGGACGGTGCATCCACATCCGGCATACCTCCGGTTTTTCGCGATCCCCCCGCACGGAATGTCACACTCTCTCCGGAATCATTATATTGCCGTACATCAGAAGAGGTAGCATTGTCGTTTGTGCTGTCTTCGCCACCTCCGGATACAATCGTTTGTGGAACATTCACTTCAATATAAGCAGAGCTGTCATAATATGCACTGGATATAGATTTGAGACCGTTTGTGGTTACTGTGAATCGTTTGCCGGAACGAATTTCGATACCACCTTCTTCTACCGATCCCGCCGCTCCAACAAACTTACTCCCCTGCAGAACCTGTGCCGGTGTAGCATCTGCCCCGCTCACATCCGTATAGATATCCGGTATGGGATCCAGAATCACCTTTGTGTAGACAATTCCGTCAGGAGAGGTATATTCCTGCTTCTTGAATGACGGAGTCAAAGACAGTGTGTCCGGCACAATCTGCACCTTACCACCGCCCGTGTGATGTCCTTCTTCAATATCGTGTTCCGTATCGTTTCCATCCAGCGTTACTGTTTCATCAGCAATTTCCGGCATCGAACCGTAATCCAGTTTCCCGGAAGAATCTATAAACTGCACCCGCTCCGACACATCTCCCCTTTGTGCCGTAACACCGGAAAGGTCAATATCACTCCCCCCGGAATGAATCGCCCGTATCCTGTCCGGAACATCCTGATGGTCAATCTTCTCCGAAGTCCCGTCCTTCTCCCGGATGGCATTGCAGGTATCTTCCATAAGCGCCTGCGGTGTAGGATATTTCAGTGTATCCATATCCAATACCTCCTTTTTTGTTCGTATATGTTAAGTATATATGAATACCACCCCATAAAAGTGACATCTTTCCGGGAATATATAGGTTTTTTCGTCAAAAAAGAGAAATCCATATGCAGGTATTGCTTTATGCTGCGGTTGGTGGTATGATGATAATGTGAAGTTTATTAAAAGGTTTTCAAGCAACAAACAAAACACAGAGGTATCCAATGAAACACGATAAAGCAAAATCATTTTTCTATATCACAGCCGCTATATGCCTGCTTGTTTTTTCTCTTGTCTATGTTTATAACGAACTATATATTGCTAACAGATACATAAGAATCACGCAAAATGAAGATGATGTTGTCAGGGTTCGCATATTCGATACATATACGAAGCAAATGCAGATATATCACACTGCATATGACGGTTCAGCATGGCAGTATTGGTACTATACAAAAGAACCAGAATATATCAATTGATAACAAAAAAAGACCAGCCACTCCCGACTGGTCTTTTCTCATGTTACTTTATCTTGACACCGTCCCGTTCCATCAGTTTCCGGAACCACTGTTCCCGCATATAGGAATTGATGTCATCCCGGATGGATTCCAGTGCCGCCGCTTTTTCTGTGGCAGTACCGTCCTCCTGCAGAATGGATGGGTAGTTCAGTTCAAACAGAATGGCTGTTTCCGTGTAATATTCCAGCATATCTGCCGCCGTGAGTTCCACATAATAGGATTTGTTATTCTCCCGCTGTGTGATCTGATCCGGCGTAACAATATACGGTGCAATGTCGGATACGGCAAATCCAGCAGCTTCCGCAATGGCAGCTACTTCTTCATCCATCTCAGATACCATTGTATCATTGACAGATTTCATGAACGCATTGACAAGCCGTCTTGTCTCTCTGGAAGATTCCTCGTCCCCGTCAGCCTTGATAAACCTGTTGCACTTGCTGTATACATCGGCAATCTTTCCATACTTATATGCACCGTATACGTCATAGAAATCATACCCGTTCCCTTTACCACGGAGTTTATAAGTCGCCGCTCTGGCATCATATCCTTCCTTTGTGTCGTAGAAATAGCTGATTTCGTCTGTAGAATAGGTGTTGTCCGTACGGAATGTGCTTGTAAATTCGTCGAGTGCCGTTTTCCCACCAGCAAGAAGTCCATCTTCTCCAATAGAGGTGAGGATGTTTCCGGCGTATTCAATGAACTGCCCGACAAATCCGGTTGTATCGTCCATGATGAACTGAATCCGCATAGGTGACTGGTTCAGCAGCGCACCGATGGACTTTGCCACAGCAGAAGTGTTCTCATTAAACTGTTCTTCCGGAATCAGATTCTGATATGCCGTAGAAACGATGGGCGCACCTGTGAAGGTTTCGTTCTTCGCCAGTGCGTAAGCTGTCCCGAAAATGGTCACATCTTCTACACTGTGCGGTGCCATCAGCACACCGGACAAATAGTCTGTGAATTCATAGAACGCTCTCGGGTTTTCATCATAGGCAAATTCTACAACTCTGTCAAGCATGGTGGACAGAAGCATGAAATCTTTCTGCTTCGGAATACGGATAAACTTGCCATTTCCCTGTGGTATACACCAGTATGCATTCTTGATATACCCGGACAGCTTGTTGTATTCTTCCTCTTGATCTTCTCCGGTAATGGCAGAACCGATAATCTTGAATGCCTGCTGTAGAATGGACATGGTAAGGTTCATGGTTATAAACTTTGCCCATGCCTGTTTTAAGGCTTTTGGGTCTTTATTTTTACCCAACACTTCAAGCAGATGGTAGAAAGACTGCAGTGATGCGTTGAAATACGGAACAAAGGAGTCTATCTGCTTACCGATTTTCCCACGGCGGGAGAAGTTCACAGTGACTTCTTGTTGTTCTCTCATTGCTTCCAGACAGTCCAGACCTGCTTTTTCCGCTCTTTTGAATTCGGCAAGTCTCTGTGCAGATTCCCCTATATCCACCATTCTTGCAAAAGCATTCCAGATGCGGGTAGGTACATGCAGAATCCGTTCAATTGTGCTGTGAGGAACCATATCCCACTCCACACTGCGAAGGGTTTTCATATCCCTTGTCATGGAACCTTCGTATCCGCCGCCTGCATCCATGAATCTCTGATATGCTTCTGTGTTTCGGAATGTGTCACTGATTGCAACTATGAGATCAGAGGTATATTTCACAGGATTTACGGTAGTTGTGGAACTTATATATCCAGATTGTGTATCACGAATGAAGTTGGTAAACGCAAAGAACGGGTTTGAACCGGTTGTGAGAACCTTGAATCCTGCTGTTGTTTTTGAGAAAAAGGCAGAAACTACATTCATTTCCGGTGTGGAAAGGCTTGTCAGCGCATTCAGAATCGCCTTGTCATGGATTTCATAGAACTCAGGCTTCCCGTTTCTAATGACTGAAACGACATTCTTCCCCTGGAACTGTCTCGGCTTCCATGATTCCGCCACATTACCCATAGCTTCCTGCACTTCGTCAAGCACATTCTGTCTCTCGGCATCGGTCAGATTTTCCAATGATTTGAAATCAAAGTTCTGCAGTTTCTGGTATGCAGGGAACAGCCCGATTATATCCTTGTACATGGACTGAGGAATCTTCTCCGCAAAGACACCCATGTTTTCGTTGGCGTCCACATAATCGAAGAAAGCCAGTGCAACATCGTTTCGCATAGCCGCTTTCACAACGTTTTCTGTCTGGATCATTCTGTTCTCGACAGGAGAATATATATCTCTGCCGGAACCCTTGAAAGCCTTGAAAACATTGTTCTGGTCGGTATACCGGGAACGAGCCTTTCCGCCGATCTTCGTTTTGTCATCCATCACACGATACAGAGGGGAATAATGCGGATATTTTTCTTTCCACTGCTTTATGGTTTCTTCCGAAATGATACCCGACTGTGCTGCTCTGGAAAGAAGAAGATCATCATACCGGAAAAGTTCCTGCGCCGCTTCATGGAAACCGGGATATTTGGATTCCACTTCCCGGATTCTCTTTTCCACTGTAGCCTGTACACGGTCATCCCCGTATACTCTGCCCCCCATGGGTCTGCCGCTAGGATTTTTCTTTTCCTGCTTCATATGATCCAGTGCCGCAAGGTCTACAAGATAGCTGTCGAAAGCATTTCTGTTGGCAGGAGTAACCCCAAATTCTGAAAGTCTGCCGGTAATACCAGCCCCCAGCACTTCACCGTATTTGTCTGTTGCATTTCCGTTCAGCCATCCACGGATTACGCTGTTCGCCTGCCGTTCCCGCATTGCCGTGTTGTAGGTGCTCCCGAAATGTTTCAGAGCATACAGATCATCGAATACATTTATCATGAATCCATCCCACAACTGTTTCCCGGTTTCTCCCATGAAACCCTTGGGATCATACCGGGCTTCTTTCAAAGATACACCAAACTTGTGTAAAGGTGCGTTTTCCTGCGCTCTGTTGTGTACAGCCGCCTGCGCCCGTTTCCCGGTTTCGGAATCATAATAGGCGTTGGACATTTCCGAAAGCCTTTCAATGTTATCTGTATCTCCGCTGTCCAGAAGAGAGAAAGCAGCATCCGTAAACTTCGGGAACTGTTTTCTTGTTTCTTCTGCGTTTTCCAGATAACTTCTGAAATATTCAGAAACCATTTCATAGGGCATTTGGAATTCTTCATATCCTTCCGCTTCCAGTGCTTCATAGAAAGCAGACCGCAGCTCCGAAACTTCCGGCAGACTGTGCAGATTGTATCTGTTGTCCAGTCTGTGACCGATTTCGTGTGCAATGGTCAGGAAATCTCCCGCCTGTGCTACACGAATGGTATCTTCCTTTGTTTTATAAAGACCTGCCTTTCCGCCCGTCTTGCCGTAGTTTATGGGCAGATGGAACATCTTTTCTGCGGTAATTTTCAAATCATCCAAAGAAGGAGGCGTGTCCGCTCTGTACTCTTTTCCTTCCCGGACAGTTTCTTTCGCACTCTTTCTCTTATAATATATATCTCCGTCGGAATCCTTGCCAATGGAACGGACTTTCAGAGTATCAATCATATCAGAAAGAATTGCAACACCCTTTTCCCCGGAAGGAATGAAATACCGATTCTGGAACTGGATGTTTTCAGTAATCATATCCGGATATTTCTGTTTCAGCGCAAACAGATTACCGCCTGTTACCTCCATACGGTTTTCGCCGGATACCCGTCTGCGGGATACAGTGAGCGTACCACCGTACTGCCCGTTGAAAACAACAGTCTGTGCTTTCTTCATGACAGCATCGTATATTTCGTTTCCTGTATATACTTTGTTGTCCCCCTTTACATCGAAACTGCGAAGAACAGCATCAATCTGTTTCGGAGGAATAATTCTGCCAAGGTATTGTGACCCGTCTGCGGTTGTAATCCGTCTTGCCTTTGTGGTGCCGTCGCTGGGAAGTCTGTTCCATATGGGCAGAAGCGCACCTGTAATCATGTGTACTTCGTTTTCGTTGTATTCCGGCACATCATGGACGGCTTCCTTCCATGCAGATTCCCATTCTTTTGCAGGAATCTTTTCGGTTTTGGCTTCCAGATTCCGTTCATTCATAGTATTGGATACAGCAGTATTGGGGCTTTGCAGCCTATACCGCTTGCTGACACGTCCGAAATTGTCCGTCTGGTCGGCAATACGGTACACAGCCCGAACCGAACCATCTTCCATCCTGCGAATATCCACAAAGTTGGGACTGTATACTCTGGCATCTTCCACCGATTCTATCACAGAAGGCTTGTTGTATACCAGCGCACGGATGTATTTGGTTTCTGCTCCTGTGCTTTCATCGGTATACACCGTTTCTTCCTGACCGATTTCGATTTTGTCTGCCTTTACGTTTTCCATACCCATGTCCAGTGTACCGGCTTCAATGGCTGCATCGTAGTATGCCTGACGGATATTTTCAAAAGCCGTAAACACAGCATTCTGTTCTTCCACTTCAAGACCGAGAATCCGGTTAAGGAACTGAGGAATATCGGAAGCCACCGTTTCATTCAGTTTGAATCTGCCGTATTCATCATAGAACTTTTCGTACAGCCCCAACTTTTTCAAAGTGCTTTCCGGATCAATTCCCGATAGCTGACCATTCCCCATCTTTTTGTAAAATTCCCGCAGTGCTTCACTGGAAAGCGGAGATTCCAAGTTGTCCTTTTCGCCAAACACACCAGAGCCTGTCTGTCTCTGTCCCTTTGTCAGTGCGCCGAGCTGGTCAAGCCGTCTTGCAATGGAAGTGACAAACCGCTTATGTCCCATTACATCGGTGGATACCAGTTTGAAAACAGGTGTATCAACCTGATTGGAACGGTGTGTTCTGCCAAATCCCTGCACTGCCTTGTCTGCCTGCCATCCGGGCTGCAGGACATAATGAATTCGTTTCTGCTGGTTTTTGGCTCTCTTGTCTGCATGGTAGCTTCGTCCGGTAGACCCAGCAGAGGAAAACACAAGAATCCGTTTTTTGCCATCCTGAAAGTCTCTTGTTTCCGCAATATTCGCTTTGGTGGAATTGCGTTTTTCGAGTTCCTTCCGGATATTGCCGTTTTCATCTTCTTTGTTTACGACACGGGAACTTCTGCCGGTAATTTCCGCTACCTGATCTGCTCCGAAATGGTTGATAAGCATGTCCAGAGGCCCTTCCGGAATGCTGATTTCGTTGATCTGTGCAATCAGCGCATCTCGCATTTTTACAGCCTGTCTGTTCAGCACAGGATTTCCAGCGGAATCCACAACCGGTCGTGACTGTTTATTACCCTGTTCATCCAGATATTCTTCATACTGCTGTACAGGAAATGCATTGTTCACATAACCGGTAATCAACTGACGGGGAGTAATGTCCAGATTGTCAAGATCGGTTTCACCCTTCGACTTGGATTCGCTTACAGCCGTATCCTGCGCAGATTCATTGGTATTCACAAGCTGGATAACACAGGAATGCCCTGCTTTCAGTTCTTTTTCAATGTCTTTAATCACAGAGGGCATTGCCATGGAAGAAAGAACCTGATTGTAGAACTGCTGCATATTCCCGTATATCTGCCCTCTGGCACGTTTCACCTGAGAACTGTTTGTGGAATCCGTAAGAACCATAGCTTTGTCAAAGTTTTGCAGAACCACCTGCCATCCCTTTGACATAGTGTCATACATATACCGCTGATCTTTTGAGAGTTTGTGCTGAAGCTGGTCATACACAACACCGTCGTAGGAAATGCTTCTTGCCAGATATACGCCCATGGCTTTCATGTCACGGGCCACCAGTTCCATAGCAGCTATACCGGCACGGCCAATCTTGGATATGAAATCTTCTTCGTTGACAAAGTTTGTTCCTTCTCCCCACAGGCCGAGGCGCTGTGCATACGCCAGATTTTCAATATTGGTAGCACCGGTGGCAGAAGCATACACAATTCTTGCATCCGGCACTTCTGCTTGGAATTTATTCCCCGCAATGGCTTTTTCTGAGGGCTTTCCAGTACCAAACTTCTTTTTAGTCGGTTTCAGATTTGCCATATTGTGTGCTTCGTCAAACACGATTACACCGTCAAATCCTTCTCCGAGCCAGTTTTTTATAGTATCCAGATGCTTTACGCCCTGTTTTCCGCCTTTGCTCTGTGTACCGCCTTTCAGAGTATCATATGTAACAAATATAATACCATCAGAAATACCGGAAATGTTTTTCTTCACAGAATCCTTGGAATAATCAAAAACTTTTGCAGGGTCTCCGCCAAGGTCTGTCCAGTCTCTTACAGCATCTTCAAACAGCGTTTTCTTTTCAGAAACCCAAACAGCCTTGGTTCTACCCTGGTTGAAGTTGTCCAGAATGATCCCGGCAAGCTGTCTGCCTTTCCCAACCCCGGTACCGTCACCTATGAAATAACCCTTTCTTGCACCGTTCTTCAACACCTGTTCGTGCGCCTGTCCGGCATAAGAGATATTTTCAAGCTGTGCATCAGAAAGTGCGCCATCATCAATAAGTTTCTGATCCAGTTTCGGTACATAATGCAGTTCCGGCGAAGAAACAGCAGACATAGCGGAAGATTCCACAAGCACTGCAGGGTGCTTCTTTGCCCCCTTCACAGTCAGCGCAGCAGGTCTGTATGTGGCATATACGCCATCATCTTGCTCTGCGGCTTTCTTGGTCTTCGGTTTCTTTACCAGATGGTCTGCATCACTTCCCCCAGAGGGCCGTCCGCCAGATTCCATGCGTTCTCGAATTGCAGATTGTCCATTGCTTCCTCGAACTCCTGTTTTGCCGGTGCCGGGAGCGGATTCTCTTTCAGATACGTTTCCAGTTTCTCCCGAATCTCCCGGAACTGCGGTGTCCAGTATTCCTCGCCCAGATCGTTCTCCTCCTGCATCAGTTCCCGATACTGTATCGGACTGTTCTCCAGATACAGTGTCACTTCCAGAAGTCCGTCGTCTGCCGGAATCTGACCGCTCCATCCGTTTGTCAGTGCTTCCCTCGCTGTCTCTTTCAGATACTGCAGGAGCCACACCGACTTCGGGTCCGGTGTCATTCCCAGCAGTTCCATAATCCGCTTCACTTCCTGTCCCAGCGGTGTACTGTTGATCCGTTCTGTTTCTGTCATTTCTTACTCCTTTCAGAAGTTCCGGAATCTGTTTCAGATCATCGTAATTCCCGGTAATGGTTTCTCCCGTCTGCGCTCCTGTCTTGTCAATCACAAGCAACTGCACATCAAAGGTAGTTCCGTATTTCCGGTAGTTTTCTCCGTTAATCCCGATATTCGCCCGGATGCTGTAATTTTTCCGAAGTGTATCATACCAACCTCTAAAGGTAGGTGTATCGTTTGCCATTCCTTTTCCCACAATGGCAACCAGTCTGCCGCCCTCCTGCAGTCTTGCAAGAGCCTGTTCAATGTGCGGAATGGCGTTCTTTGTGGTGTTTTTGGTTCTCCCGCCAGTAGAGGAAAAGGGCGGATTCATCAGAACCACAGTAGGTGACACAGATTCCGGCAGAATGTTGTCAATCTGTTCTGCATTTTCCTGATAGAATCCATCAAAAGGCAGCTCTTTCAGCATGGCAAGACGGCTCTCGGAAAGTTCGTTGACATATACTGCTGCCCCATCCGCTTTTGCAAAGGAAGCCAGTCCGCCAATTCCGGCAGAAGGTTCCAGTACCGTGTCTGTACCATCAATATTTGCCACCCACGATGCCAGATAAGCAATGTTCGGAGGGGTAGAGAACTGCTGCAGGTTGATCTGTTCCTCTGTCCGCTTTGTCTGTGTGGGAATCTTTGAGAGAATATCTTCATCAATTTCCTTGATGGATTCCACAGCATCATTGGGATTGTTTGTGTTAAAATCCCCCTGATTTTTACCCACCAGATCAAGGATATACCGGTTTACACCCAGTTCCAGCGCATCTGTCATTGCCTTTACATCATATGCCCCCTCTGCCATGGTTCCGCCATACGAATCATTGGCAGCAGCCTGCAATTCCTGTGTGGTGATATTCCTGTGAGCAGTCAGACCATCCAGAACAAAATCAGAAATTTTTCCTGCAGGAGTAGTATTGGCATTCTCACCGCTTTCTTCTATACTGGTATCAGAACGAACTGTCTCCGATTCCCGCAGTTCTTCTTTGGCTTCCTCTGTAACGGATTCAGAAGGTGTCCCGGCCGGAGGTTCCTTTGTTTCTGCTGTACTTTCCGCAACATAATCCGTGTCCGCAAATGCCGCAATATCCCCGATTCTAGATGCATCCGGTACTATGAATCCCTTTGCATACCGGGAATAATACCCGCCGACATCTTTCATGTAGTCTTTCAGTTTCTGGTATTCCTCACTGGAAAGTCGTCTTGTGGACTGGAACACATTCAGTTTCTTTCCGTCTCTGGTATCCGTGTGCAGGAAATGATGCAGACTGAATTCCTTTTCCATTGTACCACTTTCCGAAGTATTCTGCAAGGGTTCTGTGGTGTCATTGCCGCTGTTTTCATCCGGAATTGCAGCAGTTTTCTCAACAGTTTCAGTGGTTTTTGCAACATCTTCAGAAACCGGCGTATTCTGTTCCGTTTTCGGTGCAGTAAATATGGATTCCAGACCACGGCGAACTGCATTTCCGGATTCTTCAATCCCCTGCCAGTCAATAGAATCATGTTTCCGCCGCAGGAATTCTTCGATGGTTTCCCGGTTTTCCCGCAGTGTTTCATCCACTTTTACCATAACTGCCCGTCCGATCTGTGCCTGTCTCTTTTCTTCCGGTGTCTGCGCTTCCCGGATTTCTTCATCCTTGTTCCGGATTTCCTCCACCACGTAATCAATGGTGGCATCTACAGCGTTTTCGTCCGGTTCCAGCCCTTCTTCCACTACAGATACCAGTTCCGCCACGTTCTCCACAACATTGTCGGCAGCACCGTTGACAACACTATCCAGTGCTTCTGCCATGTCCGAGTTGTGGGTGATAATTTCTTCTCTGTGCGCTTCCAGTTCTTCACGAACATCAGAAACTCTGTCACGGATGTATTCCAGACGGGAAATATTATCTTTGGTTTCTTCCGTCTGCTTTTCCGCTTTCAGTACGTCAATGTTTTCATCGCACATGGTAGTCATTGCATCCATGGTCTGTTCGAGCTTCTGAACGTCCCCATCGTTTTTTACAGAAGCCGCCGCCTTGGAAATGGCGTTCACTGCATCGTAATCCGAGCGGTATACAGAATATCTCCCCGGAATGGAAGGAACATTGTAAACAGAACCCATAATCGCACCCAGAAGCCCTTCATACGCCACACTGGCTGCGTCTATTTCTGCATCAGGGTTATATGTCGCCCTCTGGTTTGCCGTGGTGATAAGGCTCTGGATAACTTCCTCTGCACCTTCTCCGATCGCTTCGGATGCAGCCTTGGAAACCGCTTTCAGCATGGGTTTGGAACCAAAGAATCTGTTCAGTGCCTTGCCTGCATATCTGCCTACAGTATAGTCAAGAATACCGCTGCCCACACCGGCTGCACCGCCTAAGAGCATATCCACAAGTGCCTGATTTCCAGCTTCTCTCAGCGCATAATTTCCGGCCTGTTCTGTTGTAGCCCCTTCCGCTTTTGCTTCATCGAATGCCATGGGGTATGCCTGAGCCGCAATAGTTCCTGCGGAGAGAACGGAACTTACAAGAGAAGATGGATTTCCCGTTGCATAAGACATCATCACGGCAGGAAGCATATATGCAGTGGTGGCATTCAGATCGCCAAGAGTCTTTATGACAGAATTGGAACGTGCTTTTTCATATGCCGGATTTGTGTCGGCATAATCCGAATCTTTTCCAAGCAGCTCTCTTGTTTTCTGCTCTTTTTTATTCTGCTGTTCCAGCGAATCATTGAATGCCTTGTTCCCGGCTGCCAGCGCATTCTTACCCAGTTCAATAACAGGCTTGATTTCAATGTTTCTGGCATCTTCCATATTCCCGGAACGAAGTGCCTGTGCCATCTTTTCTTTGGTGGCATCCACAGGATTGTGCTGCAGCTGAGATTCTGAACGCAGACTTTCAAAAAATGCCTTTACTGCCGGTACAGCAGCTTTCCCGGTTTTGTCAATGGCGTTCATTGCTTCATCGAACATTTCCTGTCCTCTGCTCTGAATATAGGAAAGCCCGCTTTTCTGTTTGTAGGCAGGTTTTACAGGAAGTGCGGAAAGGGTATTCTGCAAAACCTCACGCTTGGAAGCTGTGCTGAGAGGCAGTGCAGGTGTGGTTCTGTTGACCACTCCTGTGATCGTGGTTTCGGGTATTTCCGGTGTTTTCTGTCGATTCTGCATCAGGTTAAGAGCTGCCTGTGCTGTATCTTGCTTTACAGGGACAGCAGGGCTTTGGGCATCCGGAGCATAAAATCCATGTGAATCCCCGGAAGATGTAGTTTTCTCATCCCTACGCAAAGCAGCATAAGCGTCTGCATAATCCTTGTACTTGTCAGAATTCTGGGAGGAAGCTTTCCGGCGTTCCTCCCTTTTCTTTTTCAGTGCCTCATACGCATTCGTATATTTGGAATCCATATGTTCTCTCCTTTAATTTCCGGTATTCAATGTGTATCCGCTTGTGCCAGATGTTAGTTTGTTAAGATTATTGATGTAATTCCGGATTTCCTGTTCATATTCCGGATGCAGGCCAACCGCAGCCTGATATACATCAGAAAGAGATGTGATACCATTCTGTTTGGAACGGAACATGTTGTACAGTTCATGAAGATCAGCATATAGACCATTCAACGGTTCTGTTTCTGCCGCTTCCTCATCTACTGCTTCCTTCTTCGCCGCTTCAATCTCCGCCATATCCGCTTCATAGGTCTTGTCAGCCTTGTATCTGTCTGCCGCTGCCTGTGCATACGCTTCCTGCAGAGCCTGATCCGCCTTGTACTGCGCTCCCTGCAGATCAATGTCCGCTCCATACTTTGTCCCTTCAAGGGTCTTGTCAGCCTGATATTTCGATGTTTCCCCTGTGATGTTCGCCACAAGTTCATCAATCTGTGCCTGATACTTTGCCCGTTCCATGGCCGCTGCCTGATTGAGTGCATTCTGTCTCTCCGACGAATCAATCTGGTAATACTGTGACCCGATGTTCAGTGCATCATTGTTCTGCGCACCCATGGTGCCAAGGTGAGCCCCAATGCTGTCATACATGTTCTGGTATGCCGCAAGCTGCTGTGCAATGGTGTCAAGTGCCGCCTGTGTCCCTGCTGTGGTAAAGGCAAGCTGCTGCCGGTTTGCGTTGGCTGCTGCATAGGAATCAATGTTCCCGCTGTTTCCTGCCGCCCCGGTTGCCAGCGCACCCTTCGCCGCATTCTGTCCACCAAGCTGATACTGTGCCATCAGATTTTCATACCACGGCTGTTTGGTCATGTCCAGATTGTTGATGTAGTCAAGCTGACCCTTGCCGGTATTGTAGTAGTCCACGTTCAGCCCGGATACCACATTCCCGTTGGCATCTTTTCTGACATCCCCGTTCAGCAGATCATTATTTTTATTATACACAGCCATGATCTGGTCAACCGTTTCGCTCCGCACAGGCTTGGACGCTTCTTCAATCTTCTGCCCCACAAGATTGTCATACCAGTCATATTCCGTAGGTGCGTTGTATCCTTTCAGGATTTCCAGTGAACCTGTGTAATCCACCCCGGCCAGCTTATCCGCAACATCCCCTTTTCCGTTGTCCCGCAGGTTCTGATAATACTGTACGGCTTCCTGCGCATACTGTGTGGGATCCTGACCTTTTTCCTTGGCTGTGTGATAGCTGCCCTTCAATTCCGAAATTTTCTTTACATCCTCATAAGGATTATATTTCTTGGCCATATCAAGCCCTCCTTTTTACTGTATACGTTAATTATATTTGAACAAACCCCCGTAAAAGTGACATCTTTTTATAAATAATGGGGTAATCCCGAAGGAAAACCCCATCAAGAAGAACCGTTCAGAAACCCATAGAGCATCTGGTTCACGTAAGCAGCAACAGCCGCACCGCTGACAGGATCAGCCCCATCCTCTGTCACCGTTCCCGCTATCGTGATGTTTTTTGCATTGGTCACGGTAAATCTGGTGGTAGAGCCATCGGAAAAGGTAATGGTGTAGGTATCCACATTGTCCTCCGATGCAGTTTTCTCCACCGTAAGAATTCCTTTTCCTTCCAGATCGGAAAGAGGAATCAGATTCATCCACTCTCCGCCCTCCTGCCGCCACTGGATATACCCGCCGGAAACTTGCATTTCCACGGATTTTCCGTCCTCCCCACGGATTCCGTTCACAGAACCGTTGTTTTTCCATGTGCCGCTGACGCCGTCATAAATGAAAATGTCATATGGTGCTTCCGTTCCCACCCCGTACGCCATCCCGGCAGAAGGTTCCGGTACCGCCGCTTCCAGTGCTTCCAGCGTATCATAATACCCCAGTATCACAAAATTCTTGCCGTCAGAACCGTTGTATACCTGATATTCCGTGGAAGAATTGTCCGAATAGAATATGGTATAGGTGTCGTATTCCCCCGGCTTTCCTGTGCCTGAAGTGCGGTATATGGCAATGATCCCACGGTCAAAGATTTGTACCTCCTGCGCATTGAAAGGATCAATAACCACTCTATAATCTTCCGGAACATCGTCAAGGGTTTCTCCCTCAGAAAGGATGTATACCCCGGGGTCGCCGACTTCCCCTTTGTCGCCACGGTCGCCCTTGTCCCCTTTATCCCCCTTGTCGCCTTTGAATTCCCCGGAATCCTTGGCGTTTGTCAGGGCCTTTTCAATATCATCCACAAGCCCTTTTCTGAGCTGCTCATACATGGTGGGTGTGCCGTAAATCCCGTTTGCCGCCTTGTCATCCAGAGTGTGACGGACAATCAGGTGACAGGGATCGGTAAGCAGCCGTTCATGCAGCAGACCATGTTCCAGAATATACCCGTGAAATACCACACTGGCATCCCCGGAATATTTCTTGACCTCCCACGGAATGGGGATAGCCTTGCCCATCCAAGCGATTTCCACTTCCCGGCCACGGGAGGGCTGAAATACCGCTTTTATCAGCATCCTGTCCCAGTCATCGGAGAAGTCCGGTTCCAGAAAGTCAACCCCCACAGACCCTTTCGTCCCCACTTCCAGCACATCCGGAAACACTTTATCCTTCAACACCTGTATCTTCATGGGTTTCCTCCTTCTTTTCAGTGAATTCCGTCTGTTCCAGTGTCTTATACACCAGTGCCAGCTTGTCACGGATCAATACTTTTCTGTAGCAGTCTTTGAAATCTGTCACGGGAATCTGTTCCAACTGTACAAGACTTTCCTTGATAAGGTTTAAAATGTCGTTTTTCATGATTTTTCTCCTGTTACTGGTAATAAGGATTTTCTACAAGTTTATGTGTCCCGAAATATATACCATCGAGCGCAAATACATAGTCGTAGTCAGAATATACAGGATATGCGTCATTTGCAGTATCAAAACTCGAAACAGCTCTTATTCTGGTACAATATGGAGATGCAAGTGTTATATATGCTCCTTCCATATATACATCTTCCATGGATTCAATGGATGTACCGCCCGCAGACCTTAATTTGATTGCAGGTTGATAATAATTACCTCTCCTTGTTTTGAGTTCGTATGTCTCCAGAAGCAACGCATAACGACTGTAAGTTCCGGTATCTTCTCCATCTGCTTTCATTGTTACAGCACCTACAGTTTCGGAGGTTTCCACACCGCCTGTATCAAGCCAATAATTGAAATTCAGTCTGCTTGTACTTTCAATTTCATCGTACTCATCATCTATCATACCATTCATTTCCATGGTGATTCTGTTTCCGGAAATAATTGCTGTGCCGTCTATCCCAATATCATCAAACGTGACATACCCGTTCAAATTGATTGAACCGGCTACCAATTCTGCAAAAGATTCATCATCCTTAAAGGCAAGGGTGAACTGCGCTGTGTTGATTTTGTTTTCGTCTGTGACAATAAGAGCTATTTTACTCTCATTTTCAGATGCTGAAACCTCCACTGCAGCCAATCTGTCATCGTATTTTGCCACAATATCCACGGAAGCCTGTAAACTGTCCGCTGTTGCCTGCACATACGAAACTGCTTCTTTGATTTCACCGTCTATCTCCGTCTTGAATGAAGCAAGCATTTTTGCAACCGCTCCATCTTCCGATGTAATAGCCGATATTTCCGCTCTGGCATCCGCAATTTCGCTGGAATAGTGAGAAAACAACCGCTTCATGGAAGGGGACATATTCCGCATGTCAATATTGTAAAGCGCATCCAGATTGTCCCGGTTTCTCTTGATGTTTTCATCCTTGATCCGTTTAATATCTTCCCGCAGCCTGTCAAGTGCATTGTCCCCGGAAGGTTTCTTCCCATCTTTGGGAGCCGATTCCTCCTTGGGAACATACATGGAGCCGTACTTACCGTTCTTTATAGTAATCACCTCCCCATGAAATCTGCAGTTCCGCCGCATGGATCCGTACTTTGCCATGTCCCACAAACCGAATCCTGTGCATATCCGCACTCATGCCCCGCACAAGCGCACTCAGCGTCCGCCAGCCGTGACCTTTGGAGGACAGCACCTTTCTGGTGGTAACCTTGTTGAATGTCTCCCCGTCTTTTAAAAGGTAGACTTCCAGCGATGCCAACGGTGCAATCTCGCAAAGTACCGTGATTTTCTTGACCCGCCGCACATCCAGTCGACCTGCAGCCATGAAATCTGTCTCAAACCACCAGTCACCATAAGACATATCCGTTTCCTGCATCCCGTCAATTCTGGCAATGGTTCCATCACGGAACAGCGCATACAGCCCGTTTTCGTTGGCGGCAAACTGCATAATCCCGGAGGGAAGCACTCTTTCAGACCACACACCGTCCCGCAGGGTGTACAGTGTATCCCCCACACAAAGATAGGTTCTGTCCTTGTAAGACCCCATACAGGCTCCCCTGTAGTCTGTGATGCCCAGTTCTTCCCCCACAGCCTTGGGAACTCCACCCGTAAAGGCATATACCATATCAGAGGATGCAAAATACAGCGTTCCTTCCGTTTCTGTAATGGCCTTGGGATTGTCCGCCCCGTAAGCCGTCACATCCACAATCCGGAATGGGTTTTCGTCATTATATACAAGCTGCGTGAAATCCTTTTTGAACAGAACCACATGGTTGTCGTATGTCCAGATTCCCGTGAAATTCCCGTCCGCTTTTACATTGCTCTGGCTGGTGGATACCCATGCATTTTTGGGAGAAGTTTCGTCCGCTGTGTCCAGTTCCCAGAACGTATAGTCGTTGAACCCGGACGCATATACCCGGTCATCGTCCACACCAAATACACGGGATCCGTATACCGTGGCATATTTGATGGAAGGGTAAGCATCCCCCAGAGAAGCAGGTACAAAGTTTTCGCTTATATGGAAGTCCATGGATTTCTGGTCGGGATAAATCACCAGTTTCCGGTTGTATGTAGCAGAAACGATGTTTTCCGTCCCTTCCAGCACATTGAACTGCACAATGGAACGATGCTCGAAATCCCTTGCATCTCCCTTTGCATCCCCCACAATGCCGGTAAAATTTCGACCATTTTTGTGATAGTCCGCCCGGATTTTTCCAGCCGCACGATACAGTACCACCAGAAAATCATCAAAACCATAGATCCCTATAGGCTCTGCATACTTCGTGAACGGTTCAAACACAGGAGCAGCACTTACATACGGAGGATTGATGTTTACCCCGTCACAGGCTGTAATATCCCCCGTATCAATCACACGGGAACGGTTCAGACCTCCCCACCCCCAGCGGATTAGACGATACCGGGATTCCCCGGAAGGAACAGCCATGCTTCCATATGAAAATTCCTTATTCGCCATATCTATCGTTCCTTCCCGCTGCCCAAATCTTAAACGATTCCAGCTGCATGTTGTAGTCCTGCATCCATTTTCCTGCAAGTCCGTCCTCGTTGGCAATTTTGTAGGATTCAGAGCGCATCCGTGCCGCCAGCATATCCAGCCATTCCACCGGCAGATGAATGTGTTCTTCCCCCGTAACCTTTACAGCAGGACGCAGACGGTATACAATCGTCACCACAGCAGGATCATACACCGGATGCAGCACCAGATTCCCCGCATAGTCAGTCCAGAACATGGGTCTGTCCGGCACACCAATCCCGGCAATCACTCCCGCCCTGTCCAGCTCCACATCATCCCCATATACGCTGACGACATCATCATAGATGACATTCTCCCCGATCTCTCCAAACGGTATTTTCTCTGTGTACGGCACTTCGGTCTGTACATATTCTGCGAGAATTTCCGCATACAGGAACTGTTCGACTGTGTTGATCCACCGCAGCCACGATGCTTCCGGTATGACTGCCGAAATGTCCGCTTCCTCCCGCAGTGTCGCAATGAATTCTTTTGCTGTGATGCCGCAATCATACATCGTAATACCCCCTTGCCAGAAATTTTCCTTTCCCGTGAACCCGTGACCATACAGCCCTGTATGCGTTTTCCGCTTCTTCTACGAAATCTACCTTCCGATCTTCGTTTTTCGATACCATATAGGCAATGTTATCCACCAGAGCCGTAAAATACATCTCATCCACCGGAATATCCGTGTCCAGAGACGTAGGTTTCACGTAGGATGACTGCCCCACTACATATTTCATGCCGTATTTTGATATAAGATACTGCACTGTGATGTGGAGATAGGACAGGAATTTCGGCTGCGAACAGGGCGTGTCCACCAGTACCGCTTCATAAATGTCTCTGATATACATGTTTCCCTCCATAAACCAGAAATGGGAGCGGGAGTGTTCTCCTGCCCCCATCTCGTTTCGGGTCATTAGATTTCATTTGCGTTGTCGATTTCAAACGCCGCACCGGGATTCTTGCAGACCAGTTCCATGTAGTTGGCCAGCAGACCACGGTATTCAGAAGTGCCGGGCTTCAGATTGAAGGGAGTATCCTGATAATCAGCGAAATCCCAGCCGGTTTCACGGAACTCGAACAGGGAGGAATCCACACCCCAGATCTTGTTGGCAGGAACATGACGGGCATTCACCACATCAATGGTTCTGTTGCCTACAACGATGGCATAGCCGGATGCGCCGCCCACAAACTTTCTCTTTTCCACCAGATTGATGTGGGTGGAGGAGGACTTCATGTAGCGTTCGTATGCGTCATATGCATTGTCGCCGAACATCAGAGTGTCGATGTCCGCACCATACATATCCTTTGCCGCACGAACCGCTCTGGTAATCAGAGTATCTTCGATTTCGTTCTTTGCGTCGATCTTGTTGGGCTTCAGGTAGATGTTTTCTTCCTTGTTCAGCCCATAGATTTCCTTCACGTTGTCATCAAACAGCGCCCCCAGACCGGTGATTTCCCGACCATAGGACTGCTGTACGGTAATGAAACCATATGCGCTGCCGTTTGCAGTGGACGCAGTCACAGGGTTGGACAGGGTAACTTCCTTGTTTGCAGCGTCGATGGCAATGATCTGCACCTTTTCATTGGCAGCAGTCAGAGTAGGTTCGCCATCTGCATAGGTATGTACATCAATGGTAATACCCACGATGATGTTGTTGACGGAATCCAGCGTGATCTTGTTGGTGTTGGATGCACTCTTGGTGATGTTCGCCAGAACACCAGTACCATTGCCGTATACCATACGGGCAGTGTTCCACTTGGCTGCTTCATAGGACGCCATCATGTAATCCTTGACAGTATCCATCATCACTGCCTTGTTGTCTCTGCCCAGCTGTACCACCTTGTTGGAAATAGCCAGTTCAACGTACCCATCCTTGGGAGAAAACTTCATACGGCTGTACAGAGGTGCCTTGGAAATGGGAGTGGGCGCTCTTTCCTCGGACATACCCACGTTACCGGCTACACCGATTCGTGCGCCGAAAACCCCATCACCCTGCATGGGCGCCTTGGGAATCTTTGCGAGGAAGGGGTCTGCTTCCACGTTCAGCATGTTATTCAGATAGGGAAGGTAGATTTCCTTTGTCACCTTCTGAATGGTAATCATATCCTGTGCTACATTCGGCATTTTTACTATTCTCCTTCGTAATTAAATAATATTCTCGTTCTTCATAGCATTCCGTCCTTAATATATATAGGAATGGTACCTTTATCGCACCATTAACCCCTTGAGAAGTGCCGCCCCCAGTTCCTTGTCGTTCTTCGGGCGGTTTTCGGGAATCGCCTGTGCCTGTGCCATCCCCGTAGATGCGGCAATCTTGGGTACTCCCGCCTGTGCCTGTGCCATTTCCGTTGCCTGCTGTGCTGCAAGGGCTTTCATGACTTCCGGATTGGCTCTTGCCATCGCCAGAATTTCTTCCGTGGTGGGTGCGTTCTGGTGACGCATACCTCTGTCCATAAGCCCACCAATCACATATCTGTCGGTGGGAGAAAGCCCCTGCAGAGCAGGAGTGTTGTTGATAACCTGTTCAATGGCATCCCGTCTGTCGGCAAAATCCGTGAACCGGGGATCTCCGAACACCGCAGTTCTGGCTGCATCGTTTTCCGCCATTCTCCGGTTTGCTTCATACTGTTCCCGGATGGGCTTCATTTCCCCCATAGCCTTTTCCATGGCGTCCTGTACGGCTCTTTCCATCACCGCCTGCTGCCACTGGGCAATGGCCTGATTCTGTGCGTCCCCTTCCATATACCGGACAGCATTCCAGTCAAGCTGCGGATAAGGTTCCATGGTTCTGTTGACGGCTTCTTCTGCAAGTTCGCTCTGCTGCTGCATGGCCTGTCCCGCCTGCTGATTCTGTGCCGTGAGCTGCTGGATAATTGCCTGCTGCTGCTGGATCATCTGCATCAGCTGTGCATTCTGGGATTCCAGAGGATTCACAGGGTTTACAGGTGCTTCAACAGGAGTTTCAACAGGTGCAGGTTCTTCTGCAGGCACTTCTGCATTGGCTTCCGGAGCAGTTTCCGCTTCCACAGGTGCTTCCACGGGTGCTTCTGCAGCAGGTTCTTCTCCCACGGCCGCATCCCATCCGGCTGTAATGGCTTCCGCCAGACTCATGGTCTTTTCATTTTCATCCATTAGTATTACCTCTCATTATCATCTGCTGCTGCATGGCAGCCTGTTCTCTCTTTGCGATTTCCTGTTGATGCACCGCAATGTGTTCTTCAAATTTCGCCGCATATTCCGGCATTTTCTTGGCAAATATCTGATAGTCCCGGGAAATGGCAAACCGGATATGTTCATCCAGATGTACCCGGTCATCGTCATACCGCCCTCTCTCGGGCAGTACACCCTGATCCAGATAGCTGTTTTCTCTGGCTGCATATTTCCGCTGCAGTTCCTCCATGGAAAGGGATTCTGCATCCCCTTCCATAAACAGTTCCCGGTATTTCCGCTTCACCTCCTGCGGCAGCATACCATTTTCATCTGTGTAAAGCCCCGCATTCAGAGCCGCAAGGAAATCCTGCTTCTTTTGTTCTGCAGATCGTCTCAGCTCATTTTCCGCCGTGTATTCCACATCATAGGAGTTAATGTCCTCCCGTGTCCATATGCTTACATACCCGGCATCATCACTCCCCGCAATCCGCAGTACCCGGTATCCTCCGGCAAACGCTTTGCACAGCTTCAGCCAGATTTTCGCCATCTCGATAACCCCGTCCCGGATATTGTCCGCTGTCAGGCTCATACGGGTGTTATCAATGTCCCGCAGGTTTTCTATAGCAGTACCCGATGTAACCCCGGTCGGTGTACCGCCGTACATCATCATCTGGGATACCCCGGCTGTGTATTCCATGGCTTCTTCCAGCTTCATCCGCTCATTTTCCACCACAGAGGGAGGGGAGGGATATTGCAGAAACTCCGGGATCTTCGCCCCCGGCCTTGTGAGAATGATAGAACCCGGTTCTATGCCGTTGTTTTCGATTTCACCCATGTTGGTGACAGCCCCATCTTCCATCGCAACAGGGTTGGCTGTGATGGTACCGATGAAATCCTGTATCTTGTTGCAGACATTGTTGTAGGATCGCTGCAGAGGAATCAAATCCTGTATCACGGACTTGCCGTAAAACTGCCCCGCCACGGATTTTGCCTTGATGTCCCGCAGCGGCATAACCCCGCCCGGCAAATCTCCGTAGAATATTAGCTTGTTCCTGACAATAATGGCAATCCTGCCAATGGGATAATCCCTTGACGGGTTTTCCAGATAGGTTATCACCTTGGCAGCATTTTCAGTGTTCTCCTTTTGCAGACCAAAGGTGAAATTGGAATGCCCATGCCCTGTAACCCCCTGCGGAATGGGTGTGAGTACGTAGTTTTCCACGCTCTCTCCCTCTACTCGCAGACCGTACATATCATAGACAGTCCCTACATCTCTGACCTGCTCAATGATGATAAACCGCTGGTCTGCGATTTCCTCCGTTGTCAGGGAGGCAGGGAATACCTCATAGGAGGAAACAAGCCCAAAATCCAGATCCCCGGAATATATCGGTGCCATGGTAACGGTTTCAGTGCCATCATCAGATACCTCCATTCTTTCCATTTCTCCGACCTTGTCCCCTGCCTGCGTATCCCACCATGACAGCGTGTATACCGTCCCGGTGAGTTCCGCCCATGCAACGGCTTTCCGCATTTTGTGTGCAAATCCCGTATTCGCCTTGCAGTATTCCAATATCTTGGTGGACACGGAAGCCTTTGCATAGTCATCCGCTTCGTAGGTACGGGGTTTGACTACCATATCGTAGGTAACACTGCCCAGATGTGCCAGTCTTGTTTCCATGATAGGCCCGATCCGGTTGTATACCCGCCGTTCCCTGTCCCGGATTTCCATGTTCTCTTCTTCCGTGATCCGCCGCAGGTTTATATCCATCTCGCAGTTCTGATGCCCCGCCAGAAAATTGGCATTCATCGTCCATTGGAGTTCATACACCATCCGTTCATCCCGAATCCGTTCCAGCTCTCCGGTGATGTGCGCAACAATATCGTCCGCATATACCGTTTCCCCTTCTACCTGCCCCATGGCGATTTCCGGCGGCATCCGTTCCAGATCGTCCTTTTTTCGGTGAAACATCCGATCCAATATGCTCACATCATGTCACCTTCCTTCTTTTTCTTATATGGTGAAATCACCCGTGATGTGCCGTTTTCCGGTATCTGCACAGGCATCCCCGCCATGGTTCGTGCCATCCTGATTACATCCCCGTACAGCTTCCAACACAGCAGAGCCAGCACCACAATGGCAATTCCTTCCACTATAATACAGGCAATCATTCCACATCTTCCTTCCGTCTGCGCCCTCTCTTAGGCGTTTCAGCGGCTTCTTCAGCTTCTTCCGCCGTTTCTTCCACAGTTTCTTCTACTGTTTCTTCCACAGTTTCTTCTACTGTTTCTTCCACAGTTTCTTCTACTGTTTCTTCGGATTCCTCCGGTTTCAGCAGTTCCAGCACATCCGCTAGCTTCTCCCGTGCCGCATCTACACCGACGATTTCCACGAATTTTGCCACAATATCATGGACACAGTCACTGCACAGATGCATGGGATTATGCCCACCATCGCTACCCCTGAAATACTGTATTGTGTCTCTGTTCCGGCACCGGTCAACTGTACACTGAATCTGCCTGTGCCATTTCCTCCCATTCATCGTAAACGCCATTTGTACTTCCTCCTATATTTAATATATGGGACATCAGGGACTCGAACCCCAAACCGTCCGGTTATGAGCCGGATGCTCTCACCATTTGCGCTAATGTCCCGTATGATTCCCCATAAAGGGAAATCATCTGTATACCTTAATACCACTCTTTCTCCCTAGCCGCCGTGACCTGTAGTCCGCCAACCTGTCCGCTTCTGTTTCTTCTTTTGGTTCCACCGCAGGAACTGTATGCTGTACGCAGAAATACCGCAGGGAATCGGGCAAATGTGTCAGCTCGTGCGGCTCTGTTGCCACATCATTGATGTTTTTCTCATCCGCTTTGATGGTTGACAGCGTCCGAATCAGGTTTTTGCAGCAGGAGAATATATGGATCCTTGCTGTTTTGGTTATCTCCCCATCCTCCGCCCGTCTTTCCATCACTTTCAGGCGCTCGTGAATTTCCATCCACCCGGCAATTCTGGCATTGCTGGATGATACCAGAGGTACTCCGTTTTCGTAAAACAGTTCCGACACCTGTTTACCGGTATCTTTTGTCCTGCTCCACAAATCCGGCGGCGCATATGTTATCATGTCTCTCTCTGGGAACGGATTCCCTTCTATGAGAGCTGCACAGGCATCCGATACCACAAGCCCCGGCTGGTATACCTCAGATACCACATATACATCCCCGATGGTATCTATGGCGTAATACAGCCCCGCCAGAGCATCCAAACCGTAGTCGATGCTTCTGTATTTCCGCCAGTGCGCCGGTATCGGAAATGGCGATACAACATGCACGGACTTGTCAAATTCTTCATAGTAGACACATCCATCAACACCCCATCCGCCCAGCCCGGCCACTTTGTATCTCTCTGGACGTGTCCGCTTCATTTCCTCAAATTCCTGCATATCTTCCTCCGACAGCCACTCGTTGCACAGATAATTGGTAGTCATTGCTAGTACATTTGGGTCTTCTCTGTCAAAAAATCGTGCCTTGATCCATGTTCCCTCGCTCCATGGGTTAAATGTAAGAGTTGTCTGCTTATAATACCCATCGGGAAGGGAACCCATCATGGATTCATTCAGCATATCGAAATCTTTTTCTTCTTCAATTTCAAACGCTTCTTCAATCCACAGCCAGCACAGAGCGCCGAATTCCACCGTCACAGAGGTTATTTTCAGAGGATCATCCAACCCCCGAAAATAGATCTGCTGCCCCGTCTCGTTAAATGTGATTTCAAGCGGACTCTCCTTAAATGTAAACTTATCGTATACTCCAAGGTTTCTTGCCGCCCATTTCAACTCTTTGAAGCAGGAATCCTTCATGGTGTTATAGTACCGCCTGACCACCAGAGCGTGAGACAACGGGTACTTGATGAGCTGGTATATCAGTTTCATGGCCTGTGTTTTGGATTTCTTGCTGCGTCGGCTGCCCTTGACAGCCACATACCGGCACTTAGACCGCCACATAGTACCGTACCCCTTACCCACCTTGTCCGGCAGATAGATATTGTTCAGCACATCAGCAGCTTTCATCAGTCCTCCAAATCGTTCTCCCCGCTGATAACAACAGGGACGCCACCTTTAATATCGGTTTCCGTTTTTGTGGTATACCCATATCTGCCCATCCATAGACCGGAGAGCTGTGTCGGAATCACACCCATTTCAAACTTTCTGCGGGCATCCAGCTCAACTTCTTCCCGGATCATATTGACTAACTCAGAAAATTCTTTATCTTCAGCATATGTGGTGTAATAGCTCTGTTCCGTCATCCCCAAATATACTGCAAATCCTTTGACTGTGTATGTAATTGGTGCTGGTATTTCACTTGTGTAGTATTCCCCCTGGAAGAATTTTGCCATCTTCCTTGTGTTGTTATCACAAGCATCTTTGTATTCATCCCATTTTTCCTTCATTTCTTCCAGTGTGTACATTCTTGGCCTTGCCACTTCACAACTCTCCTTTCTTTGATAGTGATTGGTTATATTTGCTATATATCAGCCCCATGGTGATCCATTGAGCGGACAGGCACACTACTCCCACCACAGAGAGAGCAGCGTACCCATCCACAACCAGCCCCACGGAGCCACCACGTCGCATCAAGGCAGTCCAATCCATATGCACCATCATGCCATACCGGCCCGGCATCGTGCATATCTCCTCATCCGGTACTTCCTACCCGACCTGTATATTTACGTGGTATGATGTCGACCACCCACTCTCGTCATCCGGGACCATTGGACAAACCCCGGAACCGTGGCATTTTTGCGTCGGTGCCAACCCCGCCATTGGTACCCCGGATGGCGCACGCCGGTACTATTGTTTTCTTAAGTTATCAACAGTTTATCACCATACCCCCCCCTAAAACTGACATCTTTATGAAATAACTGTATTTATATTATGAAATAACTGTAAACGGGTGGTTTTGGGGGCAAAATAAAAAGGACATGGATTTTTACTCCACGTCCATGTCCTTTTCCAGTTTTTCCGCTATCGCCAGATTGATATATCCGTTGATGGATAGTCCATATTTTTCCGCCGCCTGCCGCAGGATTTCCTTCCTGCCCTTAGCCATAGTCACGTTGATTCTGTCGTAATTTTCCTTCACGTACCTATTCACGCAGGCTTGCTGTTTTTTGCTAACCGGCACACCAATCACCTCCTTTACTTTTATTATATCACACTAATATATTGGTGTAAATAGTGTTTTTGCACAACTTATTGCAGAAATATTTGTGACTATTGGCACTTGACTATTGGTGTAAATAGTGTTATAATGGGTACAACGAAAGGGAAACACCCAAACAACGAACGGAGAAAGAAAAAATGAAACACTCTATCATGACCGCAAAAGCAATGGAAGAACTTTATATCAGATATGACCTTGATGAAAAAACGTGGAAAATGCTGTATGAAATGGCGTGTCACAATCTGATTGACTATGAAACATGGGCGAAATTCTTTAACAAGTGCAAGGGATACACTTTCAAGGATGATGAACAGACCGCAGTAATTGATGATTATGAAAATCAGAACGTAATCTATATCCGCAACAAAGACGGCGTTCTGGTTCGTGCATAAAGCGTCTGACGAGTCGTTGAGAATTACGACGAAACCGCCCCGGCGGTCACGCTGAAACGAAAAGGAGAACAAAAAATGAAATATGTAAGCATTATCCGCAGGATTTTGAGCATCGACAATGCGCTTAGCCGCATCCCGCTCCACGACAGCTATTATGAAACGGAACGCTACGATGACATAGAAGACCGCCTCTGGAACAAGCGCAAAGAGCTTGCTCAACTCATCAGTGAGTACACCAGTTGCCCCGACAGAACAAACAAGGAGCTTCGCCGACACTACTACGGGCATAAGAAGCAAGTGAAGCTCGCTTGTAGGCTCCTCGGTGCTGACTACTACAAGGTGTTAAGAGGATTTTAAGCCGAAATGGGCAAATGCCCATCACCGTGAACCGCCCCACACGGTCTGATGATGGCAGGGCAGAAAGGATAAGAAACATGGGAGAAATCATGGGCGCAATCAGAAACGCAATGATTGAAACCGGCCGGATGGATGCAAAATGCAAACTGGAATGCACCAACGTAGTAACAGACGGCGATTGGGCACGAGTCGAATGCTATCTGTATAAAGGGCAGAGAGCAAAGAAACCATGTATGTACTGGAATGTCTGTGTGTATGTACCGGAAAGAAAAGTCCATTGGGACACAACAACATTCTACCATCTATAAACCACCCCACCAAGCCGAGCCGGGCGTCAAATCCCGGCAGAAAGTGACTACAATGACAAATCAAGAAATCTTTGAAATGCTTGCAGATTTGGAAGAAAGGCTGTTTTACGCCTACTGTGCAGATCGTGAAAACGATGCTCTGAAATCTGCCCACGAATCTGCAAGAAAAGCACTGGAAGAATTCGCCAGAAAAACCGGAACACATAATTAACTCCCGATTCCTGCTTGATTTTACCGAAAAACTTTTGCCAAACCCCTCGACTTGTCACCAGATTGTTGATATAATATAGACACAGCATACGTCGAAAACTGGGAGTGCGGCAAAAGCATATGCCCACCGTATCTGTTTGATTTGATGCGGTATAAGATGGAGCATGAAAATAAAATTGATCCCCAATATGCAAATAAGGAGATTGCAAAATGAAACTCAAGGTAAAGACTTCTGTCAACGAATATCACAACATTCACTACTACACTACGTTCGATGTAGAATATGATAAGCCGGAAATCGAAGACAGTTTCGGCACGATGACCGGAACCAGAATCTCCGATGTATTCCCGGTGTATCCCGATCTCAGCACAACCAACATCTACACACCGGACTTTGAGCACTTCTTCGAGCTCTGGGGCGCAAAGGTTTTGACTGATGAAGAGGACGAAAGCCAGTTTGAATACCGCTACATTGCTGTTCCTGTAGACCCAATAGAATCAGAGGAATCCCTTCAGAAAGATGCCAACGGCCTCGATAAGGACACATTTGAAAGTATGGTGCAGGATTATTTGTCTGACCGTGGAGAAGATGATCTGCTCCTTTGCGGCGAACCAGAACTGGATGAAGACGGGTGCTGGATGCAATGCGTGAAAGGCGTAGACGACAACCGGATTTATACATTGCATTACACCAGCGACATGGACATTTATTTGGCTTACTAAACGGATATATCATTGACTGGGGTATTGTAACCCACAACGGCAAAACATACTACATCATGTATGTACTCTGATATATTTCAAAAATCACATCAAAAAAGACCAGCCACTCCCGACTGGTCTTTTTACTTATTACACCGCAGCCAATCCCACAGCAGAGCTTTTAATCCGCAGAACCGTTCGCTCACTGTAGTTGAGCTGCATCGCTATGTATACTATACTTCTCGCATTGTGGTAGTATTCCACAAAAATCACACGCTGTACACCATCCAACTTCTCAGCATCAATCCAGAAATCCAAATACAAATCCCTGTAACGTCTGCTTCTCATGATCCATCCGCTTCCGGTTTTGATGTATTTCCACCTCAGCCGACGGAATTCTTTCAGCTCATTGCGTGTCATAGTCCTCCTATAGGATTATTTGTCAATCCTCCTTGCATATACGACTTCCATGTGCTGTGTCAGATTTGGAGGATACCTTTTATCTTTTACCCCAAATAATGCTCTTGCTTTGGCATCCTCAATTCCATCTGCGTCCACAGCAATGTTAATTGTGCCGCTTGTCCTGATACATACATCGTATCTTGCCGATGCATATAAAGCCCGCTCAATGTATCCTATGACCACAGGATTTGTCTGTTCCTGCAACACGGTAAGTATCCTGTCGAGTATCTCGTCCTGTGTTTGGGTTGATACATATAACGCTTTTTCTCCCTCCGCAATCGGTATGGATGCCCAGTCATGACCAACGCACACGCATACCTTATCACCTTCTTGTTTCAGCCACAAGCGATCATTGGCATATCCAAAAGCTATAATCTCTTCGGTTATCATATATCCCCCATCAGAAAGGCAATTCGTCCGAATCCGTGATATCCTCATACATTGGTGCGGTCTGAGGTGCAGCCTGATTCACCTGCTGCCCCATAGCCTGATACTGGTTCGCCATGTAGTCCTGATTCTGCTGTACCGGCTGTGTCCCCTGAGAATCACTCTTTGCATCCACAAAATACGCTTCATCGGCAACAATATCTGTAGCATACCGCTTCTGCCCGTTCTGGTCTGTCCATTCCCGGTTCTGGATCGATCCCACCACACAGATGGAGGATCCCTTGCGGAAATATTTGGTCACAAAGTCCGCTGTATTCCGCCACGCCTGCACATTGAAGAAATCCGTATTGTTTCCCGCTCCACGACGATTCACGGCAATCCGGAAACTTGTTGTATTGATCCCCTGAGGAGTCACCCGCAGCTCCGGATTTTCCACCATTTTACCGCCGAGAATTACTTTGTTGAAGTTGAAATTAGATGCCATATTATTTTTCCTCCTTTCATCGTCCGGTGCTTCCAAATCCACCAGTCCCACGTTCCGTCTCGTCCAGAGTTTCCACCCGACTGAATCCGCACAGCTCAACCGGATAAATCACAATCTGACTGATTTTATCCCCCTTGTGTACCTTGTGGGGTTTCCATCCCAGATTGTACAGTTTCACCCGGATGCTGCCCGTGTATCCGCTGTCAATGGTTCCCCATCCCACAAGGTTGTGGTTTACATTCAGCCCGGACTTCGGTTCGATTTCTCCCACATATCCCTTTGGGATGGCAATGTGCACACCCGTATCAAATACAGCACTGCTCCAAGGCCAGATCCATTTATCCTCCCTGGAAAACAGATCTGCCCCCGCATCCGCTTCATGAGCCCTGTCTGGGTACACAGCTTCTTCATCCAAAACAACACCAAGCACTTCTCTCATTTTTCTTCCACCTCCATTCTTCTTTCCACAAGTTCCATCACAGCATAGTTCGCCAGATCCACAAGCGTATCGTCAATGGATTCATCCACTTTCGCAGATTCCCCGCCAATCAGTGTATCCAGTCGGTTCAGCTTGTCAAACAGCCGGATCAAAATGGCATTCGGGTATCTCTCTCTGGTGAAATTGAAACTGTTTCCGTAATCGTGATTCTTCGCCGCATATACATCCGCCATTCTTTCCGTGATTTCCCGGAACACTTCTTCCCGTGAAGTCGGTTTTTCTTCCCGTTTCACAGTCTCGTCCATCTCCCACAGAGTAGGGATGGAAGTACCGTTATAACTGCAGTCCTCTCGGAATCCTTCGTCAATCGCACATGTTTTTCTGTTTGTGCAGGTTGTACACCACTCTGTTAACATCTTGATGCTTTTGGAACCTGTTCTTTCCATCATTCTTCTCCTTCCCATATTACAGGCTTCATTTTACCCGTTTTCCAGTATTCCACAAATGTTGCCGTAGTCTCAATAACCCTCTGGTTCCTGCTCCCACGGTATTTCAGCGTTATATCACGCTCGTCCTCCCGGTATTCCCCATCTACAAGCACATCCGCCGTATCAAGGATATACCAGATCTCCCGTTCGGTTTTTGCCCGGTTCACCAGTTGCTCCAAAGTATACCCACTGTAGATCCAGATACTCTTCCCGGATTCTTCGGCAATCTGCACAATTTCCGCAACACCGGGTATGTTCTCCTGCTCAAAGGGTTCTCCACCCAAAATGGTGATACCATCAATATAATCCGGTTCCAGCAGTTTCAGTATGTATTCCTTCGTCTGTTCGGTGTACGGTTCCCCGAATCCAAAATCCCACGCTTCCGCATTCTGGCACCCATGGCAGTGTCTCCGGCACCCGGATACAAACACCGACACTCTCACGCCGGGTCCATCCGCAATGTCACACGGTTTGATTTTCGCCACGTTCATTTTCATCTTCCCCCTGCACAAATACCTGCGTCTTCATGTCCAGCTTGTGATTCGCATACCTGTCAAATTTATCGTGGATTTTGACTTCCTGCTTCCGGGATAACCACTTCCGGCACTCCCCGAAATCCGCATGATACGCCCTGCGGAAATCCTCCGGTGTCATGTCGATTTCCCGCTCGATCACAACTTCACTTCTGATTCTGATTTTCATGCTGTTCTCCTTTCAACTGTTTGATTTCTTCCTCCTGTGCCTGAATGATTGACCTCTGCTTTATAGCAAGTTGTCTCAATTCTTCCGATGCCGCACACAGCCTTCTGCCGCTTTCAGCCAATCTTTCCAGATCTTTAATCCTGTCCAAATGCAGAAGATTGGTAAAGCAGCACGCCACCACAATAAGCGCCCACGGCCATCCTGGCATTACATAATCCGATATAACATCTGCCAACGCAGCGGAAAATGCATTGATTATAATAAGCCAGCTCAGAGTTACACCTATCTGTTGTTCACTGGGTTTCTTTATCTTTTTCATGTCTACCTCCTAAAATTCTCTCCCGAACAGCCAGTCCAGTGACACGCCGTAATAACATGCTATGGTCAACAGCCGCCTTGCGTCCGGGAAGTTTATTCCTTGTTCATATTGTCCTATGGACTGCTTGTTCATGCCCATGTCTTCCGCTGCTTCTCTGAGTGACAGCCCTTGCGCTTCTCTGAGACCTCTGATTTTGGCTGGGAACACAGCTATTGCTTCCAGAACCTCCTGCCGCACCTCCGGGCATACAATCTGCGGTATGTTCGATCTGTTTCCGTTTGTTCTGTTGCCCTTCAATTCCATTCACCTCCCATCAACCAGTCCACAGTAACCCCGTAGTATCTGGCCAAAAGACACAGGTTTACAAAATTTGGCAAACTCTCTCCCCGCTCATATGCAGATATGTTCTGCCATGGGATCCCGGTTCCTCTCGCAGTGTCCTTGAGTACCATGTTGGCATTTACCCGTATCTCTCGCAGCCTCTCCGGGAACACCTCTATAGCTTTGTCCACCACCATGCGCAGTTCCTTATCCGGAATCCCACGCAGCTTGTCCAGATGTTTTTCCAGCATCACCCGACCTCCCCGATAAGCCACCCAGCAGATACGCCATAGTATTCCGCAAGGAGTATCAGATGTCCCAGCGTCGGTACCCGCATCCCTGTCTCGTATTTGGATATGCTCACCATGCAGATACCAGTGTCCAGTGCAACTTTCATCTGCGTCAGGTGCTTCTCCCGTCTGGCTTTATACAACCGATCCCCAATAGCCCTGCGCATATCCGGTGAGATGTTTTCATTGTGCTTCATCCATTTCACCAACTTTCATTTGGTTCTCATCAGGTGCGATCTTCTTATAGTCCTCAAATTTCGGGCACTTCTTCCGGATCGCCGGCAGATTGCACCATCTCTGCAGATCCAGATACAACGGATCGCACGACGGCTTATTAAAAATCATCACATACGGATTATACCCCAGTTTATCCAGTGTATATATCCGCCGCAGATCATCTTCAAACGCCGACCAGTAATTCACCAGCACATACACTGTAGCATAATTCCCGTGCGGTTTTCTGACGGCATGTTCCGCATACCACTGAAAAACCGGCTCCATATATTCTTGCGGATCGTCCCACGCAAAATGGATCTCCTTCACCTTGATTTTGTTCAGCAAATCCACATTTTTCTTGTTCAGCAATCTTGCATCAAGCCCCTGTGTAAAATCCACGTAAGCGCCGCTGTCCGCAAGCTGCCCCAGCAGTTCCAGATGCTCCCGGCAGGCTAAAATATTGGGATCCATCAGCTTAATATATTTCTGCCCCCTCCAGAACTCGGACAAATCCGCCACTTTCCGGCTTACACGTCCTTCTTTCTGCGATACAAGGCAAAATGCACAGTTTCTCGGGCACCCCCGTGTCAGGTATCCATATGCAGTATCCTTCGTCAGTTCCGGATACATGGAATAGTCAGGATATGTATGTTCTTCTTGCCATGGGAGTTCTTCCCTATACACCTCATTTCCATATACATGATTTCCAAATCTCCATTTTCCGGCATTGTATGTTTCAATCATCCCGTCTTCCTGCCTGCGTATATACCCTGTTCCACCTTTAATAATGTGTTTGGCCATCGGAACCCAGTCAATATCAGGACTATACGTTTCGTCGAACACCTTCGACATATACACCAGATCATACTGCTCCATCCGGTTGCACCATTCCACGGTATCACCGCACTGCTTGTGCCATGCGGACAGTTTCATCAATGCAAGGTTTGGGAAATTGTGACCATCAACATCAATCAGTCCTATTTTCATCAAGCAACCTCCGATATACTTCCCGCCACATATACACCCCGGCAGTATTCCCGCCGTCCAGCACACATGCGTGATACATATTGTCGTATTTCCGGTATTCCGCGTCCAGCTTCTCCGGCGGCAGCTTCTTTCTCCTGATAGATGCCATGTCCCGCCTGATCTGCGCTTCCATTTCCGATTCCGTCATCACATGCGGCTTATCTTTTTCCACGCTTTCTCACCACCTTAAACATTTCGTCAACTTCCACAAATCTGTTGTGATACCATTTCCGCCACCCCACGCAGTCCCGGCATATCGTGCAGTTCCCCTTACCTCTGGGGCATTTGTCACACGGATACTCAGGAAACCTGTCGGACAGTTTCTGCGGCGGAGGTTTTACGGTTTTTATTTCTGCAAGAATGTCATTTGCTTCCATGGGCTATACCTCCATCTGCATCTGTTGCGGGATGTTCTGTAAATTCAGCATCTTTTCCGTGGACATGTCGTAGAATTTTTTACTTACTTCAAATCCATAACTGTTCCTGCCCATTTCCCATGCTGCCCGCAGAGTAGAGCCGCTTCCTGCACATGGATCAATCACAACATCCCCCGGGTCTGTGAATATCTCAATCAGCCGTTTCAGTACCGCTATCGGTTTCTGTGTCGGATGGATTTTCGGATATTCCTTCCCGTCTCGCTTCCACTCGAACCAGTTGAAAACCATGTGGCCTTTCCCGTCAGCACCGATATTGTTGAATTTCGGAAGCTTGTCCCGATACATCACAATACCGTATTCTGTGGCACCAACAATTTTCATGTTTGCTTTCAGTACCTGTGCGGAATAATTCTTACAAAACACAAGCGGTATGTAGTGCTGATACCCGTGCTTCTTTCCGATTTCCACAAGATCCATAGCCTGTTCAAAGGAGCAGAACACAATCATACAGGGAGCCTTTCCACGTTCCTTCGGTTCCTTTTTCAAAAGTTTCCCGCAGAAATGAAAGTATTCGTTCAAGTTGAAATCCCCATCCCCATTGAAGAAAGCAGATGCGGCCAGTTTGCTTTCCCCGTTGTGGTTGTCCCCGCCGTTGTACCACATGGGATTGCTTGCGTAAGCCTTGACGCCCAGATTATACGGTATATCCGCAATCACAAGCTGTGCCTTTGGAATTCCATACCGCTTGTAATTCTGGAAGTTGTCATGGTACAGTTTGCATTTCACATCCATCTCATACCTCCCTGACAACCACCCGGATGCAGTCTTCGTCATGGAAATACATCTCCACCCCATGCACCCATGTCCGGTTGTCGTCCCTGATTACCCTGCCTTTCAGCGAGTCAATGACATATTTTAGAACAATACTATGATTGTCGACATCAAGCCGGTCGTTCACAAACAGCGTGATTATCACAGGGTTTTCATACGGAAATTTCCGTACTTTCTGCCGTTCCATCTCTCCCCACACAAGAGCATGGAAATAATCTTTGTCCTTATTCCTCTGCTGCCATACCTTACCGGAATAGTAAGCATTTGTCCCGAACCGTGCAGTCCATTTGGATTTTGCTTTTTTGTCGGCAGGGTAGGGTATATCAAATACTGTTTTCTTCGGCATTATGTTCCTCCGTCATTTCTTTCACAAGGCTGTCGATTATATTGAGAACAGACCCCCTCATCGTTCCAGCTCCCGTTGTGAGTTCTCCTTTTAGTTCCTCCGCAAACTCCTTGATTGCATTTACTCTGATAACCTCAACACTTTTTAAGCATGATTCGTAATTATCAACCGATTTTGACAGGTTTATAATTTCATTATCCTGTCTTGCTATTACTTCCGCACATATTTTATTTTTCGCTTCAAGGTCAGCAATGAAGTCTTTCAGAAAGGTAACATCTCTTACAAAATCTGCTATATCTTTGTTCTGCACATCAACAGGCTTGCCGAACCACAACTCCCGTCCTGCTCTTTGACCGCCAAAGAATTCGAATTTATCAAGGATATCAAGCACCTTGGTGATATCGTTATTGTTCATTCTGTTGCCCTCTCGATCTTATCCCGGATTTCTTCGTAGCATTCCCAACATTCAAAACACGGATAGTCAGTCGCAAACTCAGGAATATCATCTGTATATATTTTATTGTCGGTCACCTCTACAATGTGCCGGATGTTTACAAGGTGAAGGCTGCCATCCTTGGTGGTTATTTCGATAAAACCTTTCATTTCTCCCCTCCGTCCATCTTTGCGCTGCAGATGGGGCAAAACTTATGCAATTTTTCAAAATTCTCCACGCCAGATTCGTGCGTTAAGTGTGTGTTGTTTGCTACCACGTATTTACAGGCAGAGCAGATTGCTTTTGTACGCCAGATTGCGTCTTCGTCTGTTTCATACACCCACTTCCCATGCACCACAGGGGCTACATCGGCGGTTTGCGCAGTCCATAACGGGCATTTTGATTTATCACATTCTGTTCCATTGCATCTGCATATGTTATTGCAGTAGTTCTCACGGTCTATGTATTCTTTATCCATATTGTTATCGTTCATTTCAGTCTTCCTCGTCGTGTATCGTTACAGAGAGCCTTTCACCGAGCCAATCAAGCCCTTTGCGTGTCATGTGGTAAATAACGTTCCCGAGCGGTGTATATCCTCGCCCTGCGAAACCCGATTCTACAAGGCTTTCCCAATTTGGTTCTTTCTGGAATGTAGAATAGTAATTTCGATATGGTCGATAAAATTCTTTCCCGTGACGATGGTATGTTTTCCGGTTATCCATTCCGATGCAATGTTTGGCCATCTCAATCTTGGCCGATTCCAACAGTTTCGTGTTATCGTTCATTCCAAATCCTCCATCTGCATAAGTTGTTGCAGTATACTCCCGGTCTATGTATTCCTTAGGCATCGGCATCCTCCTTCGGTGCTTCCGGCAGCGGCTTCCAGTGAGTGACTTTTTCCTGTGTATCAAATTCCCCTACGTGCCAGCTTTCGGTTACATCACTGTACCAACCAACACTTACACGACTTCCTCCGCCACGTTTTGGTGTCGCCACCCAAACATCTACACGTGCTTCTGGCAGTCTCTCCGTCACCGGAATCCACCGTTCCGCTTCTTTCTCCCACTCCTCCTTCCAGTACTGCCGCAGTGTGGTATAACAGTACACCGCCATCACCCACACATCATCCAGTCGGATTCCTGCTCCCTCCGCCAGTTCAATGTCGCAGGGAGATTCCATAAACTGCCGGTATGCTTCATGGACTTCATATTTCTCCAAGTCGCAAATGGCATTTTCCAAAAGATGCTCAACATTCAACATATTTCACGCCCCTCCCAGAGCGTCCAGAACCGCATTCCTGCGCTCGTTTTCTTCTCCCGCTGTAAGAACCCGCTCACCATCCATACGCCCGTACAATCGGCTCACAGCGTCTCTCACACCCTCCGGAAGGCTGTCGTGATATTCCTGCCGCTCCCGGATGCCGGAAATCTGCCGGAGAAACTGCCCATGCACCACCGTGTCAAGGGTTTTCTCGTCCTGCATCGCCATTTCCCGCAGAGCAGAGGGAGAGCCGCAGTACCGTTTCAGCACCGGCGGCAGTCTCTCAAATTCTTCGCAGGATCCGTACAGCCCATTTGCAGCAGCCTTCCGCAGAATCCGCCACAGTTCCTCGTCTGTAGGCTCTCCCGTGGATGCCTGTACCAGATCACGGATAGCCTTTTTTACATCCGCTATTTTCGGTGCGCTGTTGTCGGTTCTCGTTTCGATCATCATGTCAATGACAAAGTTCACCATGCGGTAATCTTCGTTTACAAAATGCCTGTGCCAGTCCATCACTGCTGCCTGAAACTCCGATTCCGGCAGATTGTGGTAGAAATATGTAAAATGTCGTTTCAGTTTTCTGAATACTGACAAGGTTTCTTCAAGTGTCATTGACAGCTCCTTCCATCATGGCATACAGAGAATCCCATCCGTCCGACTTTTTATCCGCCGCTGGTGTGTGCGGTTTTTCAGGCGCATTCAGATACCCCTCAAACTTTGTGCCGAACAGCGTTTCCGGTCTCAGGTATTTCTCCATATCCGTGCCTATCCATTCGTTTGCTTTCTTCTCGATTACCAGCTTGAAATCTTCTACGGTGAATCCTTCGTTGATTCTGGCGGAAATCAGTTCTCCCGTTTTCCGGACATTCCGGTATTTGGTTCCGATTCTCTGGTTCAGATAGTCAACGATCTCTTTCACCACCTCCGCAGAAGCCCCCTTTGGGGGTTTGGGGGTATTATCTACACTATCCTTACCTAACCTATCCTTACCTAACCTTACCTGGGTATCCATTTTGGATACAGGTTGTATACATTCTGTGTCCATGTTGGATACATTCTGGATACAGGGTTCGGAAAGATGCATTTCCGGGGCTTCAATCACCGGCGAAACCGTGTCCATCAGGCTGTAAATCCCGTTTTCTTCCATCACATTGGATTTTTCCGCTATGCAGTCTGTAGGATGGTACCTGTCCTTCTGGATGTAGTTATGTATTTTCCAGTGCCGGATAACCACAACCCCTGTTTCAAAGGATATGAGAAACTGTTTTGCCAGAAGCACCTTGAAGTCATCATCGCTGGCACCGCATATCCTCTGGATGGAACGGGGATTGTTGATAAACCCGTCATCGTCCGCCCTCATGGACAGATGGAAATACAAAGCCTGCGTTGACAGCGGCATGGATAGAAACATATCACTGTCAATCACATTTTTTGCAAACATTCGTCTTTCAGCCATTCATTCCTCCTGATCCAAATAATTCCTACCAAATACCGCCCGGAACTGACCGATAGTCCACCCGTATCGTTCCATGGCTTTTCTCTGTGCGTATCTCTGCAGCTTCCGGTTATTTTCTGCATTCACATGTACAGCATTTTCACCAAAGATATGGCATGACTTGTGGTGGAGATACACAAACAGCCCGTACTTCTCCGACCACTTCCGGTTGGAAGCCCCGAAACAATGGTGTTTATCCAGCGGTTCCATGTGACCGTTCCCGCCGCAGAGGAAACAGTAATGCGGGTTTGCCTGTATGATGGATTTCATTTCGTCACCCCCACTGTTCCGCCATGGCTCTGGCTATGCCGGGAAAGGTTTTGCTTCTGTGCACCGAACTCTTTTCCTTGCCGTAAACAACCCCTTTTGCGGCTTGTTTCTTCCAGATTTCGCTGTTCCCGCATACATAAGGCCCCACCGGCTCCACAATATCTGTCGGCATAAGAGCCGGAAGACCTTTCAGCCACAGGTATGTTTTTTTTGTGTAAGGATGCCCATATTCATACGGTTGGATTATCTGTGTCTTTTCCGGCAGTTCAACACATCGAAGCGGCACAGGATTTTCAATACAGATTCTTTCGCAGTCTGCGTTGTAAATTTCCATGAAGAATTTTTTAGCTTCCATTGCTTTTGCGAATCTGTCTGGATCTATCTGCCCTTTTTTGGGATACATACGGCACGCTCCGGCATTGCTCATGTATGTGCACGGTGGATGTGCTATGATCAAATCCCACCATCCATCCATTGTGTGCGCTGTGCCGTCCATTGTTTTATATCTTATCGATGGTATTCTTAATCCGGGTATGTGTGTTTTTCTGAAATTTGGATTCAGCACTTTCAGCACATCCCCCTGTATATGCCACTCAGGATGCCCACCGGAACACGGCTGTAGATCACACGAATACGCATTGTGTCCCCGTTCCCGGAATGCCGTGCATACTCTCTGCGATTCTTCACATGCTACCAGTACCTTCATTTCGTTCGTTCCTCCCAAAACTTCATCATAGCTTCAATTTCCTCCGGCGGCCTTGTCTCAATCCCCTGTGCCTTGCATTCCTCCACAATCATATCAATCAGCCTGCTCATCTGCTCTGTAGTGTAGGTGCTGCTGCCGTAATATGTCATCACATTGACATATCCGTGCCACTTTGACGGGAATGTGTCTGTCAACCACCCGATACCATTTTTTCGCCATGCGGCACAGAACCTTTCTACCGCATCCGCCCGAACCGGAACGATTTCGTAATTGTCCCCTACATCCTTCACCATTTCCCGGTAAACGATTTCCGGCGCAATTTTCAGTTTGGCACCAAGTTTTCCCAGAAGCACCCATGCGTAGGAATTGGAATCCTGCGATCTTTTGTCCCGCCACTTCTTCACGGAAATCTCGCACTTCTCACAAAGATTCAGCTCATCATACAGCGTTTCCGCCGCCTGTCGTTCGTTGATTTCCAGCGTCAGAATGGTTTTCCCATGCCGATCCACAGACAGATCCTTGATCCTGCCGGTCATACAACCTCCACAAGAACCTTAACACGTTCAATGGTGTGTACATGTACCTTAATTCCGTTCCGCATTGCAAATCTGTAGATTGCAACTCTCGCACGTGCCGCATCCGAGTATGTTCTATACTCAAACAGTACATTATGTCCCTTCGTAAGCTTTGTCAGAATTTTATATTCCTCGGCATACTTTAACCTTTTGGATGTAGTATGCTGTCCAAAATCCACGTCACATGTGTGCTTAATCATAAACATTCCTCCGTTTTAGGACACCACTTCCACCGTGTGCCCGTTTTTATGCACAATCCTATAAAGTCCAAGCCGCTCCACAGCCCGTCTCATCAACCGGTATTTCGATTGGGTTTCACGCTCCGTTGCATATCGGAACCGAATCATCCTGTCCGGCTCCATTTTCACCACTGCCATCACATCGGGACCATATAACCCCTGCGGTCTGCCCGGCGGATTTCCCGTTTTCGGTCTGCCCATATTACTCCTTCCCATAGGGGATAAATCCATCCCCATACAGCCCATTCAGCACATCAAATACATGCCCCATACCAAGCCCTTCTTTCGTAGGCTTCCACAGTCCGTCTTCCGGATCATACCCGCCGCCGTAGATGCAGTACAGCCACAGTTTCGGGTGCGTCCGTTTCAGCCGCTCGAACCGGCCTTCGCCTTTCTCTAAATGTGCGCCGAATCCGCAGAATATACAGCCAGTGCGATCACATCCCGTGGTACACAGCCGCTCTCCACAGAAACTTTCGTCCATGCGAATTTGCTCCGGATCATCCGCAAACACGACATCCCCATACACGGATGCTATCGGTATATCGCATTTTTTGATGTAGGCCAGCACATCTTGACCCAGCCAGAAGGACATTGGATTACTTTTTGGCTCTTTAGCTTCAAATGCATTACATCCACTTTTTAACCATGTGTTTTCTCGAAGTGTGCTTTCCTCAGCCATCTGACCGGTAATAGGATGCTTTCCGCTCTGCCGCACAAATTCGTGCATTGGGTGCTTTTTCATCACATCGCAACACATATCTGAGACAAGAAAGTCAACCGAAAGTAAGGATCTATATTTTTCGATAGTATATTTCGATCCATCAGCAGTCCTGTGATATTTTGCAATCATGTCCGAATCCGGCATTTCCAGACCCATATCAACCGCTTAGGTTTCAGAAATCCCCAAATTCATGAGTCTGAGACTATATTTTTTATTTTCCAGATTTTTTCTTCCTAACCCGATGTATCCCGCCTGCCGCTTCCCAATCATCGGATACCCATATTTGGCTATCACCTCCGCAAACGTCATCTTCGGCCGCAGCACCGTGATCTGTACGTCAATATCGTATTTCGCCCTCAGATACTGCGCAAACGTCCGCACATGCTCCTTGATCTCCGGGTATTCCAGTCCCGTATCCACAAACACAAGATACAGCGGTATCCCTGCAATGGCACACCATTTTGCCGCAATGTCCGCCAGCACCGTGGAATCTTTGCCGCCGGAAAATGATACATAGCATTGATTGTCCCAGTATGCGTACCACTCCGAAATCAGCCCCAGTGTGCGCTGGACTTTGTCATCCAGTGACTGTGCCTGCAGCTTACGCAGATCTTCACGTGTTGCCATCACTTCACCTCAAACTTCCCCGGAACTTCCTTCGGCAGAATCCCATCAACAATCTCCCCGGTGTCGCTCATGGCATATACACCTTCCCCGATCTGGACGATGCTTTTCTTCACCGTTTCCCAGTCCGGTTTCTTTTCCACCTTCACCAGTCCCGGACGGTTCGCTTCCAGCCAGCCCACAAGCGCTTCTCCCGGCTGTATGTCAACCTTCGGTAACTTATACACCAACTTGGCATTCAGCAGCGCATACGAACGCTGTGTGGGCGTATCACGGGTTTTTACCGATGCCATGTAAGAGAGCAGCTGTGTTTCCAGATAATCCGTATTCCGGATGTACCGTTCCTTGATCTCTTTCTCTCTGGCATCCAGCCGTTCCCGCTCCGCTTTCACCAGAGCAAGCAGCCTGTCCCGTTCCTCCGCTTCTTCCTTGACAACACGTGCCGCCCAGTCTGCCTTTTCGTCATTGTCCACGATAAACGGTTTCTTACCTTCTTCGGTGATTTCTTCCATGTCCGCTTCTTCCCACGGATAGCTCAGTCTGTATTCATCCATTGTAAGGCGCCCCCATTTCTTCCAGAATCTCAATCAGACGTTCCGGCGGTGTTGTCTTGTCGAATTGATACTGCTGCTTGCATCCATCAAAGGAAATCCCTCTTGCCACACACAGATTTTTGATCACGTTATAGGGGTGCGGCAGCTTTGCCGGTTGGGTCTGTTCCTGCTGTTTGGGAGGTTCCTGCTGTCCTTCTCCCTGTGCGGTGTATTTACTTCTCCCTGCCTCCCAATACACATCTGCACCAACGCCCAGTGCCTTACATGCCACAGACAGCGCATCCGTCAGAGCCATCTTGAAGCATTCATCAGAGGTATATTTCCCATTCCGCTCATTGGCAATATAGGAAGCACCTCCGATCCCCGGAATAGGTGCAGACCATTCTCCGTCCACTTTCACATACAGGTTGATGTCAACAAAAGCGCACACAGAATCATTGTCCCCGGCTTCCAGTCTCTGGCTGACAATCTCATACTTCCATCCGAACCCGCACATACCGAAAGCTTCCGTGAGCATCATGATTCTCCACATGGGGTTGATGTCCGTCATGCCTTTCAGCCGACCTGCACCGATTCCTTTCTGTGCTTCTACCGGAACAACAGCAAATTTGTTGTAATATTCCATATTTTCCATTTCTTTCACCAATCCTTTCCCAGTTCAATCCCCAGCTTCAGGGTGCATCCCATCAGCCGTTCCAGATATTCCAGTGCCGACATTTTTTTCAGACAATCAGCGCAGATCACATCCCCGTCAATCGCGTGGCACTTCTCAAACTCGTCAATCTGTTTCCCGCAGTCAAAGCAGTACACCCCCGTCCCCGGTTTGGTTTCCGCTTCTTCCTCTGCCCCATGGTGGTGGCATTCGTCATACACAGCTCTCGTCACGGTCTCCGTCCTCCTTCATCGGTCCATCCATACTTTTCCGAAAAGGTGATATACCCCCGTCTCATGGGCGGCAGGGATGCAAAGTAGTTGATAACAGCACCAACCCCGATCCCCAGCCACACGGCAGTCTCACCGCACAGGGCAATCCCCGCATATCCAACCCATTCTTGCAGCGGGGAATTCCCCTCAACCGCACAGGCCAGACACAGCAGCACCGCACCCAGCAGCAGGGCAGTGATACCGGCATTGATTTTTAAAGCAAGCTCTTTCATTTGTATCTGCGCTCCCATTCTTCCCTGTTGGTTTTGAAAAGTTCGTATTCTTCCTGCAGTGCCGGATCCCGGAATGTGTCCCGCTTGTCTCCGCAAAGGTCTTTCGCCATCGACAGTACGCACCGTCCAAGGGATTCCACAGCCCATTTCGGCACTTTGTTTGCGTCAGGTTTTGCAGCCATGTTCCAACTCCTCCAATATGTCCAGCAGGTGTTTGTAAACCACCGTTTCCTTGCCGTCTTTCAGCGGAACCTGTCGTGCCGCCTTGGACAGCAGCATCGACATGAATCCCTCGTTTACGGAATAATCCGTCCCGTCCGCTTTGCACCGCTTGGTTACTTCTTCCGCAAGTGCCGCCTGTGTCTTGTGATATACGTACCGGAGTGTGTACCGGATGTCTGTTGCCATGTTTCACATTCCTTCCTTTGCCATCATTGCATGGATTTTCTGCCGTCCCGTCGGCGTGATTTTCGTCTGTACGCTTGTAGTGATTTCCGTTCCCTTTGTATAAGTAAACTCAGAAACTTCAAACCACTTGTTTTTCCGCCCTTCTGCGTAAGGCACCAGCCGTCTGTGGGAATTCCGGTACACAAGTTTGTGGTCAAGCAGGAACTGAATGAATTCCTTCTCCTTCACACCGAATGCCTTTGCCGTGTCCCGGAAACAGAGGGAACCTTTGGATTCAGCAACTCGATCGAAGTACGACGCTTTCGGTTCCATAAGGGCAATCTGTTCCGCCTGTTCCTTGATCTTCCGTTCCGCAAACAGAATCGCTCTCGCCATCAGTTCTTCCCCGGACATTTCTTCCTGTCCGGCAATGTACCCGCCGTGTTTCCGCACAGAGGGAAGAACTTCATCGAATACCCACGATTCAAACTTCTGTGCTTCCGGCAGCTTGCTGTGGGTGATAAGCCGGTATACGTCACCTTCGGGGATGAATAACATTGTTTGAACTCCGCTTGTGGTGGGGGCTTCCATTTTGGAAACCCCCTTGCAGTGTGTGTTTACCGCTTTTGTAGGGATTGCATACCCAAGTGCCTTTGCCACATCGCTGCCGCAGAACAGCACTTTCCCGTTTTCTTCCATCGTCCGGATTTCCCCGAACTGTTCGTTTTTGAAAATGATGATGTCGTTCATTTTATACTCCTGTATATACATTTATGTGGTTTATGCAACAGTGTCACTATTGACTTATCGTGAAACTTATGATATAATAATGAAGGAAACTATAGAAAGGAGATCCGCTATGAATAAGACGACCAGTAAAGCTGTTGCATCGAAAGCTTCTAAGATTTTGCGTGATAACCGTTACAGCACAGCATCGAAAAGTGTTGCGGGTAGTGCGCTGTCTCAGGCTCAGAAGAAGAAATCCAAATAGCTTTTCAGAAGGTGGGATGTGGCAGCATCTCACTTTTCTGTTTCAAAAACCGTCAGCGGATTTTCTATATCCAGTATCCTGCAGATTTTAACGACTTCCCGGTACAGGAAGGGAACTCTGCCCTTCATTTTATTGCACATGGCATGTTCGGAAATCCCGATCTGCTCTGCAAGCTGTTTCTGCGAAATCTTCTTCTCTTTCAGTTTCGCATAAAGCCTGACTTCCATGTTCTGTCTGCTCCTTTCCCCTTATTAGGTGATTTCACTAAATTGCGTGTGTTCCATCCGAAGAACTTTGGAAATTCAAATCCTCTCTTTCTTGGCTAACCCTATTGACATCACCGAAATTTCGTTGTATAATGAACGTGTTTGAAGGTTCACTATACAAGCTGCTCGGTCTGTCCGGGTTGCTTTTGCTATGCCTGCCCTTGGTAAGAAGTTCTTTTTCGCTTCTCCCCATAAAAACCGGGTGGTCATCCCCGGAGATTATGGAAGGACGGATTCTATGAAGTTCACCCGCTCTGGACTTGCACCAAAGCATGACAGCTATGTCGGGTGATATTTGCCATCAGGTCTGATTTGCTTTTTGGAAGGAGTGCATCAGGCTTGGTGGATGTACCTATTATATCCGAAGTTCTTCGGATTGTCAATGGGGTTATCCGAACTTCTTCGGATTCTACCGATTGGCCAAAATGGAGGTATTTTTGTTATGCACAATCCCCAAACACTTGCGAATGTTATCAAAACCACCGCCCAAAACAAAGGGTTTTCCGTGGCACAAATGCTGAGAGATTGTGGATTAAACAAAGATCTGATTTCGACCACACAGTCAAAAGGGTATTACCCAAGAGTTGATGCCCTGGCTTCTATCGCCGACTACCTCGATGTCTCAGTTGACTTCCTTCTCGGCAGAACCGACATCCCTGAGGTGAACCGGTAGTACAGCGGATCCCACCACTCGGCAGGATCACCGCACAACCGGGAGAAAAATTGAAGATAGACGCACAGCGTATGTTGTATTCCCCTTTCGGGGTTGGTCACACTTTGCGGAATCGAACCGCAGGACGGGGTGTTGTAGCCCAGTCTGAACCATCTGTGTGATACGGCAGCGGATGAAAGGAAAAGTCCCGCCGCCGTGGAATCAAGTGCTTTCGCACAGATTTTTCTGTAAGTGTTTCATGTAGTACCATTCCAGATGCCGCTTGCGCTGGTCGTAGTCGGGCATGGCAAGCATTAAGCCTGTATCAATACGAATCAGCTTGTCAATGTGTTCAAGCTGTGTTTCTGTCAGATACGGTTTGATTACTTCTCCCTTTGAAATGCCGTTCTCGACTCTGAACTGTCTTGCGCTCTTGCCAAGAACAATCCGGTAAATCATGTCATACTCGTTGGAAAAATGGTACGGTTTCGGTTCTTCGTGAGCAAGCGTGATCTGCTCTGTGAACATCGGATGTTCCAGTCTGGATTCCCGCAGTTGGAGAATGAAGTTCTCCATCTCATTGAACCGCTTGATATATGCTTCCTTGAACTGAGCTGCTTTCCTTCCGGTGAAACCCATCACAAGATAAGTGAATCCATCACGTGTCATGCAGTAATACGGTTTCTTTCTACCTTGTGAATCGGTGTAATGGGTGAGTCCAAAATTGGACTTACGGAATTCCTCGCTCAAACCGGATTCCGGATCAAGTATTGTCCGGATCGTTCTCATAACGTGTTTGTGGTCTTTCTCAAAAACCTCTGCCACGTACCGGGAATCCACTCTTGCAACTTCCTTCGCATCCGCAAAGATACCATACTCGTTCATAGGTACGAGTTCTCGCATATTATTCCACTTCCTTTGTAAATGAACTATCCACACCCTTATAGTATGGTCACCCGGCAGGGAAGGATGTGGAAAACCCTGCCGGAACCATGTCACACACCGCAGCTTTTTTGGGAAGAAGAAGATACGGTGTGTTTACGTGCATATTATAATCCAACTTTTGTTGGATGTCAAGCCCATTTTCCAACATTTGTTGGAATCTATGTGTTGCATATATTGACAAGTCAAATTCTGTTTTAAATCACTACGGAGGTTCTTATGGCTAAAATACCTCATGTAAACATCGACAAGATAAAAGACCTGTGCAAATCCAAAGGCCTTACCATGAAGTTCCTGTGCGATCAGATAGCACGTGACAGAACTTATTTCGCCAACATCAGGAGCGGAAAGACAAGAATAGATGATGACGAAATAGAGTTTATTGCTCACATGTTGGATACCACAGTGGACTATTTAACCGATCTGACAGACCAAAAAGAAAAGCCCACCGAATTACCAGCGGACGCTATCGAACTGAATTCCATGCTGCTCCGTATGACGGATGAACAGATCGCAAGGCTGAAAGACCTTGCCAAGGATATACTCGGAGAATAAAGAAAAGGCTGGAATCACCCAGCCTTCTTATCTATGTTTTTGCCCGGAAGATCGCCGAACATATCCCGCACCACTTCCATGTAAATTTCTCTCTGCTCTGGCGTCATCTTTTCCAGCATTTCCAGAATTTCACGGATCATTGCTTGTCTGTCACTTTCCATATTTCCTCCACTGTTACTTTTTTCCATCGTTCTGATACCGGATGAGCTGCCGCAGCACCATATACATTCTGTCCAGTATCCATTTATCTGTAACTCTCACCCATTCGCCCGCTTCTTTATACAGTATAATGATCCGGTGATTTTGCAGCTTAACTTTCATAAACCCTCCTGATGTTGTAGGAATTATTGGAACCACGTGAAGGATTATACCACCATCATATGTCTAAATAATGAACATAGGGTGAATTAACATCATAAGTAAAATACCGCTTTTTTATCGATTTGATATGGAATTACTTATAGTTGACAATATCAACAAATATTGAGAAGTCAATTTATGAACACCATCAATAAATCAACCAGAAAGGATCGATTATGGAAAAAGAACTCCGCAGAGCTGCCATATATGGACGCTATTCATCCCATTTGCAGAAAGACACTTCTATAGAACAGCAGTTTACAGAAATACGTAAATATTGCCGTGATAACGATATATATATAGTTTCCGAATATGCAGACAGAGGTATTTCCGGCACAACGGATGACCGTCCCGAATTCCAGAGAATGATAAAGGATTCCGCTAAAGGGAAGTTCAATTTTGTAGTAGTTTGGAAAGTGGACAGATTCGCCCGGAACCGTTATGATTCTGCCATGTACAAAGCCAAGCTGAAAAAGAATGGCATAAAAGTCCTGTACGCCAAAGAAGCCATTCCGGACGGACCCGAAGGAATTCTTCTGGAATCCATACTGGAAGGTTCCGCAGAATATTACAGTGCCAATCTTGCACAGAATATCAAACGTGGCATGGAAGCAAATGCCCGAGAGTGCAAAATCACAAACGGTTCCCTGCCGCTGGGGTATCGGAAAAGCAGTGATATGCGCTACGAAATCGACCCTGTTGGTGCAGAAATCGTCCGAAAGATATACAATATGTATACAGAGGGAATCAGTACGGTCAACATCTGTGCCGCTCTGAATGCACAGGGATACAAGACAAAAAAAGGAACACCATTCAACAAAAATTCACTGCGGAAAATCCTCTCCAACGAACGCTACACAGGTGTGTACATCTACGGAGATATGCGTATAGAGGGAGGGATTCCCGCCATCATTGACAAAGAATTATTTGAAAAGGCAGGAAAGATGATGCAGTATCACGCCAAATCCCCGGCCGCCAGTGTGGATTTTCAATACCTTCTCACAGGCAAACTGTTTTGCGGTCACTGCGGGGAACCCATGATAGGCATGTCCGGCACAGGGAAAAGTGGAAACAAATTCGCCTATTACTCCTGCGCAAACAAACGCCGTGGAGATAAGTCCTGCACCAAAAAAAATGTCGCCAAAGACGAGATTGAAAGTGAAGTTGTCAAACGCACCATGCAATATGTCCTGCAGGATGACATTATCGAGAACATCTCACAAGCCGCTGTAGACCTCCAAGAGAGAGAGCGGGATACAAGTGTACTGGACGGACTTAAAGCGAAACTGAGAGAAACTGAAAGCTCTCTGAACAACATTATGAAAGCAATAGAGAAAGGAATCTTCAATGACACCACAGCCGCCCGTATGCAGCAGCTTGAAAATGACAAAAAGGATCTGAAAAACCTGATAGCAGACGCAGAAATCGAACAGCCGATGTTGACAAAGGATCAGGTTTCCTTCTTCCTGCATAAAATGAAAAAAGGCGATCCGAACTCCATTGAGTTTCAAGAACGCATAATTGATATATTTATCACAGCAATATACCTGTACGATGACAACAGGTTGAAAATAGTGTACACATACAATCAGGAAAGTCAGGATTACGAACTCCCCTCCGATTCCACCGAAAACGAAAACGAAGCCGAAGCACTTGCCCATAATGGTAAGTGTTCGACTTCGAGTATGTTGGTGGAGATAAGGGGAGTCGAACCCCTGACCTCTTGAATGCCATTCAAGCGCTCTCCCAACTGAGCTATACCCCCAAAGGACGGGTATATTATAGCATACCCTGTCCGTTTTGTCAAGTGTTTTTTTGAAATTTCTGCAGGATTCCGTGAAAAATCAGCAGATCATTCCATAAATTCCGATACGAATTTTTCAATCCCGGTTTCGATCTTCTTCTGGTATTTTTCATATTCGGACACCACACCTTTATTCGGGAATGTGATGATGTTCATCAGTACCTGTCCCGGCCAGCTGCCGATGTCATAGATGTCCCCCAGGTCGTAGATCCGGTTGGAGAAGATCAGGTCCACCATGGCGGCGGAGTCTTCGTCACGGGTGGCCTTGCCCTTCAGGGTGGTTTCATAGTAGGCAGGGGTTACGGAATAGTGGGATTCGGCGGACAGGGCTTCCAGCAGGATACCGGTCCGTTCGATGTCCTGTACAGACATGGGAATCCCCAGCAGTGCCGTGGTATGGCGGCTTACAAGGCTGGCGTATTCTGCCTGTTCTTCGTTATATTTCGGAATGGGCAGGATGCCGAAGGGGGCGTCCATGTCACGGAGGGCCAGTACGTCGTCAAAGCGGGTCCAGAAAAACAGGCCGTGTTCATTCAGGAACAGATCCCGGAAGGGGGTATCCTGTTCCATGGCGGGAGCGTCCTGACTGCCCCGGTGCTGGATATAGACGGAGTTTTCGTTCCCCATGAATTCCTGCACCTTCTGCATGACTTCAATATTGAAGTTGTTCTTGAACGCATCGTACAGGCTGCCTTCTTCGTCTTTGGCGATAAAGGTTCCGCCGGCACCGAAGTAGATACTGTATCCGGCGTCACGCTTGCTGATGAAGCCCCACATATCGTCCAGGGTCATCTTTCCGTCCCCATTCACATCGGTCACCACAGCATCGGAGATTGCGTTCATCTTATCCACAGTCCAGGTGCCTTCGGAAACCAGGGTGTACAGGTCTTCCACGTCATAGTCCGCGGCAATGTTCTTGTTGAACAGAATCGCAGAGGTGGCGTTCTTGTCTTCCACAGAGATGGCGGCGGAGGCCATGCGCAGGGTTTCTCCTACAGACAGGGCTTCCACGCTGTTCTGATCCCACCAGGGCATATCCAGACCCAGATGAGGAACATCATACAGGTTGTACAGCAGACCATCGGTGACCATGGCAGTGGACTGGGTCAGCACCTGATAGGCGATGTCGTAGGTATCGTCCCCGGCCTGCACCATTTTCTTGATGGCGGGGTTCACGTCGGCATATTCCATGCGGTAGGTGATGTTGTATGTATCGGCGATGACGGCGTTCCGGTTGTATACGGCGTCGTTCAGGGCGTCCC
>JAFQGY010000248.1 GCA_017415325.1 Clostridia bacterium
CAGCATATCCCACATAATAGGTGTAGCTCATGGGCGGCATGGTCACGGTCAGCAGCAGATTGCCGTTGGTATCGATCACAGCTTCTGTCCGTTTTTCCGGCAGATCGTGTTCAAACAGTGCCATGTGTACGCCGCTGTCTTCTGCGGGAACGGCTTCTTCCAGCAGGTTTTCCATGTTTTCCGGATATACCGGCGGCCAGGAACCGAAGCCGGGAATCGTCACATCGTCAAAGCTGCCGGACTGCGGTGCCGTATGGGGACGTTCCAGCGCAGTCAGTCCCGTGTAGAAGGCAGGAAGGAGCAGCTGTTTGGTGATGGTTCTCTCTGTCTGGTTGCAGACCATCAGGAACAGCCTGTCCCGGGTGGTGTTGTTTTCCTGCAGAATCACGTCTATGTCTTCTGCTGTCTTCAGTTCCTTCATGGGCTTCGGGGGATATACATGTACGGTGTTGGAATTGAGAAGCTTCTTGTGCCGCCGGATTACATCTGTCCAGTATTTCACAACCTGGCGGCAAAGTTCACTGTCATACAGCCGTTTCCCCCGGACACAGGGCCATACACCGGATGCCGCAGCTTCGGCCAGTACCCAGTCATATTCCGCCAGATGTTCCGTCAGCGGTTCAAATTTTGCAGCAGCACCGCCGCCGTGGTATTCTTCTACCGGCAGGAAACTCCATCCCATAGAAGGAATCTTGTGATAGGTTCCCATGTAGTTGTAGATCCGGTTCATGAGAATCTGGGTCAGCCGGGGCTGGCTGAAGGCGATTTCTTCATATCCCACACCGCATTTGTTGGTTCCCGACAAATACAGCCAGTCCGGGGCGTTGATGTAGATTCCCAGTTCCTTCATTTTTGCAGTGACCTCCACGGTGGATTTCAGCCACTGGGAATACCGGCTGTCCGCCAGGCCCTTGTGCAGATGCTCTGTCTGACCGGGTTTGTTACCGGTGCAGGTGTAAAAATGATACGGCCCGTCGATTTCAATAAAGTCAGAACCGGTTCTGGCAAGGAAGGATACCACACGGTTCCAGTAATCCGCAGACCATTTTGTGCAGAGACAGCGGGAAATCTGGTTGTGATCTCCATTGGTGGCGCAGTCATGGTTCATGGGCTGGTAGTCACGGATGATGGCAAGGGTGTAGCCGCCGATGGTCAGGCCTTTGCTGTGGACATAATCGTAGTCGTTTTTCACCCGTTCGATATACGCCGGATCCTCGTTTTCCAGATCAATACCGGAACCGAAGGATTGGATGATCATGTCATATCCGATATCGGCAAGCATATCCGCACTGTCGCGAAGTTCCTTGCTGTCGTCCGAGATCAGATGCAGGAACAGGGGCGCTTCGCAAACCCACGGAGCCACACGCCGGTACATATTCTGCACTTCGTTCATCCGGTGCTCAAAGCAGGTACTCTGGCAGAACAGCTCGTACACCTGCATTCCCCGGAAGGTTTCCCCTGCGGGCAGATCATAGTCAGGCCCCATATCGAACCTTGCGGACAAAATATCCTCATCCCGGAACAGGGACGTATTCCACTGGAAACCGGATCCGTTGTTTCCTGTATAATCTGTTTCCAGATACAGCTGCAGCTTGCCGGTATCGTTCAGGCACAGTGCTTCTGTTTCTGCCGTATCTATGGTGACAGTATGGTCACTGTGGTTCGTGACATACAGAGATTTCCGCAGAACCGGCATATCGTCAAAGATTTCATATACCAGTTTGATTTCCAGCGCATCTCGGAGATAGGTTATCTCAGCAGTTTTGCCGGGAGCAGGGTAGGGATATGGATGTGTATTGTAAGGTTTCGGGATATACTCAAATTTCTTTTCCGTCAGGCTTCCTTCCCGGATCCGGATTGCATCGGGATTTTCCAGTATGTATCCGGTACCGTCCACGGAAACTGCCCCTTCCCGGATGGGAGAGGCAATGGCTTCGGTACCATCCCCGTCGGCCAGAGAAACGGTGAGGCCTGTTTTCCTGTCAATAACACGGCGTATATAGCGGTTTTCCAGGATCAGTGCGTCCTCCGTCAGCATAGCGGAAGCCGACGCTTTTTCTGTCTGCAATACCCAGAATGGTGTCATGGTGAATTTCTTTCCGATTTGGATACATGTTCTGATTTCACTATTATATAGGATATCTTCGGAAGTGTCAAGGCAGAAATCCATACATGCATGGGCAAAGTATCTTTACGCAGTATCCTGCAGGCATGATTATGATTCCCTGATCAGGAAGCAAAGTCTTTCCTTTTCGATGGTAAAGGTATCGCCCGTCTCGCCTGTCTCGCGGTTGCGCCATGTTCCGTTCAGCTGCAGCGTATAGGGTTCCTCCGCAATGTTCGAGACAACGAGATAGATGTTTTCGTTGACGAACATTGATGCAATGGCCGTTTCCGAAAGCGGCGACCGGATGGCATCGCATTCCTGCAGTTCAATATAGGCAAGACTGTTTTCTGTAACCATCGGCTTATACAGCTTCATGTATTTTGTCCACACATCCAGTTCAGTGGGATCGTCGGGAATCGATGACCAGAGGCTGTACACATACGGGCCTTCGGGATGTTCCTTCATGTATTCTCCGACAGCGCGGTAGAATTCCTGCTCGTCGCCGCCATAATAGGTGACGTTGGGCAGATCGACATTGTTTCCAAGGATCGGACGGCCGATCTTCAGCAGCGGGAACTGCAAAAACGGAATGGTATAGGCCATATGCGTCTCTTGCGTTATGTTCCTGCTGTTGTGGCGGTCCAGGCAGGGAACCACATACGGCTGATACTCCTTTCCGGTTCCGACAGACAGGGAATCCACACACTCTCCGATCCACAGGTAGTCGTAGACCCGATCCTTGCAGGGTATGGGCAGGTTATAGCCGATGTGTACCTTGTAAATGCCGCCGCGTTTCTTGATCTCACTGTAAAGCTGACAAAGCAGGTCTTCTGCTGCCGGATTGTAGGAGAGGTCTCCATAAATCTTTTCATCGTCCGGCTTATCTTTATGTGCGAAATAGTTGTCGTTATAGATGCCGTCAAAGCCGTATTCATCCATCACCTGCAGCGTGCGCGGAATGATATATTCACGCCATTCGGGCGAATCCTGATCGGCATGGCAGTAATTCATATAATTCATGGAAAACAACTGGTCGCCGGGGGAAACAAACTCCTCACGGAAATCGGGGTCGTTTCTGGGGAAGTACCCGGAGGACACATAGGGGATGATTTTTATCCCGTTGTCATGGCAGAGCTGAACGAATTCCTTCATTCCCTCTTTATCCACAGCATTATACTTGTCTCCGCCGTACAGCCGACAGGCATCGTTCCATTCTTCATGCACCTGAATCAGATCCACACCGCATTCCGCCAGCTTTTTGATCAGTGCACGGTCGTAGTCGGTGGGTCTGGCGCTGACCTTTGCCGGGTAGTCTCCCAGTCCATAGATCGCCTGACCCGACAGATAGTCCTGAATCCGGATACGCCGCAGATATGTATGGTTGCCTTTTTCAGCGGTCTTGATGTTGTCAATTCTGGCACGCTGTTCCGTTGCTGTTTTATACATTCGTCTCCATCCTCAGTCTGCAAATTCCGTTCCGATTTTCGCTTCTTCCAGCACTCTGACCACTTCCGCTGCCTGATCGGAGGTGATGGGATAGGGCTTGTGATTCCGGTAGGCTTCGTAGAAGTAGTCCCATATCACGTCAGTCTTGTCACCGCCCAGTGTGCAGGAGTCTTCTTTCCACTGCAGGACTTCATCGTTTCCGAAGGTGGCACCGTCCGGAGTTGCCGGGTTGGCTTTGATATCCGCAAGCGGTACAGCAGGATCCAGATACTTCCAGCGCAGTGTCTGACCATCTCCGATCAGGCTGCCGCGTGTGCCGTAAACCACGTATTCGGGGGTAGGCAGGGCAGCACCGCCGCTGATTTCCATGTCCACAATCCGGTTGTTTACACCCCTGAACACAAGCTTGATGTGGTCTTCCGCATCCCCCACAGCCGCAACACGCTTGATGTCCGCAAACAGGGAGGTATACTTGCCGCCGCAGAACCGGAGGGAGTGATCCACAATATGCGGCCCCCAGTTGAGCAGCTGACCGCCGCCGAATTCCTTGATGGTCTGCCAGTCGTTCCGCCTCTGGTATTCATTCCGGGTCAGCTTGATTTCATAGACTTCCCCCAGAATCCCGGAGTCGATGATTTCGTTGACTTTGATGAAGCCTTCTTCAAACCGTCTGTTGTGCCGCACAAAAATACGGGGGCCGGAGGGCTGGGAACCGAGCCGGATCAGCTCGCAGGCTTCCTCGTAGGTACGGCAGAAGGGCTTTTCCACAAGCACGCTTTTGCCTGCCAGCAGTGCCATTTTCGAGTGCGCATAGTGATCGCAGGAACGGGTGGCGATGTCCACCACTTCCACTTCCGGATCGGCGATCATGTCTGCAATATTTCCGAAGGTTCTGCATCCGAACACAGCGGCATACTTTTCGCACCGCTCCGGAATCAGGTCACAGGCAGCCACCACCCGGAACTTGTCAGGCCGTGCCCGGAGACAGTCCAGATGCACGCTCATACCGATACGTCCGAGGCCTACAACGCCGACTTTGATAGGATTACACATACTTGATATCTCCATTCTGTTTTATTGGATTCTGTATTTTTTACACTTCCGTTTTGTTCTTTTTTTCTCTGTCGTTCTGGATCAGCCCGATCACGATGGAGGTCATAGCCAGTACTTCGTTCAGCGCTCCCGACCAGGCGCCCTTCACCAGATTGTATACAAGCCAGCATGGGCCGACGGTCAGGGAAATCATCCGGATATGCTTTTCACGCTTCATCCACAGGGCAACGGTGGACAGGATGGAGCCGGCGATGGGCAGGATATCCCATGCATTTTGCCATGTAAGAATCCCGGTCAGGATCATGATGACGATAAAAACATACAGCCATACGGGGGAGGAAGCCCATTTTTTACTGTTCTGGGAAAAGATCATGGTACGGATGAAGGAGATCATGTCCACGCATCCGCCGGTGACAGCCCCGAGCATGAAGAGCTGGGTGGAAAAGGACAGGCTGGCGGTCATCTGAAACGCCATGATCCACTTCCGGTTTTTCATCTGGAAGGACAGCAGGGAACAGATCAGTCCGAATACGCCGATGATCTGTGCAAAGGTGTTCAGCATAGGATTCCTCCGTATTTTCGTCCGGAAATTTCAGGAACAGACAGGCGGAAGCAATACATGGATTGCGTTCCTGTGTGTTTAGTATACCATAAATACGTGTATCGATGGAAGTACTGTTTGTACGATTTATATTGCAATTTCTACGAATAAATACTATAATGAAAGCAGAACGCAAGGAATATGGTCAGACATGTATGGAAAGGGAACAGAATATGTTCGTTATGAATCTGGAAAACGGCATACAGGAGGTTTCTCATACAGCTGTGGAGAACCCGAGCGAATGTTCGTACTATAAACATATGCACCACTGCTGTGAACTGCTGCTTATGATTGAAGGGGATGTGGATTTTTACATCGGCGGTGATTATTATCATCTGAATTCGTATGATTTACTGTTGATCCCCAAAGGGACATATCATTATCTGAATCTGTGTACGATAACGCGATATGAAAACTATATAATATACTTTGATGACACTGTACTTCCGCCGGAAAAGTTTGAAAAGCTGTTTCAGTCACCTGCAGTGTTCAATATCGGTGCAGATTATAATCTTCTCCATTTGTTTCATCTGCTGGATGTGTATTATGAAATGTACGACAAGCAGGATTTTTGCAGATGTGCTGCATTTTTGGCAACACAGATTCTTACGTATTTGTGCTATGTATCCCGTTTGTCCGCACCTGTAATCAAAACACACAGTATCCTGGTCGGGAATATTCTGAAATATATAGATGAGCATCTGGAAGAGACAATCAATATAGATGTTTTAGCCGATCATTTTGAGCTTTCCCGGTCGCATATACAAAATGTTTTCTCACAGGAAATGCAAATAGGACTGAAGAAATATGTCACGCTGAAAAAAATCCTGGCTGCGCACAACGATCTGCTGCACGGAATGGCAGCCACAAAAGCGGCAGCAAAATATAATTTCAATGAGTACTCCTCATTTTTCCGGTTATATAAAAGAATATTTGGTTGTTCTCCCTCGTCTGCTGAAAAGAATACAGGGAAAGTCTGATTTCCTGGCCGAACCGCAGATATCTGCCTTATTTCCGTTTCCTCCGCCGGAGAATACAGAGTAGTCCGGCAAGCGCTGCCGCAGAGATACCGATAAGCAGTCCCGCAAGGATGGGAGCAGGGGCATCATCCACCGTTGGATCTGTGATATCAGGCGTGGTTTCCGCCGGACGGATGTGCCGGATATCTTCTGTCTCAGCCGCCTGCCATACGACAGCACCATAATTCACGGGTGTGCCATCCCGGATCACAAATACGCACTCATAAGCAGGAATAGTCAGAATGTATTCTCCTTCCGCCATTTCAATATTCCCGCTGCCGGGGTAATAAACCGTATAACGGCCGGTATATCCGTCCGTCCAGGATACAGTCACAGAACCGTCGGCAGAGGTACTGTTGGCGAGGCAGGTGATCTGATGGTCATCTGTATGGAAATCCCCGTAGAACAGGGCGTCTGAGGGGATATTTTTGTTATCCTGCAGGGTCAGCCGGTTGTTTGCCAGCGCGGCGATCTCCCGAACAGTGGATGTCCCTGCCCGGTTGTAAAAATGCCCGTCTGCCAGCACATTCGCCATCGCCGCAACGGTTTCATCTCCGTTTGTGCCGGTGGCGTATGCTGGAATTTCCCCCACAAACAGCACGTTTCCCCCGAGAGCAGCAAACTCTGTCAGCACTTCCATGGCTTCCGCAGAAATATACTGTGCCCATGCGAGAACGATTGTCCGGTATGCACCGTTTCCAATCCGCATGACTCCGTCTTCTGTCAGCGCCGCACTCCGGAGGCTTTCATCGTCAATGACGGTGTACAGCACATGATTCTCCAGCAATGATTTACAGAGTTTTGCATACTGCCTGTTCAGCTCAGCAGCTTCCGTATTGCCGCCGGAGGTGGAGGAGTGATCAAAGTCCGCATTGTGCAGAGCCTGTACGGTGGCAATGGGATAGAACAGTGCCACATCCCCGCTTTCCACAGCCCCGTTCAGAATGGTATTCATCCGTCCGATGTAAGTGTTCAGCCGGTTGTTTTCCGCAACGGTATAGGAGTGGGCATGGTCGATCACATTGAAAATATTCACGCCGAACAGCCGGGTCAGAGAAGCACCGCCGATGGAGGTACCGATGATGTCGCTGAAAAAGCTGGTATTGGACGTCACGCAGGCCGGATTCCACTCTACCATCACATCGGATTTTCCGGCATTCTTGGCAGCGGAAGCCACATATCGCAGCCCCATATAACTGCCGATGTTGTTGTCGGACAGCAGGTGCGGCGGATCCACCCACAGCAGATCAGCGCCCGGAATGGTCATACCGCCCACAAACTGCAGAAAATCCCCGCCATAGGTTTCGATCTGGTCGTTCATGTTTTCCTCAAACAGCGGATGACCGGAGGAAGCAGTGCCGTTTTCCTCGCACCAGTCGGCGATCTGTTGGATATAGGCTTCCCGGAACAGTTCGGAAACCAGCTGATAATAGTGAAGCCGCATTTTCTTTTCTTCGGGTGTAAACCCACTGAAAACAGCCGCAATGTCCAGATCATACCCGAACTTCTCGTAGAACCGGTTTTCCATTCCGTCTGTCCACACAGCATAAGAAAGCATTCCCCGGTTGCCGAGCTGGGGTTCATCCGTGAAGAATGCTTCAATCCGGTCAAAATCTGCTCCCAGCTGCTCTTTGTATTTCCGGTAGGTTACGTCTATAAACCGCTGTACTGCCGCAGGGTTCAGGAGATCCACGTGTTCCAGTGTGGTAAAGTCGGCAGGATTTTCCACCCCTTCATAGGTATAACGCAGGACATAAACATCCAGTGTCCACTTCCCGGCAGCCGGTACGGACAAGTCCTCCTCTCCTGTTTCCAATGTGCGGGTACCGCTGTCATCCGTAAGAACGGCTTTTTGGATGGCAATATCTTTTCCGCTCAGTGTATACTGTGCATTGCCGTCTGTGCCGGTGATCGTTTTATGTGCAATGCCGGTGGCACGGAATTCCGGATGGCCTTCCAGCACCAGTCCGAACGCCTTACCACTGGGCCACTGGTATTCATCATAGATCCACAGGGCCATATTCTGTTCTGCCGCATAGTCGTATACCCGGTTCAGAAGGGCAAATTCGCTGTCATCCTGCAGATACTGTGCATTGAAATTTACATTGGAAATGATTCCCCGGTATCCCCGTTCCAGCAGGGTATCCACGATAAAAGGATAATTGTCGGAAAAGCCCAGGGAGAGCCAGCGCATGACCGTATCGTCTGCAGGCCCGGCAAAAGCTTCCCCGCGCCAGAAGCTACCGTAATCCACATCCGGTAAAACGGCTTCCGGTGTGGTTTCTTCTGTTTTTTCTGCAGTGTTTTCTGTGTTCATGTATTCTCCGAAGGTCAGTGCATCCTCACGGCTGGCATACAGACCATACGCGCGGATTTCATAGGATATATCCGAGGCACAGTCCACACGGAAGGGATCCAGCCGCAGATTGATCAGATTTCCGTCATATGTCCTGTCTGTGGGGGCATAGATCATGGTACTGGTATCGGTCAGATCCACCACAATCAGCTGCCAGCCTTCCGTGTCCGCATAGGAAAAAGGCTGACAGGGGTATTGTTCGCCGGTGGTGGTGGAACGGAACCGCAGTTCTCCGCCGATCCCAGTTTCCTCCGTTTTTACAAGCATGGCAAACCAGTGCTCTTTTTCCAGATCCACGGCGGCAGAGGGCAGGGGCAGGGAAAGATAGGGATCCTCACAGGTATCACTGCCGGAAAAGAGAAGCCGCATCCCGTCCTCTTCCCGGGCCGGAGAAATGTTGTGCAGATCACCGCATCCGTAAACCGCATCGGCGGATGAAAAATCCACCAGCCATGCCGGTTCCGCAGCGCAGCAGAAGGAGGAGAGCAGAACGGCAGTCCCCAGCATCACGGCGGTTTTCATGAGTTTGTATGGTATTTTCATATGAATTGTTATCCATAACAGAAGTGGACAGAATTTCATTTTCTGCCCACTTTGTTGTATTTTCCGTTATTCCATAGCCTTATAGGCTTCGTTGATTTTTTCAATGGTGTTCTGTACGCTGTTTCGGGAGGAGGCGATCAGGGAAGCGGCGGTGTTTTCCCCCTGCTTCAGCACGTTCCGCAGCAGATTCATGGAGTTGAAACTGATCATGGTCAGGTACAGGTTGGAGGGGTCGATGTACATACCATCGGTGATGATATCCAGCATGGCGGCAGATTCCTGGTCGTTCACATACTTCACGGTCAGCGCGGTTTCATAATAAGCGGGCTTCACTACATTGTAGCTTTCAGAGGCATATGCTTCCAGGAACATACCAATATTGTCCGCATCGTCTACAGCAACGGATTTCGGAATTCCGTATACCAGGAACTGGTCCTGATCATAGCTGTGGTAGTCAGACTGTGCTTCGCTGGTCTTGGGCATGGGCAGGATACCGTATTCATACTCCATATCCCGGAAATCCCCGCTTTCCACAACATACAGACGGGCTACAGTCATAGCGGCAAGCCCTTCATTGAAACGCTTGTAAATATCACCGTCGTTGTCGCACATCTGGGCTGTACCGCTGCCTTTCATCAGGCGCAGCAGGGCGTCGATTCCGTTTACGAAGTTTTCTTCGTCTACATCATAGACATAATAATCGTTTTCGTCCTTGGAAATACTGCGGAAGTTCAGGGATGCCCAGTATCCGTCATTGATGGAGGTATCGTTGGACATGCGGGTTACATACCCGTATCGGTCGGCAGCATCTCTTGCCCCGTTCCCGTTTATATCCTGATAGAAGGTTTCGGCAAGGGTGTTCTGATAATCCAGCGTCCACTTGCCGTCCAGCACTGTCTGATAGGGAAAGTCGATGCCGGCTTCGATAAACATATCCTTGTTGAACAGATCTACCATCATATACCGGTAGAAGCCCAGAGACATGGAACCGGTGGCAATGTACTGTTTTCCGCCCATGGAAGCTGCTTCGTTCAGCCCCTTGGCCCAGTACTCCTTGGTCAGGTCCACATACTGCAGGCTGTTGAGATCCAGCAGATGTCCTTTGTATCCGGATTCGGCAGTACGGTAGGAGTTGGAACAGAAAATATCATAGTCGGTAGAACCGGCGACAACCACGTTTTCCAGCTCTTTGGTACCGGATGCATCATCCCCCCAGACCGGTGTATTGGCGATTTTCACATTCAGTCTGGCTTCCAGATTCAGATTCCGGGTGAAGATGGCATCGTTGATAACATCCCCTGTCATTTCTTCCACTACAAATTCATTCATTTCTTCCCCTTCCACACGGGAGAGAATGTTTACGGTACGGCCGCCCAGATCCATGGAATCCGGCAGGTCATCCAGCCAGGGATCGATGGTTTCCGTTTCGGTTTCAACGGTGGCAGCATCGGCAGCAGTGTCGGCAGTGGTTTCATTTTCCGTATTGCCACAGGATGACATAGCAGGAGCCAGCATCAGCAGGGCAAGCAGCAGGCAAAGGGTACTACGCAGTTTCATGAAGGATTCCTCCTGTAAATCAGCAATTGATAATAGAATACACTGTATTATAGCAAAAATGTGGAATACTGTCAAGACTCTGTACAAAGTCACAGGAAAATCACAGAAAAAATGGGCAAATGATCATACCAAATCTCCGCCATATAGGATTTTCCCCTAAAGGATGTGTTCAGTCTGCCGCCACGTCGTAAGGCCAGTGGATAATCTCTCCGAACTTCTTCACATTGGTGTAGCCAAGATCGGCAAGTACCTGTGACGCAATCTTGTTTCTCCTTCCGGCAGCACAGCAGTTTCTGCACCATACTGAAACGCAGCAGTACATCCTGCAGGAATGGTGATACGAAACAGCACTTCCTGTGTCTGCCGTTCCCAGCGTACATGAATTTTTCCGTCCGGAATCGTCTGGTATCCTTCCGCAAACGTCATATCTGCAGGGATTTTCGGAGCAATACAGAGCTTTGTGTAGCCGGCGGAATCCGTGGTCTGATGAATGCCCAGAATCCCGGCAAAAAGCTGTCTGGCACAGGCACCGAACATGGGATGATTATGCGAACCGCCTTTCCAGCTTTCCCAGATGGTGGTGGCGCCTCTGTCCATCATGTATCCGAAAGAACCGCAGTCATGGGAGGTAAGCAGTGTATAAAGCAGGTCAGCATCCCCCTGTTCCATCAGCACTTCGCAGAGTATATCTGTTCCCAGGAACCCGGTGTCGAAGTGTCCCAGCTCCCGGTATTTTTCTGACAATATCTGCCGGGTTCTGTCGTCTCCAAGTCCGGCCCAGAGTGCATAAGCATTTGCCCCCTGTATGCCGTCGGCAAAGCTGCCTGTCAGCGGATCAAACCAGGTCTGACAAACAGCCTCCTCGGCAATAATACGGTGTTGGCGGAATGTGGGAATGTCTTCTTCCCGTTTCAGAACCGCAGCAAGTTCTTCCATACAGCGGAGAGACTTGATAAAATAGCAGGTGTTGACAAAGGATACCGGTATGGCTGTTTTTTCCAGTGTGCACCAGTCACCCAGACACCATCCGCCTTCTTCTTCACGGGTCACAAGTCCGTTTTCCGAGCGGGAAAGCAGGTAATCGATCCACTTCTGCATTCTGTCGTAATACTCTGCCGCCGGCGATGCATCCCCGTAAGCCTTATAGTAATGATACGGCACCAGAATAGCAGCACAGCCCCATCCGCCCGGTCCTCCACCGCCGCCGGCAAAAGGAGCCGTATGGTTGACATGCCCGCTTTTCTGATCCTGAGAGTCAAAAATGTCCCGGATCCACTTCCGATAGAAATCTTTGGCATCCAGCAGAGCCATGGCGGCAGGAGCGGTGATCTGTCCGTCTCCGGTATATCCCAGCCGCTCTCTGTGGGGACAGTCGGAGGGGACACCGCCG
>JAFQGY010000249.1 GCA_017415325.1 Clostridia bacterium
CCGCTTCATGTCCCGGTACTGCCGGCGGGTGATGGCTTCCCGGTATTCCCGTTTTTCTTCGTCTGTTTCGGGGATTACAGGAGGAACCGGAATGGGGCTGCCGTCGCTGTCGATGGCCACAATCACCAGATGGGCCTTGTTGATTTCCGTACGGTTGCCGTCCAGATGTTCCACATATGTGCGGACACAGATTTCCATGGATGTATTGCCGGCATAGGTGATGTATCCCCGCAGGATCACCGTATCGTTCACCAGAGCGGGAGAAGTAAATTCCAGAGAATCCACCGCCGCCGTGGTTACATTGCATCCGCAGTGCCGTCTGGCAGTCACGCAGGCCACCACGTCGATCCATTCCATCAGCTGCCCGCCGAACAGCCGGTTGTAGCCGTTCATGGCGCCATAGGTCAGAATCTGTACCTGTTCTGTACGGGATGCCGATACCGTTTTTCCCGGTAGATTTTTGGAAATGCTTGTCTGTGCCATACTGCCTCCTGCTGCCGTTCTGCATATATTTATGTGTATTGTATCATCAATTTATGTCCTCGGTGTGTGTGGATTGTAAATGCTTTTCCGGCATGGCACTTTTTATAAAGGAAATACAGTATTTTCCGGTATTTTCTCCTTTGAAATGGTATAATAAGGGTTGATTTTCCGGGAATTGTATGGTAAAATAAAATTGAATAATAATGGCACGACAACGTTTGCCTTTCCGCAACGATTATATAGTCAAATCATTTCTGACAACACACAGAAAGGGATCTGTTTATGAGCAACTACGTACTGAGCTGCTGCTCCACCGCCGACCTGTCCAAGGAACATTTTGACAGCCGGGAAATATATTACCTCTGCTTCCATTATACCATGGACGGTGTGGAACGCCTTGACGACCTGGGCCAGTCCATGCCCTTCGACCAGTTCTACGCCGCAATGGTTGCCGGTGCCGACACCAAGACCTCGCAGGTCAGCGCCGGAGAATATATGAATCACTTTGAAAGATTTCTCGCCGAAGGCAAGGATATTCTCCATGTAACCCTGTCCTCCGGGATCTCCGGCTCCCATATGTCCGCAAAAGCAGCGGCTGCAGAGCTGGAAAAGAAGTACCCTGACAGAAAGATCCGCATTGTGGACTCTCTGGGCGCCTCCTCCGGATACGGGCTGATCATGGATACCCTGGCCGATCTGCGGGACGGCGGCATGGAATTCGATGCACTGGTAAACTGGGTGGAAGAAAACAAGCTGAAGATGCACCACTGGTTCTTCTCCTCTGACCTGACCTTCTACGTAAAGGGCGGCCGTGTATCCAAAACTGCCGGTGCCATCGGCGGTCTGCTGGGCATCTGTCCCCTGCTGAACATGGACAAGGAAGGCCATCTGATCCCCAGAGAAAAGATCCGTCCCAAGAAGAAAGTGATCTCCCGCATTGCGGAAATGATGAAGGAACATGCCGAAGGCGGCGCAGAATACAGCGGCAAGTGCTTTATCAGCCAGTCTGCCTGCTATGAAGATGCCAGAGCCGTTGCCGATCTGGTGGAAGCGGCTTTCCCCAAGCTGAACGGCAAGGTAATCATCAATCACATCGGAACCACCATCGGCAGCCACACCGGTCCCGGCACCGTAGCCCTGTTCTTCTGGGGCGACACCCGCATTGACTGAGCTGCGGGGAACGATCGGGTACACCAGCCCGACGCATCATTTGACTTCAAAAGGATAACACAATGGTTAACAATCTTGTAAATACTGCGGAACTCCAGGCCGACGAACGGTATCTGGACGGGGAAATGATGGCCAATATGGTCAGAGGCGGTGCTGCCAATCTCCGTTCCAATGCCAGAGAAGTCAATGACCTGAACGTATTTCCTGTCCCGGACGGCGATACGGGTGACAATATGAGCATGACCATGGAAGGCGGTGTTGCTGCGCTGGAAGGCGTGGAATCCACCAATCTGGCCGACGTAATGGAACACATCTCCCGTGGGATGCTGCTGGGGGCCAGAGGGAATTCCGGGGTGATTCTGTCCCAGTTCTTTGCCGGGATGAACAAGGGTTTCTCCTGCTGTGAAAAGGCGGATGCATCCGTGGTGGGAAAAGCACTGGAAGAAGGGGTCAGACAGGCCTACTCCTCCGTCATTACTCCCACCGAAGGCACCATTCTGACCGTTGCCAGAGAAGCGGTGGAATATGCCGTCTCCCGGATCGACGAAAACACCACCATTTCCGCCCTGTTCTCCGACCTGACCACAGAAATGTATGCCTCTCTCCAGCGGACACCGGAAATTCTGGAGGTACTGAAGGAAGCAGGCGTCATCGACAGCGGCGGCGCAGGACTGTTCTATATCATGCTGGGCTTCTCCAAGATTCTGCAGGGAGAAGAAATCACAGCCGCCGATTCCGCACTGCAGGCTCCCAAGGCTGCCAGCATCGACCTGAACGCCTTCGGGCCCGATTCCGAAATGGTTTACGGCTACTGCACCGAAATGCTGCTGCGTCTCCAGAACCATAAGGTGAATATCGATACTTTTGACGTATCCGCCATCATCGACTACCTCTCCTCCATCGGCGACTCCATCGTGTGCGTGAAAAACGACAGCATCGTGAAGCTCCACGTACACACCATGAACCCCGGCAATGTGCTGAACTTCTGTCAGCAGTTCGGGGAAGCCCTGACGGTGAAGATCGAAAACATGAACGTCCAGCACAGCGAAGAAAGAGATGCTGCACCGGCCAAGTCTGCCAAAAAGGAACGTCCCATGAAGGAACACGGCACTGTGGCTGTGGCCTCCGGCGACGGGATTGCAGATCTGTTCCGGCAGCTGGGCGTGGATGCTGTGGTTTCCGGCGGACAGACCCAGAACCCCTCCGCACAGGATTTTCTCTCCGCCTTTGCCGAAGTAAACGCAAAGCACATCTATGTGTTCCCCAACAACGGCAACATCGTCATGGCAGCCAAGCAGGCCGGTCAGCTCTACGATAAGGGTGAAGTACATGTCATCGAAAGCAAGGACCTCGGCCAGGGCTACGCCGCCATTTCTTCCCTGAACTTCCAGTCGAACGACCCGGCACAGATCACCGCCCAGCTGACGGAAGCCATGAGCTATGTCAAAACCGGCTCCATTTCCACTTCCATCCGGGATGCGGAGATCAGCGGCGTACACATCGAAACCGGGGACTACATCGGCTTCATGGGCAAGGAAATGCTGGTTTCCTGCAAGGATCTGCACGATGCCGCCAGAGAACTGCTGATCAAGATGGGACTGGACACGGGGGACATGTATATGGTTACCGCATTCACCGGCTCCGACGCATCTGCCGAAGAAATCGACGCACTGCAGTCCTTTATGGAAGAAAATTACCCCGATGTGGAATTCTATACGGTGGAAGGCGGACAGGAAGTGTATCCGTTCATCTTCGTGGTGGAATAAAAATAAGAAGTAAGAAGTAAGAAATCAGAAATAGTCCAAAAATCAAAAATGGCTTACAGAATTTGTTCGCGTGCTGTAAGCCATTTTTTTGTGCGGTGTATTTCTTACCTCTGATTTCTTATTTCTTATCTTCCCACTTTGCCAGAATGTCATACACGCCGGAGATGTCTTCCGTCACGGCATCTGCTTCTGCGGCAAAGAACGCCCGGCCCACTTCGGTTTTGTTCACCGCAATCACCCGGATGCCGCCGTTTCTGGCAAAGCGTACGTCCGTCATGGTGTCGCCCACCATTACAATTTCGTCTTTCGCCAGACCGAACTGTTCGCACAGCACTTCGATGCAGGTGGGATCCGGTTTGGGCGGGAACATGCCGTCGTCGGTACAGATGGCACTGAAATAGGGGCCGATGTCCATGGACTCCAGACATTTCCGGGTGACCACAGGTCCGTCGGTGGTGATGAGCGCCAGTTTTCTGTCCTCTCTGAGGTGAGCACCCAGTACCCGTTTAATATCCTCGCAGGCAGGCTGAATGATCCCCTCGTCTGCATGGGCATGGTATGTCCGGGAAGTCAGCTTTACAACATCTTCCAGCTCGCACGCCACACCGTTTTCCTGCAGAGCCGCATGCAGCACTTCCCCCATCTGCCGGTAGGTTCCCCAGCACAGCACGCCCTGCACATCGGTGACACCCTCCGTCACACCCATGGCAGAAAGCAGCGCTTCCGCCAGTCCGGCATCGGCGTGCAGTTCTTCCAGCATATCCGCCACCGCCAGCCGGGACACCGTCACCCAGAAGGAATCGAAATCCATCAGGGTACCGTCTTTATCAAAAATTACCATTCTGATTGCCATATGTATTTCTCCTGTTGCATTGTATTCTTTATGATTCCCCACCGGCCAGCACCTGCCGCAGAAATTCCACATTTTCTGAAATGGGCAAAGTCCCGTCCGCACGGATCACCGGGATGGTCAGGGTACGGAGCCAGTCTTCCACTTCCGCTTCCGTCCGGCCTTGTGCCATGGTAAAAAACTGCTTTTCCTGTTCGTGCAGATCCCCGCCGGGCAGGATTCTGTCGCCGAATTTTCCGTAGGATCGGCTGTAGATCCGCTGCATCCGGATTTCCTTCGGCACACGGAGCCACACTGCCCCGGTAAACAAGCGGACATTTTCTTCTCCCACATTTCCCTTCACGGAAGCCAAAATACAGTCCGGGTACTTTTGCAGATCGGTATGCAGCAGCCGCTGTACTTCCTCCCGGGTGCGGACAGTTCCGTAGGCATAGGAGGCGTTTTTCTCCGGAAACCAGTAGTCCTCGATATCGAGAAACTGCCAGCCGAGAGACTGGGCCAGCACTTTGCCGAGGGTACTTTTGCCGGAGCCGTTGAGACCGCATAGGATGATTCGGTTGGGCATGGGGTTCACCTCCGGAAGATTCTCTGCAGATTATACCATATTTTCGGGAAAATAGGAAGGGGTCTGTGAAACTGTACGTGTGAAGAATTGTCACTTCCTGATTCTCACATAATATTTATGCGCATCTTCATGCTCAATATAGCCCCCATTGAACAACATTACTCTCAATTACGCATAATTGTCTTTATTTACACGTAAATAGATTTCATCCTCAGGAATCATAGTTTTTGCCAACTGCAATGTGAGTCGGAGTCCCTCTTTTCCATACCCCATTCCCCGGAATTCCTTTTTAATAAAATATCCGATATGCCCTGCTCCCGTTCTCAATGATTCACAGAGGTAATGACGTATACGAAACTGCCCCACAATATAATCATCTTTCCACAAAAACAAAAATGTTTCCGGCACATACCCTTCAGGCAGATCTTCCCCTTTGGAAAATGCGATCATTCGCTTTAATGCCGTATGTTCAAAATCTTCGCGGGAAATGTTATGCCAGTCATTCGTCAAACCATTTTCATCTGCAGGCATATCACGAACAAATATAAACTCTTTTTCCATATCTTCATAATTACATTCTTACAGATATAACATACAGTTTCCCCCTGTAAACACACACTTATCGAATCGATACCATTATATCATAAAACAGGCAAAAGGAAAACCCCGAAACTGCAATAGCTTCGAGGTTTTTGAAAAGTCCCATTCGGGCGAACTTATCTCTTGGAGAACTGAGATGCACGACGAGCAGCCTTGAGACCGTACTTCTTTCTTTCCTTCATACGAGGGTCGCGGGTCAGGAGCCCTTCCTTCTTCAGAGGAGCACGGAAGGTGTCGTCAGCCAGCAGCAGAGCGCGGGCTACACCGTGACGGATTGCACCGGCCTGACCGGAGATGCCGCCGCCGGTAACGTTGGCAACGATGTCGTACTTGCCTACGGTTTCGGTAACGCCGAAGGGCTGATTGATAACCAGCTTCAGGGTTTCCAGACCGAAGTAATCTTCTACATCACGGCCGTTGATGGTGATCTTGCCGGAACCGGGATACAGGCGAACACGTGCGATGGAGCTCTTTCTTCTGCCGGTGCCGTAAAAATAAGGCTTAGCGCTAGTATACATTGTTTACACCTGTCCTTTCTTACATTTCTACTTCGTAGGGAACGGGCTTCTGAGCCTGCTGCTTGTGTTCAGCACCTGCGTAAGCCTTCAGACGGGTGATAGCCTTACGACCGATGGAGTTGTGGGGCAGCATACCCTTAACGGCCAGTTCCATAGCGAATTCGGGACGGGTAGCCATCAGCTTGCGGTAGCTGGTTTCCTTCAGACCGCCGATGTAGCCGGAGTGAGTTCTGTAGAACTTCTGGTCCAGCTTGTTGCCGGTCAGAACGGCCTTGTCACAGTTGATGATTACAACGAATTCACCACAGTCAACGTGGGGAGTGAATTCGGGACGATGCTTGCCGCGCAGAATGTTGGCAGCAGCAACAGCGGTCTTACCCAGGGGCTTGCCGGCTGCGTCAATGATATACCAACCGCGTTCAACGGTTTCGACTTTTGCCATGTAGGTAGACATTGGTTTTTTCCTCCGATATATTTGGATTCTTTTCACGAACGCGACTATTATACCACGGCGGCATCCCTTTGTCAATAGCTTTCTCCAAAAAATTTCCGATTATTTTGATTTAGCTGAAGGAATGCTCTCTTTTTCTCGCTTTTTTGTGCATATATCTCCGCCGTTCTCCGTTGATGCTGCATCCGGTTTTTCCGCACGTCAGCCCTCCGCCGTTTTCCTGCATATCCCGCGGCACAGGATGCATAATTATCCCATACAGATCCCGATACAATACCATATATGGGTGTGTATTCCCTCTCTTTCACATAATTCTGTTATATTTCAACAAATTCCCCAAAAAACCGCACAATAAATCTACACACCAAATCCGGTGAATTTTGCAAAATATCTTGACTTTTCCCGAAAAAAACAGTATCATTGGTATTGCACGATTTTTGCATCTGTGCTGACGATCCGCCAATTGCAAAGGAAAGGCGGATTTCCAAAACATCAGATGACTGCCTCAAAATATACGTCTCCGGGAAGTCAGTACCCGGCTCCGTAAAGCATAAAGCATGTCCTCTGCAATAGAATATATCTGGTGTTCACACCCGGCAGTTTTCATCAGGTACTCCTGTTAGAAAACCGGCTTTCTTCCGTTTCCGGGGAAAGCAAGAAACCGCAGCTGCAAACGATCCCATTCGCTTGTAACACACTCTTTGCGGGGGTTGCGGTTAGCCTCGCTGTGGGTTCGCGCAGAGCTGTAATACGGCTATACGTGGTACTTTTGCCGCAAAGGGGGATGCAAAAAATGGATCAACAGAATATTATTATTTCGCTTAACAACATCACTGTGGAATTCGATGGGGAAAAGGTGCTGGACAATCTCAGTCTTACCATCCGGGACGGAGAATTTGTCACGCTGCTGGGCTCTTCCGGCTGCGGTAAAACCACCACCCTGCGTATCATTGCCGGTTTTCTGGAACCCGACAGCGGTGAACTGTTCTTAAACGGCAAGAATATGCATGGTGTCCCGCCCCACAAACGTGAGGTGAACACCATTTTTCAGCGTTATGCCCTTTTTCCGCACTACAATGTGTTTGAAAATATCGCCTACGGGCTGCGGATCCGCAAGGTTCCCGAACCCGAAATCAAAGAACGGGTTACCGAAATGCTCCGGCTGGTGAACCTGCAGGGCTTTGAAAAGAGAGGCGTTTCCAGACTCTCCGGGGGCCAGCAGCAGCGTGTTGCCATCGCCCGGGCTCTGGTACTCCGTCCGAAAGTTCTGCTCCTGGACGAGCCCCTGGCCGCTCTGGACCTGAAGCTCCGCAAGGACATGCAGAACGAACTGAAAAACATTCAGAAACAGCTGGGCATCACCTTCATCTTCGTCACCCACGACCAGGAAGAAGCCCTGTCCATGTCCGACACCGTGGTGGTCATGAACGAGGGGAAAATCCAGCAGATCGGTTCTCCCATCGACATCTACAACGAACCGAAAAACGCTTTTGTGGCCGACTTCATCGGGGAATCCAACATCATTGACGGTATTATGAAGGAAGACTACAAGGCCTCCTTCGCCGGGCATACCTTCTCCTGTCTGGATGCCGGATTTGCCAGGAACGAAGAAGTGGACGTGGTGATCCGTCCCGAAGACGTGGATATCGTCGCTCCCGACAAGGGTATGCTGAAAGGGACTGTAACCTCCGTCACCTTCCTGGGTGTGCATTTTGAAATCATCGTGGACATAAACGGGTTCAAATGGATGATCCAGACCACCGACGAACATAAAGTGGACGAGGAAGTGGGTCTGTTCATCGAACCGGACGCCATCCATGTCATGAAAAAGTCCAAATATTCCGGTCAGTTCGGGGACTACAGCTCCTACAGCGAC
>JAFQGY010000250.1 GCA_017415325.1 Clostridia bacterium
CAATATCGGTGCAGATTATAATCTTCTCCATTTGTTTCATCTGCTGGATGTGTATTATGAAATGTACGACAAGCAGGATTTTTGCAGATGTGCTGCATTTTTGGCAACACAGATTCTTACGTATTTGTGTTATGTATCCCGTTTGTCCGCACCTGTAATCAAAACACACAGTATCCTGGTCGGGAATATTCTGAAATATATAGATGAGAATCTGGAAGAGACAATCAATATAGATGTTTTAGCCGATCATTTTGAACTTTCCCGATCGCATATACAAAATGTTTTCTCACAGGAAATGCAAATAGGACTGAAGAAATATGTCACGCTGAAAAAAATCCTGGCTGCGCACAATGATCTGCTGCACGGAATGGCAGCCACAAAAGCGGCAGCAAAATATAATTTTAATGAGTACTCCTCATTTTTCCGGTTATATAAAAGAATATTTGGTTGTGCTCCCTCGTCTGCTGAAAAAAATACAGGGAAAGTCTGATTTCCTGGACGAACTGTTTGGTTCTGGAATCTGGATATGGCATTGGTGGAATACTGGCAGTATCCATGCTGTTTGATCCATTTTCTAAGATATTCATTTCTGGGAGAGCAGGCAATTCCGATCCAAAGCGGGATGGTTCTTTTCCTTCACATAATCGAGAAAACCACCCAGGAATGTCTGATATGACGCCAGTGCAGGGCCGCCGATCTGTAGCTGTTCGGAAATGCACCGGATACCATTTTCAAAAGCTTCGTACATCTTACAGTAAGCAGGCAGACGGTATTGCAGAGTATCTTCTTCGGTGCCGGGATATTCGGAGAGGAAAAACTGGGGAATATCCACCTCATTGAAGCACTGGAGCCGCCATTCGGACACAGTTTCCAGCTCGTAACGTTCCACGATATGTTTTGTGTATGTATGGCAGATTTCTTCCCAGAGGGCGTAGTCCTTTGGCGCAGAGGTGTTCCACATTTTTCCCTTGTAGAGGGTTTGGTTCTTGGAAACACTGGTCCTCCCGGTGGTGGATGCGGCAATACGTCGGGCATACCGGCATAGGTCAGCGGCAGCGGGTACCCCTTTTCCACCATGTAGTCCAGCCGCAGGTCGCTGAGCCGGAAATCATAACACAGTCTGCTGTTCTCGTCCGTGTAGACAATATCTTCAAACATAGTGTAAATCCGCACCGTTTTGATGGCTCCATCAGCGGCAATTTTGTCTAAAATCCGTCTGCCTCAGTGATCTTCAATGGCGTCCGTAGGATGAAATAAGCACTGGTTCCAGAAATTGTTCTGCTTTTTCAGTACATTGTTTATGATCTGAATCATAATTCTACTCCTTTTTAGCATCCGGAATGCCTTTCAGATATCCTGTAGTAAACAGCTTTTCCATAGCGGGATACCCCGGCAGTGTGGAGACTTTACCTGCCATAATGGGTATGACCTACCCGGATGGGGGCATTTCCACCATATTTCCCATATATTCTCATCAGCTGTGCCATATCAAGTTCACCACTGTTATGGAAGATCCCACGGAAACATTACGGTACAGCTGTGGTATTGCGGATATGTAAAAGATAAATCTTGTCGGTATCATAATCCGAAAATGACTGCGCTTAATATATGTATGGGAATTTTTATAATCGTATATTTTTTCGGTATTCTTTTGAAGAACACCCAGTATGTTTGCTGAACCAACGGGAAAAATAATACATGTCGTTAAACCCGCATTCAGGAGCGACTTCTTTGGCGGAAAGCTGACTGTATAAAAGTTTTGGCCTCTGGAGTGGGACTTGAACCTCACGCCCTCCGGAGTATGAGTAAATTGGCCTTGTATTCTCTGACCAGATAACAGTGCAGACCCCATCGCAGCAGAAAGAATCATACCAGAAGCCGGCTCCGGCGTGCTGGTTGTTCATGATCGTGCTCCTGTTGGTTCCACTTTATAGAATATCATATACGTTATATAGCAGGCAGCACAGTTTGGCTATACATTCCCATGAATTTTTCCAAAAATTCCATATCCGCTTGACATATGCAATCCTGTATCCTATAATTTGATCAAACCAAACTCCAAAGGAGACAATCACATGAAGATGTCTGCACTGTATAAAGAATTTCAGAACCCCGGAGCCCCATGGCGGGGAAAGCCTTTCTGGTCATGGAACGGGGAACTGGACAGGGAAGAGCTGATCCACCAGTCCCATATTCTCGGTGAAATGGGGTTCGGCGGCTATTTCATGCACTCCCGCTCCGGTCTGATCACGGAATATCTGGGGGACGAGTGGTTTGATCTGATCAATTCCACCGCCGATGCCGGGGAAAAAGAAGGGCTGGAAATCTGGCTGTACGATGAAGACCGTTGGCCCAGCGGCAGTGCGGGAGGAAAGGTAACGGAAGATCCTCAGTACCGGATGAAGTCCCTGATGCTCTTTGAAACAGATCCTGCAGCCTTTGAATGGGGAGAGGATATCATCCATGCCTTTGCGGCTGTGATCGGGGAAGACAGGCTGACCATGCACGGATACCGGAAGCTGGAAAACGGAGAAGATCCGGCAGATGCACTGGCTTCTCTGACAGGGGAGGGAACAAAGAAAATTCTCGCCTTCCGCATCGTGCCGGATAAACCCAACTCCAACTACAACGGCAATACCTACATCGACACCATGAGTTATGCCGCCGTGGAAAAGTTTATCGAACTGACCCATGAGGAATACCGAAAACGCTGCGGCGACCGGATCGGCAGAAGCATCAAAGGAATTTTCTCTGATGAACCCCACAGAGGTACCACCATGGACAAAACCGTGGAAAAAGACGGTGTCCGCACCTGTCCCATCAGCTGGACGGACGATCTTTTTGACGAGTTCATGAAACGGTACGGCTATGATGTGCGTCCCTTTCTGCCGGAAATCTTCTACCGTCCGGACGGAGAAAAGCTGGGGAAAGTGCGGATTAATTACATTGACCTGTGCTGCAATCTGTTCAACGAACGGTTCGCCGTGCCCATCAACCAGTGGTGCGAAAAAAACGGCATGATCTTTACGGGACATGTGCTCCACGAAAACTCCATGACCAATCAGACTGTGCCCAACGGATCCCTGATGCGCTTCTATCAGAACATGGGCTATCCCGGCATCGACATGCTGACCGACAAGGATTTCAGTTACTGGGTACCCAAACAGCTGTCCTCCGTGTGCCGCCAGACCGGGAAAAAATGGATGCTGTCCGAACTGTACGGCTGTACCGGCTGGGAGCTGCCCCTCCGTCAGCATAAAGTAGTGGGCGACTGGCAGGCTCTCTTCGGCATCAACGTCCGCTGTCCCCACCTGTCCTGGTACACCATGGAAGGGGAAAGCAAGCGTGACTACCCGGCAAGCATTTCCTATCAGTCCCCTTACTGGCAGGACTACAGCTTTGTGGAAACCTATTTCGCCAGACTGGGCGTGATGCTGACACAGGGACAGGCCTGCTGTGACGTGCTGGTTCTGAACCCTATTGAATCCGTATGGGGCCTTTCGCACATCGGCTGGGCCCAGTGGATTTCCCCCACCGACCCGGATGTACATGCTCTGGAAGCAGAATATGCCAGAACGTTCAGATATCTGACCGGAAACCGGATCGACTTTGACTACGGCGAAGAGCAGATCATGGCGGAAAATCACCGCTTCAGCAAGGAACAGGAGCCCCTCCTGCACGTTGGGGAGGCATCCTATCGGATCGTGGTGGTCTCCGGTATGCTGACCATGCGGGAAACCACATACGAGATTCTGAAAACATTCCTTGCAGACGGCGGTAAGGTGATCTTTGCGGGAGAACTGCCTGCGTACCTGAACGGTTTACCGTCCGATGCCTGCCGGGAACTGCTGGAACTGGGGGCTGTACAGGTGCCGCTGGAGCAGGTGAGCGAAACCATCTGGGAAATGCAGAAATCCATGGCCGGAGCAGAGAAAATCCGTGTGGATGCCGGGGAAAAGGTATTCCTGCAGACCAGACAGGATGGCACTTCTTTTACGGCCGTGCTGCTAAACACCGATGCGGAACACGCCGCCGACAACATTACGGTACATTTCTGTGCAGGGGAAGGTTATCAGGCACAGGTATGGGATCCGGAAAACGGGAAACGGTATGTTCTTTCTGCGGCAGAGGAGAAAAACGGCATTGCTGTTACAGTATCCCTGGAAGCGGCAGGCAGTATGATTCTGGTGTTCACACGGGATGCAGAAGATCTGCCGGTATGGAATCCTTCCTGCGGCAGGGAAACCGGAAAGCTGACGGACGGTGAATACGCCTACGAACTGGACGAACCCAATGTATGTGTGCTGGACTATACCCGGATGAAGTTTGATACCGACACGGAATTCGGGGAGCTGGATGAAGTTCTGCGGATCGACAACCGGCTCAGAGACCGTCTGGGGATCGAACGCCGGGGCGGGGAAATGCTGCAGCCCTGGTTTGCCAAGATGAAATACACCGTGCCATACGGAAAGCTGACGCTGGAATATCCCTTCTTTGTGGATGTGCTGCCGGAAGGAACCATATGGCTGGCGGGGGAACGTCCCGAAGTGCAGGAATACTACTGCAACGGTGTGCGTCTGACGAATACGGATCCCCACGACTGGTGGGTGGACAATGCGTTCAAAAAGATGGAGATTCCCGCAGGGGTACTGAAAACCGGGGAAAACGTCATCACCATCGTCACGGATTTCAAGCGAACCACCAACATTGAAGCGGTGTATCTGCTGGGGCAGTTCGGCGTCATTGCCAAAGCCGGTGCATCCAGACTGGTGAAACTGCCGGAAACTCTGTCCCTGACCGATACGGCAGAACGGAATCTTCCTTTCTACAGCGGCAGAGTCACACTGGTGATCCCGGAACAGACTTACGGCAGTCATGTGGATAAAGCAGCGGAAAAGATTCTTGTGAAGATCTCCCATGGTACCGGTACCCTGATCTCCGTGGAAACGAGTAAAGGAAAACAGGCGGTGGCATGGGAGCCCTGGACAGCAGACGTGACAGAGGCTGTGAAAGCCGGAGAAAATCTGCGGATCACGCTGGTGAACTCCCGGCGGAACAGCTTCGGCCCGCTGCACTGCGTTCCCACCCTCCAGTGGGCATACGGCCCCGGCAATTTTGTAACCGATGGGGCAGGCTTCTCGGACGAATACGCCAGAGTTCCGGCAGCTGTTGGGGAGATCGGGTTTCTCTGTGAATAAGTGAAATATATTTGAGATTTTTAACAAAAACATCCGTTGTTCAGTGACTTCGGGTGTTTTTGTTGATTCAGGTCTGATAATCCGTAGATCGACATTACGTTAACAAACTTTGAATGCAACCAGCACAACCGTTTTACTTCGCTTTACCCAGTACCCGGAGTTGGATAAGTTATGCAAGAGGCCAGCGTACGAAAAGGGAATATGCAATATATAAGGATAACACATACAGAGAAAATCCGGACATAACGGTGAAAAACACCATCCGGATGAACGAATGGTGTTGATAGGAAATGTTATATTCGTTGATGTTTGTTCCGCTGAGACGATTTCTTTATCCGGATATCCCGTATGCTCCCAACAGCAATGGACAACAGTGTGATGAGATTGGAGATCATGTGGGTATAAGGAATGGGTCAGGATGGAGTAGATCAGCCAGAGAAATACGCCGGGAAAGCTGAATGTCCGGATCTGTGCTGTGTCAGAACACCATAGTCCCACAACAACAATGGAAGACCCCAGTGCAAGAAGCAGACTGACAGGCCACTGTCAGGAGATCAGGGGAGAAAGCAGACTTATGATTACGAAGGCAACAGCCCGGATGGGAGATTTTGTCCATTTTTTTGCGTTTTTTTGCCGGAAGAGTACTTCTCTGATCATAATGTTCATCCTTGCAGCAGCGCTTCCTGAAACTCAGTCGGTGTCATACCCCATACCTTTTTGAATGCACGGTTGAAGGTACGTATATTCTCAAAACCCGCATTCATGGCAATTTCCGTAATGCTTCCGGATGAAGTTTCCAGCAGTCGGCTGGCATGGGCAATCCGGAACATATTGATAAAATCATAGAAATTCTTTTGGAGTCCTTCGGAAAAAAACTTTGATACATTTGTACGGCTCATATTCAGTTCCTGGGCAATCAGATCCAGGGATAAATGCTTGGTGTAATTCTCACTGCAGAAGGAGATCAGTTTTTTCAGATCACTGATATTCTGGTCGTTGAATTTGATCAGATTCATCCCGGAAAAACATATACCGACAATGGAAATCAGATTTCCTTTGGAAATTCTGGACGCAAACATATCGTTGTCTTCACAATGTTTCGTATAATATTTGTATCCCTGCTGCAGCAGAAACTCCAGTTCACAACCTTTTTCTGTAGGAATAACAGGGTCAACAGGTCTGTAATTCCATAAAATCTCCTGATATTCTGCACAGTAGTCGGTTGTAAAATTTATAATCATACGTTTATGTCCCACGCCGGTAATACAGTGGTTCTGCATCGGAAAAATCACCAGTATATCACCGGCTCTGAGTGGGTATGTATTGTTATCAACCACAAAAACATTTTCTTCCAGGCTGTATATGAGTTCCACATGAGAATGAAAATGCATAGGCATATCGGCTTCTGCTTCTGTAATTTCCCAGTATATAGGGGAATTGGGGAGATTCTTTGTTGTATACATTCTGATTTATCCTTTTCAGAGTTTGAATTGCACAAAAAGTGTCTGCAGATCAGAGAATTGCCTGACTGTCAGCCGGTATGCAATTGGGGAATGTACAATCTGGTTTATACTTGGTTCAAAATATTTTCTGCACCTTCCAGCCATAAATCCGCCAGAAAACTATGCATGGCTTCTGTCGGATGAATGCCGTCCCACAACCAATAGGCTGCCGGATCCAGATTGTGGGAACCGATACGTTCGGTTTCCTCTGCCAGAAACTGCAGTTTCTCCTGAACAGGAATCCATACGGCATGGTAGTCTTCTGCAATTTGCTGAATGATTCTCTGCTTTCTTTGGAAAACCGGGAAAAAATCCGCATAATGGATTTTGAGTGATCCTACCGGCAGCACGAAAGGTTCTATTAAAATGAACTGTATAGCCGGGTTTTGAGCCGCAGCACTGTCCAGCGGCCGGCGATATCCTGCATCGAAATTCCGGAGATGTTCTTCTGTCCCCTCCGGATAATAACCGTCCCATTTCCCATTGCCGTTGACCCCCAGGAGCAAACTCAGGATATCGGGATTCTCATCCAACGTGTCTCTTTGCCATCGTTCCGAGATGCTTTCCACGGTGTCGCCGGAAACCCCACGATTGATACAGCAATATTTCCCGATATATCTGCGGCCGAGTATGCCTGCGATCTGGAACACATAGGAATGCCCGATCTGATGATTCAGATCCCAGCGTTTGGCAGGATCCTTGTATCGGTTTCCGTCCGTGATGGAATCTCCCTGAAACAGAATTCTGATCATGATTACGTATCCTCTGTAAAGTTATAATGATATGTATGACCGTAAACCGGTTCTCTGCATGGTTACGGCAGTTTTTCAATACTGTCAAGGAACTTCTGGAGATCTGCCACAGCAGACGCACTGATGGACTGCATCCCGGAAGCTACTGTGAAAGACTGGCTGGTTACCTGGTTTCTCAGAACCTGGGAGATTCTTCCGGACCAGTTGTAGCCGTTGCCCCAGCAGTACTGCTTGTTGGCCATAACAAAGTCCAGCATGGTCCGTGTTTCTTCATCCCGGATCAGCTTGGCACCCAGCAGCATTTCATGAAGTGCTTTGTCCACGGTGTTCAGGGAGAAAGCGCTGAGTACATTCAGAATGGTACCGGTCCGTTCCACATCCACAACCGATACGGGAATGCTGAGTGCCGTACACCACGTAGAGTTGATGGGAGCCACATAGTTTTCCTGTTCCTCGCTGTGCTTGGGCATGGGAAGCAGACTGAAATCCGATTCCATATCCCGGTAGTCACTGATGCATGCTAGGATGGAAACGTAGAACAGGGCACGGTTTTCTTCAAACAGCGGCTGCAGCAGACTGTTGGAATCGGTCTTTGTGCCGGGACTTGCGATGACACGGTTGAAAATATGTTCCGCAATGTCCACATAGTTTTCGGTCAGCGTGTTGACAACCGGAATTCCGTCGCTGTCCCGTACGGTTATGGGCTGTGCGGCGCCTTCCATAAAGTGTATCAGAATATCTCCGTTGTCCATGAGCCCGAAGGAATCATGCTCCAGCGTCATACTGCCGTCACCGTTCAGATCCACCGTTGCGGTTTCCGCCATGGTCATCATGTTGTCTACAGTCCATGTACCTTCTATCACCAGTTCGGCAGGATCCTGGAGACCGTGTTCTGTCATAATCTGCTTGCCGTACAGAATCATGGGTGCGCTCAGGTCATCGTATACGTTATAGGCACCGGTAACTGCGTACAGCTTTTCGCCCTTGTATCCGTAATTCAGGATAATATTCGGATCATACCAGGGCTTATCCAGCTCCATCGTGTCTACCCGGAACAGATTGGTCATATGTCCTGCTGCGGCCAGATTGATCGTAAAGGAAAGGGAACCCAGAGCGGCGTCCATATCGGTGTCTCCTGCCAGAACCCGCTGTTTGACCGGTGCTTCAAATTCCGGAAAGGAGGCTGCCGCATAATCCGGTTTGATCCGGATATTCAGGAGTTCTTCCGTCAGGATATTCCGGGTATACACAGCATCACTGTAAGCCTCTCCGGTCATCGACTCAAACCAGATTTCGTTCATGGTCGGGCTTACATTGTTGTACCATTTGCCGCCGGGAGCAATGGAGAGAATCTGAAAATCATCCCCTGCATAATCCGCATCGGCATACTGCAGGGCGATCTCATCTTCCAGAGTGGGTTCTGTTTCTGCGGGAACCGTTTCCGCTGCCAAAACAGATTCGGTTTCCTCCACCGCGGGGCTTCCGCAGGAGACTACAGTACCGGACAGCAGAAGTGCGGCCAGAATCACGGAAAATATGTGCTTGGATGTGAACATAACGATACCTCACATTCGTATTTGTGTCATTTTCTTTCATTTTTCGTGCTGAGCAATCAGCAGCAAATACTATCTTGGGTTGATAAGAGTGTAATCCATGAAAGCTGTCATCCATACTATATATACGCATATCGGCACGGTAGGACCAGGCTTTCGACAACTCTTCCTTAAAACAATATATTCATTATAGCATACATAGTCACCAAGCGAAAGACTTTCCTTTCAAAATATGCGACAAAAATTTGCAAAATACTGATAAATCAAAGGATTGGTGTTATTGGAAAGATAGTCTCCCCAAACAGATTCGTACCAAACTGCTGGATTTTGTAGAGCACTCAAGTATACCCTGGGGCTGCTTCATTACAGCCTTCAAAGTTGGTGTCGGTGAATTTACATAAATATCCATGAAAACTCCTGGTGGATTGTGTAATATAGGTTTGGTATACAATGAAAAAAGCCGATGTGCAATATAGAAAACAGGGAAAAAGATACCGGGAAAA
>JAFQGY010000251.1 GCA_017415325.1 Clostridia bacterium
AGGGACCTGCAGGGTGGCATACAGACCGGATTCCACCGCTTCTTCCGCCACGCCGATTTTGTGTGCGGTGATGCCGATGTGCCGGATCATCCCCTGCCGCTTAAAGTCTTCCATGGCTTCGTACATACCTGTGCCATCGCCGGGTTTGTAGCACTGTCCCGCCATATGGAACTGATAGATGTCGATGTAGTCGGTCTGCAGATTCTTCAGAGAGGTTTCCAGATGCCGCTTCATTTCTTCCACGCTGGACGCCCCGGTTTTTGTGGCGATGAAAATTCTGTCCCGCACATCGGAAAGCGCAATGCCTACCTTTTCTTCGCTGTCGGTGTAGGCTCTGGCGGTGTCAAAAAAAGTCATGCCGCCTTCATATGCCTTCCGGAGCAGTCCTACGGCGGTGGCTGTGTCGTCCCGCTGAATGGGCAGGGCGCCGAATGCGTTCTGGGGAGTGACGATTTCCGTCCGTCCCAGTCTCAGTTGTCTCATATGCAATTCCTTCCTTTTCCTGTATTATGAATCCATCTGTGCAGTCAGTTCCCGGCCCATGAGTACCCCCATGACGGAGGCCATCATCAAACCTCTTGTCCATCCGCTGGAGTCCCCCAGACAGTGCAGACCGGCAACACTGGTGGTGAAATGTTCGTCCATTTTGATGCGATTGCTGTAGAATTTCAGTTCCGGAGAGTACAGCAGGGTTTCGATGGAGGCAAAGCCCGGTACCACATGGTCTACCGCCTGCATGAATCCGATGATATTGGTCATGGCCCGGTATGGCATGGCGGAGGTGATGTCCCCGGCAACGGCATCGGGCAGGGTGGGCCGCAGGTTGGACTGGGAAAGCTCCTTGGGCCAGGTGCGCTTACCGTCCAGAATATCCCCGAACCGCTGTACCATGATATGTCCGGCCCCCAGCATATTGGTCAGTTCTCCCACCTTCTGGGCATATTCGATAGGCTGGTTGAAGGGAACGCTGAAGTTGTGGGAGCAGAGGATGGCCAGATTGGTGTTGTCGGACTTCAGATCCTTGTAGGAATGGCCGTTGACCACAGCCAGATCGTTGTCGTAGTTTTCCTGGCTGACAAAACCGCCGGGATTCTGACAGAAGGTGCGCACTTTGTTCTTGAAGGGCTTGGGGTACCCGATCAGCTTGGATTCGTACAGTACCCGGTTCACCTGTTCCATGATTTCGTTCCGCACTTCCACCCGTACGCCGATATCCACAGTCCCGGGCTGGTGGGCAATACTGTGTTCCGCACAGATCTTTTCCAGCCAGTCCGCACCCCGTCGGCCGGTGGCGATAACGGTATGATCCGCCAGAATTTCCATGGTTTCGCTGCGGTTGGAAACAATCACGCCCCGGCAGACGGCATTTTCCAGAATCAGGTTGGTGCATTCCCAGCCGAAGTACATTTCCACACCGTGTTCCTGCAGATACAGTTCAATGGCATGGTAGATATTCTGTGCTTTTTCGGTGCCCATATGCCGGATGGGACAGTCCACCAGCCGGAGCCCTGCCTGAATGGCTCTCTTGCGGATCTCCTTGACTTCGTCTGTGTTTTCCAGCCCTTCCACGTGGGTGTCCGCACCGAACTCCAGATAAATTTTATCAGCATAATCGATGGTCTCCTGCGCCAGTGTTTCGCCGATAAGGGAAGGCAGGTCACCGCCTACCTCACAGCTCAGGGACAGCTTCCCGTCGGAGAAAGCACCTGCGCCGGAGAAACCGGTGGTAATATGGCAGTACGGCTTGCAGTTCATGCAGTGTCCGGTACGGTCTTTGGGACAGTGGCGTTTTTCCACAGGCTGTCCTTTTTCGATCAGTACAATTTTCTGCCTGCTTCCCCGGCGGATCATTTCCAGCGCAGTAAAGATGCCGGAAGGACCTGCGCCTACGATTACGATATTGGTTTGCATGAGAACACCTCGTTATGATTCTTTCTGAAAATAGTATACCAGAGTCCTGCCGGAATGTCAAGGGAACATCCTGCCGGAAAAAAAGACGGTACCTGTTCAGATACCGTCTTGCAATGGAGCTATGCGTAATTATCTCTTCTTGGTCAGCATGTAGCCGGCAGCGGAAACGATTGTGGATACGGCTGCGATCACACCAGCGTCAAAGGTCTGGGGAGCAGTAGCAACAGCAGCGTTTTCAGCAGCAGCGGCGGCAGCTTCGGCAGCAGCGGCTTCAGCAGCAGCGGCGGCAGCAGCAACGGGGTCATAGGTCAGCTGTTCATTGGTCAGACCAATGCCCTTGAAGATCTTCACATCGGACACGGTGGTGTCAACGGGAGCGTACCAAACGTAGAACATAACGCACATGCAGTCGTTGTCGCTGAGTTCGGCCATGGGCTGGGATTCCAGCTTGATCCATTCGGCGGTTTCAACTTCGTCATTGGCGTAGTAGCTGGTGAAGGTCTGGGAGGGGCCGTCGAATTCGATCATAAGAGTGATGTAGCCGTCAGCGTCTTCGTATGCTTCCTGTACGCCGTATACATAGTCGCCCATCTTGGTGTTGGCCCAGGACAGAGCAGTACGTCTTTCGGGATATACGGTGCCGTCTTCGGCCAGGGTGTTGTGGTTGCCGTAGTTGGCGTAGTGCTTGTATTCATCTTCGCCGGCAGTGGGCCATTCTTCGAGGAACCAGCCGCCTACACCGATGGAGTTGTTCTTACCGTACTGACCGTTGGCGCGAACCTTGTAGGTCATGGTGTAAGAAGTGGTGGAGGATGCCTTCAGTTCTTCGATCTTGTCACCCCAGATGTTCAGCTGGTTGGTGGTGGCGTCTGCGGTGCTTCTCAGGGTTACGGTCTTACCGCCGTCGGATACAATGGGATCCACGTTGGCCAGAGCGTCAACAGCAGAGTTTACACTGTGAGGAGCGAAAACGCCGCCGGTGGAGGAGAAGTCAGCGGTAAACAGCAGATCGCCGTGGGCTGCTTCTTCATAGGTCTTTTCCAGTTTTGCGTCAGCGGCGCCGGCGGTAACGGTCATGCCGAGAACCATGGCGGCTGCCAGAAGCATGGTAAGAAGTTTTTTCATAAGAATGTCCTTTCTTGATTTGCAGAATTTTGCATACACATATCATATCACATCATGATCGAAAAGTCAATCGAATGAACTAATATTTTACGGAATTGATAAAAAACCTTAGCATTTTTTAGCGAAAATACCCAAAAGTTCCATGCTGTGTTACAGGGACCATCTGGTGGCCAGGATGGAGGGGAAGCCTTCCTTTTCATACTGCTGGTAATATACCGTCAGGATGGAGCCGTCCGAGAGTTCCACGGAAGCCGGGTACCCCAGGTCGCAGGGCGTGGTTTCGCAGATGACGATTTCATCGCTCCAGGTTTTTCCGCCGTCTCTGGTGACAATGGCCCGTTCTCCGAAGGGTTCCGCCCGTCTGCCGTAAACCAGTACAATGGCGCCGGAGGAGTGCTTCAGCAGATGAGGAGGAGAGCCGCAGATGTTCATGGGAACCCAACTACTCCAGGTTTTGCCGCCGTCGTCGGACCAGGTCTGGTACATGGTGAACCCGAAGGCAACCTCAGCACCCTGCGCCCGGATGATGCCCAGGATTCTGCCGTCGTCCAGTTCCACTGCATGGGGTTCGTGGAAATTGTCCCATTTTGTGCCTTCCGGGATGTCCAGTTCTCCCAGCTTCTGCCAGGTTTTTCCTTCGTCCCGGCTTTCCCAGGTGGAGATGATATGTTCCTTTTCCTCCCCGTAGGAGTAGTGTTCCTTCCCCAGATACAGGATAGAGCCGTCCTTCATCAGAATGGGGCCGTGGGGGGTGCTTACCGGCAGCTTTACGGTGGGATCCCAGGTCATACCGCCGTCGTGGGAGACCCGCACAAAGGAGCCGCCCATGCCTTCGGTTTCCGGAATGGTGGAATACATGTCCAGTACCCCGCCGGATCCGCCCCAGGCACCCCGGATGGCTTTGTCATAGGTGGTGGTGTACACAGAAACAGGATGGGCAAACCAGGTTACCAGTACCGTTTTTCCGCCCAGACAGATAATCCCGGCGTCACGGTCGTCCAGCCAGGTATCGTTGATGACCATGGGAACGGACCAGGTTTTCCCTTCGTCCCAGCTTTTGAACAGGACGGTTTTCCCGAAGGGACAGATGTGGCTTACCCGGAACCCGGAGCATACGGCATACAGGGTACCTTCATCATCCCTGCAGACGGAAGGCCAGCCGTTGTAGCGGAAGAAGGAATTCGGGTTGTGCCAGATGGCGGTGTGTTCGTTTGGATTGCGAATTTCCATAATACAGTCTCCTTTGCAGCAGAGTTTTGTCACTGATTGGCTTCAAAGTCCGCGATGAACTTGTCAAAGCCGGAAACAATAGATTTTTCGACAGATGCATAATGGGAAGCGAAGTCCGTGCTCTTCTTGTCGATGACAACGACCTTGAGCATGTTGTAGCACTGGCCGGTGGCGTCGAAGTTGAAGCCGAAATCGAAAGTCTTGTTTTCGTGCATCAGGGTGATCATTTCATAGGAGTCTTCGTCCCGGACGGATTTGTTTTCCAGAACCACATCAAAGAATGCCGGACGGAGCATTTCGTAGCTGTAGAATGCCAGTGCTTCCGCTACAGCACCGCTTCTTTCCGGATCGGCAGTGTTCACCGGCACACCGATCAGACCGGCGCCGCAGAAGATCTGGTGCTGTTTCTGGGTTTCGTCAAACTTGGGCAGGGGCAGGATGCCGAAGTCGAATTCGATTTCCCGAAGGTAGGAGTACAGCCCGCCGATGTCCAGTTCGGTGAAGAAGGAACGGCCTTCGATCAGGATGTCCCGGTATATGCTGGTAGCATAGGTGGTACTGCCGTATGCATCCATCCATGTGTCGGGGGAATTCACCATGGCATAATATTTTTCCACAATGGTGATCATCTTTTCCGTGTTCAGCGCCAGTGTAGGGTAACCCTCCGCATTCCGGGTGGTGAGAGGCTGACCGCATCCGATGATGGTGCCGTATCCGGTGTTCAGGTTCCCCAGCATACCGAACTGGTCGGCGGCAGTCATTTTTCCGTCCCCGTCCAGATCCATGCCGACCCCTTCCATCAGGGACAGCATTTTGTCATAGGTCCATTTGCCTTCCCTGACCAGATCATACAGGTTTTCTTCAATATTATAGTTGACCAGATAGTCCTTGTTGAACAGGATCGCCAGCATCCCCTGCCAGGTCATCACAATGTCCCCGGACATATAGTAGGCTGTGTCTCCGATGGCCAGGGCTTCCGTCATGCTTTCGTTCCACCAGGGCTTGGAGAAATCCACAACCGGCAGGGACTTGATGTTGTACAGCAGTCCACCGGTAACCATGGCAGGCACTCCCACGGTGGCATGGGGGAAGACATAGTCATATGTGGCATCTCCGGCAGCAACCGCATTCTGCAGGGTGGATGCAACCTGCCCTATGTCTACCTGCATGGCATCAAATTCCACGCCCAGCAGGTCGGAAACGGACAGATTCCGGTTGTAGGCAGCGTCGCTCAGGGGTTCCCCGGTCAGTTCCGTGATCAGCCGGAAGTGATCCACATAGGGATCGCCGGTCAGGTAGGTAACGGTATATCCGTCATAGTGTACATCAGGAATATCAGCGGTGAGTTTGGTTTCTGCGGCAGTTTCCGCGGTGGTTTCTGCAGCCGGATCGGCAGTGGTCTCTGTACCGGATGTATTTCCGCAGGAAGACAACAGAAGCAGTGCCAGCAGACAGGCAAAGATACGTTTCATAGGGGTCCTTTCTGCCATGAGGCGTGTAGTATGGGATGGACAGGGAATCTCTATATGGGTATTATAACGGAAAGATGCGGATTTGTAAATAGAAAAATGTTAAAAAAGTACCAGAGAATTCCATAAAGAAAAAGCCGCCTGCCCTATAACAGAGCAGACAGCTTTCTCTTGATTTATCAGAACATGGGTACTACAGCGGTACCGTAGGTGTTCTGCATATATTCCTTTACGATGTCGCTGGTCATTACTTCAGCCAGAGCCTTCACAGCGGCATTGTTTTCGTTGCCTTCCTTCACAACCAGTACGTTCACATAGGTCAGAGCGGCTTCGGATTCAGTGGATTCGATGGCCAGAGCCTTGTTTACATCCAGACCGGCGGCCAGGGCGTAGTTCCCGTTGATAACGGCCATGGCAACTTCGTCCAGCTGGTCAGGCAGCAGGGCAGCTTCCATTTCCTTGATGTCCAGGTTCTTCGGGTTGTCTACGATGTCGTTCTTGGTGGCGGTGAGGCCTGCGCCTTCCTTCAGGGTGATCAGACCCTGTGCGGCCAGCAGCTGCAGTGCGCGTGCTTCGTTGGTGGGGTCGTTGGGAACGGCAATGGCGTCACCGTTCTTCAGACCGTCCAGAGAGGAGCAGGTGCCTGCATAGATTCCGTAGGGTTCGTAGTGTACGTTGGCAACGGTTACCAGATGGGTGCCGTTTTCCGCATTGAAGGAGTCCAGATACAGCTGATGCTGGAAGTAGTTGGCGTCTACGTCACCGGATTCGGTAGCGTTGTTGGGAGTCACATAGTCGTCCACCACCATGATTTCCAGCTTGAAGCCCTTTTCTTCCATAGCGGCCTTGCAGACTTCCAGAACTTCTGCGTGAGGGGTGGAGGTAGCGGCAACCTTGATGGTGTTGCTGTCGGATCCGCCGCAGGAAACCAGAGAACCGGCCAGAAGCAGAGCGGACAGTGCCAGTGCGATGATTTTTTTCATGATAGAGTTCTCCTTTTCAGGTTTGTTTGATTATATTCAACCCTTGTTCCGGATCCGTTTGTCGCAGACCTTCGCAAGATAGCCGAGGCCTTCCTGCATGATCTGCACCAGAATGATCAGGAGCAGGGAAGAGATATACATGATGGAGTCGGTGAACCGGTACAGACCGTACTGGATGGCAAGCTGACCGAGGCCGCCGCCGGCAATCAGGTAGGTCATGGGGGTGTACCCGAGGATGGTGGTGATGGCGATGGCGCTGCCCACGATCAGGGAGGGTTTCGCTTCCGGCAGAACCACCTTGGTGATGATCTGCATATTGGATGAACCCATGGACTGGGCGGCTTCGATGACCCCTCTGTCCACTTCCCGGAGAGAGGATTCCACCATACGGGCCACATAGGGTGCGGCGGCAATCACCAGATAGAAGATAAACGCATTATTTCCCAGCTTGGTGCCCACAACGATTTTGGCCAGCGGCTGGGTCATTACCAACAATATAATGAAGGGAATGGAACGCAGGATGTTTACCACAAAGCCCACGATGCTGTTGACGGGCTTGTTGGGGAAGATTCCGTCAGCGGAGGTACCGTACAGCAGAACCCCCAGCGGCAGCCCCAGAATGTAGGCAATGGCGGTGCTGAAGAAGGTCACATACAGGGTGTCCAGAATGGCTTTCCCGTACATGGACAGCATTTCGGGAGAGAAGATCTCAGACATTTTCGTGCACCTCCTCATATTTCAGATTCCGGGAATCCAGATAGGCACGGATCCGGGTGATGGAAGCTTCGTCTTCGGGAAGCTGCAGCAGCATCTGCCCATAGGCTTTCCCGCCGATGTTCTTGGTGTCCGCTCCCAGAATGTTCACAGCGGTGTGGCATTCCAGAGACAGGTTGGAAACCACCGGTTCATAGGAGGATTCCCCGTCAAATACCAGTCGCAGTACGGTATTTCCCCGGATTTCCGGCACGGCGGCATTCTTGGGCAGCACCAGTTCCTTGGCAATGGCAGACTGGGGAGAAACAAAGATATCCTTCACCAGCCCCGTTTCCGCCACAACACCGTGGTCCAGAACCGCTACCTTGTTGCAGATCTGTTCCACAACCCGCATTTCATGGGTGATAACGATGATGGTGACGCCCAGATTTTTGTTGATGTCCTGCAGCAGATCCAGAATGGCCCGGGTGGTGTTGGGGTCCAGGGCACTGGTGGCTTCATCGCAGAGCAGCACTTCCGGATCGGTGGCAAGGGCTCTGGCGATGGCGACACGCTGCTTCTGCCCGCCGGACAGCTGTGCGGGATAGGAATACATTCTGTCTTCCAGACCTACGATGGTCAGCAACTTCTTTGCCTTTTCCATGGCGTCCTTCTTGGGCACCCCGGCGATTTCCAGCGGATAGCAGACATTCCGCAGGGCATTGCGCTGGGCCAGCAGGTTGAAACTCTGGAAAATCATGGAGATGGAACGGCGGGTGGTCAGCAGATCCTTGTGGGACAGGGAACCGAGATCGGTTCCTTTGAACAGTACCTTCCCGGAGGTGGGAACTTCCAGATAATTGATACAGCGGACAAGGGTGGATTTCCCGGCACCGGACAGACCGATGATGCCGAAGATGTCGCCCTTTTCCACTTTCAGGGAAACATCCCGCACCGCTTCCACCTGTGCTTTGTCCGTCTGGAAAATTTTCGAGACGTTTTGTAATTCGATCAAGACAATACTCCTTTTTACTCTACATGGAAAAAGTCCGGAACAGAGAATCCACCATGTCCCGGACTGTGTTATGCTATGATTGCGTCAATGCGGCTGTACGGAAGAAAACGGCACGACGAAACACCCAGCACAAACTGTCCGGGCAGGAAACATTCGTCCGCAGCGGTAATTGGCACGCACCAGAGATTCAAAATAATTCTTCATGGATTGTACCTCCTTCTTCCGATCATAAATCTCTTAATTGAAGTCAGTATAACACGGAATCGGCCGTTTGTCAATAGGAAACCGGAAAAATCGTAAAATTTTATTCACAAAGTTCCCGGATACCGGTCATACATGGAACCGGCTGGACAGCTCCGAGGAGAAGCTCCGCCAGCGGAACAGCAGCTGGAAACAGAGCAGCCCCACGCTGACAGCCACGCTGATGACCGCAAAGGCACGGGCATAGATCACGTCACAGATGTACAGGGCGAAGGTCAGCATAGCACCGATCATGCTCAGCAGGAAATAGATTCCGTATGTGGAAGAATTCCGCCGGTCCACCAGAGAGAGCACAAAGTAAAATGTGGTCAGGGAGGAGGACATGATGGGTAGGACATAATTGACGCTCCAGTGATACCAGCCCAGCAGGTAGTCGATCCAGATACACACCGCCATGGAGATGATCACCAGATACAGAATGTTTTTCGGGATATTCTTCCGCTTGTGGTAACCGATGTTGACAATGAGCCAGGCGCAGATGGTGATCAGGGTCAGGGGAATGTACAGTGCCAGATGAGGGATGAACGCAGAGTTGATGATATTGATGACAAGAATGCTGACAATGGCGGCGAAGGTGGAGATTTTGAAAATCAGGTTATAGGAAAACTGCTGCGGAATTTCCGGATAGGCCACGGATTTTTCCTCCGGACAGTCGCTCAGGATTTTGCCGCACAGGGGGCAGCGGTTTCTTTCCCCGGTAAGATGCACACCGCATTTGGGGCAGTAACTGCTCCGGGAAGAAGTATTTTCCATCATTCTTCAACCTCCTTCCCGGTATAGTTCGTGGTGATGGTCAGGGACGGATCAATGGCTGCCAGACGGCGGAAGAAAGAACGCTCCAGTTCCCGGCCTGCCAGAATTCCGGAGAACACCACCTGCATCCGGTCACCGTAGGAACAGATGCATACCTGCTTGGAGGCGGAACTGTTGATCACCAGAAAACTGTCCACATATTCCGCGAGTTCCGGCGGCATGTCCACCTTGCCCATATTGGACAGACAGATGGTACGGCGGTTGTCGCTTAGGGTCTGATACCTGGCCATAACGAAATTCTTCAGACCGAGGGGCAGAATCCGCACCAGCCAGAATTTTTCGATTTTCACCTGTTCTGCGATGATCTCTTCCATGGCTGCCAGCGTCAGTTTCTGCTGCAGGGTTTCCGTGACGGATTTGCAGATGGAGGAAAGATCTTCCCCGTTTGCAAAGTCATATTCGATATTCACAATGCCGAAGAAGTTCCGGGCTGTGTCGGAGGGAAAATAGTTCCGCAGATTCACGGGTATCGCAATGGAGACCGGTTTCTGACGGTCACGGGGATCCATGATGTCCCGCAGGCTGGCGATCAGCAGTGCCGTGGTCAGAACGGTAACCGTAACCCCTTCCGCTTTGGCCGCCGCTTTGACAGCCTGTACCGATGCACAGCCTTCGGTCACCAGCAGCCGCAGATCATGGGTTTTCTGCCCCCGGAGGCGGTACACTTTTTTTCTCTCCTTCCCCAGAATCCCGGCAATATCTTTACTTTTGATCCGTTTTTTGTTATAATACTGGCTGAAACTGTCCACAGCCTTCTCGCTGCCGGAGCTGTCGATCCCGATATCCGGCATGGCGGAGGGAACCACATCCCGGTGCAGCATGGTCAGATAATGGGTCAGCACCGTCCGGAAGAACATGAAAGCCCCCGTACCGTCGCACAGGGCATGGAACACTTCCAGATGTACCCGGTTTTTATAATACGAAACATCGAACAGCAGCCGGCAGGGTTCATTCTGGTAGATGGGGCTGCAGGGGGACGCATTTTCTTCATGCACAGTGGGCTTGTAGCTGGTACGTTCCAGATAATACCAGAACATTCCATGCCGCAGGGTACAGGAAAAAAGCGGGTATTCCTCCATGGCGGAAAGCACCGCTTCTTCCAGTATTCCCGGATGGACGGATTCCTTCAGCACACAGGAAATCCGGAACACTTCGCTGTCTTCCCGGGATACCAGTGCCGGGAAAACTTTAGCCATATTGTCCAGTCGTTCCCAGCGCACTGTCTTATCGCGCCAGTAATGAAACCGGTTTTCTTTAGGGGAGTTTGGTTTCGTTTCGTTCGGCATGTATAACTCCTGGTAAAAACTCAATAATATGCTTGTACAGCTGACGGGTGATGGGGGTGGCCGGCGGCAGGGACAGCATTCCGTGGATTCCGTTTTTGATCCGGCGGACGGTCACAGGAGTACCGCCTGTTTTCAGGGCACGGGCCAGCGCTTCGCCTTCATCCCGCAGAGGGTCAAATTCCATTGTCAGAATCAGCGTGTCGGGCAGATGGGAAAAATCCGTGTGCCGCAGCGGTGCAAAATACGGGTGTTCATAGTCCGTTTCCGCATTCCGGTACAGTTCCATATAGTCCTGCAGCTTTTTGACGGTCAGCAGATATTCCTCCCCGTTTTCTGCCACAGAGGCAAAAGGTGTTCCTTCTCTGTAGTCGCACCAGGCGGCGGGGTATACCAGAATCTGCTTTTTCGGCAGGATTCCGCCCCTGTCTCTGGCCATCATGGAAGAAACACAGGCAAGGGTTCCGCCGGCACTGTCTCCCATGATCACAATGTCGTCCGGATCCGTCTGATACCAGTCCGCACAGTGGGTAAGAATCGCCTGTACTGCTTCATAACAGTCCTCAGGACCCGCTGGAAATTTATATTCCGGCGCCAGTCTGTAATCCACGGCCACTACCTTATAGCCGGTTTTTATGGCCAGATGGGCGCAGACATGGCTGTAGCTGTCAAAATCTCCGGTCACAAAGCCGCCGCCGTGGAAAAATACAATTACCGGAGCGATTTTTCCGTCCCGGCTGAAGGCTCTTGTCAGCAGAGTACGATCTGCCAGATACAGCTTCCGTTCCATCATATTGGTGGAAATCCGGTTGTAATAGGGACGGGTGGCTTTTTCAAACTGGCGGGTTTCCTGATACCGGTTTTTCAGATCCACATCGTATTTAGACAGAGCCGCCAGGGCACGTTTGACAATTTTATTCATAACAGTACGCTCATAATCCTCATGGACGGACAACAGGACATACAGCCCATCATGCTGTATACTTTACCAGAGTATATTCTATCATATGCATTCCTGAAATGCAAGGGCATGGTTTGGAAAATTTCTGTTAATATGCAAGGATTTCCCCCCATGCGCGGTTCCATACAAAACAGCCTTCAAAAATACAGGAGAATCTATGAAAGCCAAAGACCACATCAAAATCGCCAGAACCTTATCCGGTACCTATGCCCTCCGAGGCAGAAGAAAGGGGGCCTTTGTCATCGGCAATATCCTGCCGGACATCAATGTTTTTTCCTATCTGACTCTGTCGAGAAAAAACCATCTGCGGGGACACAGCTACACATTCAAGCGAAAGAAAATGGAACGGCACATGAACGGATCCCGTACCCATTCCACGCTCTGGTGGCTTCGTACCGGTATGCTGTGCCACTATCTGACCGATTCTTTCACCGGATCCCACGACGAAACACGCCGTATGTCCCTTGCCACCCACCGGCAGTATGAGTACCGGCTTCATGATCTGTTCCGGCAGAACTGGAAGAAACTGCAGATAAAGCCCACGGGAGATCTGTGCCGGATCAGCGAAACGGTAGCCCGGATGCACCGGGAATATGAAGAAGCCAGAAAAGGGGTGGAGACGGACTGCCGGATGATCATCGAAGCGGTGCGCAGTGTCATGGGTGCCATGGCAGAGGAAGAACCGGAAACCAAAAAAGTATAGCCTGACAGCAGAAAACCTGCCCGTATGCGGAGCATTTTCGGAAAAATCCGCATCGGACAGGTCTTTTTTTGTTTGCAGGCGTTTTCAGAAGCTGTCAGCGCTCAGTCCAGCTTGGCGAAGTTGTCCACGATCTTCTGGATACTGGTTTCCAGGGAAGTCTTTTTCTTCTCATAGAAGGAGGCCAGATCGGGGTCATTGGTAGAGGCTTTGGTGTAAATATCGGTCTTTACATTGCCAAGCCCATATACAGTGGAGCAGTCGTAGGTGGTGGTGTCGAAGATGATGTCCACCATGGAAGCGGATTCTTCGTCACGGGTCAGCTTGGTCTTCAGGGTGACATCGTAGTAGGCAGCCAGCACGGTATCGGTGGAGGCGGACTGCATGGCTTCCAGAATGATGGAGGTGCGGTCCAGATCGGATACGGATACGGGAATGGACATACCGAAGAAGTTCCCGTTGTTGCAGGAGTAGTACTGGCTCTGGGCTTCATCATATTTGGGAGCAGGCAGGATCCCGAAGTTGGCTTCCATTTCCCGCAGTGCCTTGGCCCAGCTGATGCATTCCACCCAGAACATAACCTGGTCTGCCGGGAACATCACTTCCTGTACCCGGTGGTCACTGGCCAGACCCCTGGTGTTCTTCTTGACTTCCGCATCATAGTAAACACGTTCGTCGCCGTGAACGATCCCCAGAATCTTTTCATACGCATTGATAAAGTTTTCGTTGTAGAAGGTGAAGACAGGCACGTCATTCGTATCTTTTTCGATCAGTGTATGCCCGCAGCCGTTCAGCAGGAACATGTAGAACACACCACGCCAGGACATGAGACCATAGTCGTCGTTGTCGTCGAATTTGCCGTCCCCGTTGGTGTCGTTGCCGGAGATGGTTGCCATTTCGCCCAGCTTATCCAGTGTCCATCTGCCTTCGTGCACCAGTTCATAGGGATCTTCTACGCCATGGTCGGCCACCAGCCCCTTGTTGAAGAACATACAGCTGGTTTCATCAATCTGGGTAGTGATGAAATCCCCCACACCCACATACAGCTTGCCGCAGATGGAAAGCTGTTCGACAGCGTTGGTATCCCAGTACGGCTTTTCAAAATTCTGATAAGGCATTTCATGCAGATCCTTCAGATATCCGGACTGGGCATAGGAAAGAACGTTTGCCCCCTGCATCAGCGTCATGTCCAGAGAACCATCCCCGGCCGTAATGGCGTTTTTGATCTGTGCGGCGGTCTGTTCCGTTTCCACAATCTTGATGTTCAGCCGGTCTTCCACAATCAGGTTCCGGTTGAAGATGGCGGAAGGAATGGCTTCCCCGGAGTCTTCGGCGGCGGTAACATGGACGGTTGTAAACCATGTGTTGGATTCGGGATTGGAATTGAAGATGTTGAACTGATAGCCTTCAAAATCCGATTCCGGCAGATCATCGGATACTTTGGTTTCTTCTTCGGTTTCCACGACAGTTTCCGCAGCGGTTTCGACAGTGGTCTCCGTTTCTTCGGCAGACTGTGCACAGCCGATTACGGAAGAAGAGGTCATCAGGATGGCAAGAAACAGTGCCAGCAGTTTTCTGGTATGCATGGAAAATCTCCTTTGCAGATCTGATAATGACAATAATAGCTTTATTATCTGAATTATTTGTTGCAGAGAACATCTGTAAAAGAATCATACCACAGAAACAGGAGAAAGTCAACAAATATTATAAAATTTCTATAAATATTTCCGTCTTTTCCACAATATTTAAACAGTAATTATGATCGGGAGCGGAATGTATAAATTACACAGCTTGTGTGCATACTGTTCCTGCAAAATGAAATTGCGGGAGGACGGATATGTGTATCAGACC